>NZ_BCRJ01000061.1 GCF_001552535.1 Nocardioides jensenii JCM 1364 = NBRC 14755 | reverse complement strand
CACCCCCCGTCAGGACTTCACCCCCGCGCCCGGCTCGGCTCCCCTGTCCCGTCAGGTGCTGGTGCAGGCCAGCATGGAGACCCGCCTGCTGCTGCGCAACGGCGAGCAGCTGCTGCTGGCCGTGGTCATCCCGGTGCTGGCACTGGTCGGCGGCATCCTGGCCGCCCGCCGACTGGGGCTCGACTTCGAGGAGACCCCGGTCGACGTACTGACCCCCGGTGTCCTGGCCCTGGCGGTGATGTCCACCTCGTTCACGTCGTTGGCCATCGCCACCGGGTTCGAACGCCGCTACGGGCTGCTCAAGCGTCTCGGTGCCTCACCGCTCCCCCGCTCCGGCCTGTTGCTCGGCAAGGTGATCGCCCTGCTCGGCGTCCAGGTGCTGCAGGCCGTCGTCATCGGCGCAGTGGCCCTGGGGTTCGGCTGGCGTCCCGGTGGCGGGTTCCTCGGCGTGCTCCTGGCCGTGGTCGCGGCACTCCTCGGCACCGCGGCGTTCGCCGGCCTGGGCCTGCTCGTCGCCGGCACCCTGCGCGCCGAGGCGACACTGGCCGTGGCCAACCTGGTCTACCTCCTCCTCATGATGGGCGGCGGCATCGTCCTGCCCCGCGACACCTACGGCTCGGCGGGCTCGATCATCCAGTTCCTCCCCTCCGGTGCCCTGGGTGACGCCATGCGGGACGCATTCATCGACGGTTCCGTGAATCTCGTCGCCCTCGCCGTGCTGGCCGTCTGGGCCGTCGCGGCGGGCGCGATCGCGAGCAGGCATTTCAAGTGGGAGTGAGCAGGTAGTGGGAGTGAGCACGCACGTGCGGCTGAGCAGCATCGTTCCGGCCAGGTTCCTCCGGCCGCTGGCGGTGGCCAACCTGGTCGCGAACATCCTCATCGTCGTGACCGGGGGCGTGGTCCGCCTGACCGGGTCGGGGCTCGGCTGCCCGACCTGGCCCCGGTGCACCGAGGACTCCTACGTCGCCCACGAGGCGCTCGGCATCAACGGTGCCATCGAGTTCGGCAACCGGATGCTCACCTGGGTCCTGGTGGCGGTCGCGATCGCGTGTTGGTTGGCCGCGCTGGCGCACCGGGCCTCGGCCGGGGCCAACGGCGACCGGTCCGTCCGGCTGGCGACGTTGATCGCGCTCTACGTGCCGGCCCAGGCGATCATCGGCGGCATCACCGTGCTGACCGACCTGAACCCGTACGTCGTGGCCTTCCACCTGCTGGTCTCCATGGCCCTGATCGGCCTGTGCGTGCTCCTCGTCGAGGTGACCCGTCACTCGGACACCTGGGCCGCCGGCTCCCCCGAGCGGGCACCGACGCAGACCCGCCGTCTGGGCTGGCTGATCTACGGGGTGGGCTGGGTCGTGCTGTGGCTCGGCACGCTCGTCACCGGCTCCGGGCCCCACGCGGGCGACCTCGATGCTCGGCGTACCGGCCTGGACCCGCAGGTCTGGTCGCACGTGCACGCCTCCGCGGTCTACGTGTTGGTCGCCCTGACCCTCGGCATGCTGGCGCTCGCCCACCGACAACAGCTGGCCGGCGTACGCCGCGCGGCCGGTGCGCTGCTCCTGGTCGAGCTGCTCCAGGGCGTGGTCGGCTTCGTGCAGTACTTCAACGATCTGCCGGTGCCGCTGGTCACCGTGCACATGCTGGGGGCCTCACTCACCGCGGCCGCGATGGCCTGGGTCGTCGTGAGGGCGCAGCGCACGGTCTGATCCGCACCGACGCTCGGGGCCCGGCAGGGTTCGACCTCCGCCGAGCCGGCGGAACCGGGACTCCTGGCCGCACTTCCGGGCACTGGGACGGCGGGGTGCCCGAACCCCCGAGACCGGGCACGCCGCCGTTCACCTCTTATGACGTCGCTCGGACCGATTTGGTTGCGTCGTCGAACGACATTTCTTCAGCGGGTCAGCAGCGGGTCGAGCGCGACCGCGACGAACAGCAGGCTGAGGTAGAGGTTCGAGGTGTGGAAGAGCCGCATCGGCTTGATCAGCGACAGTGTCTCGGTGTTCTTGGCGCGGCCCCACATCTTGTGTGCCTCGACCAGGAACACGCCGCCCAGCACCACCGCGCAGAGGGGGTAGAACCACCCTGTGTCGGCCACCGGCCACAACAGCAGCGTGGTGGCCACCATCACCCACGAGTAGAGCACGATCTGACGGCCGACCTCGCTGGCCGGCTTGACCACCGGCAGCATCGGGACGTCGACGTTGGCGTAGTCCTCGCGGTAGCGCAGGGCCAGCGCCCACGTGTGCGGAGGCGTCCAGAAGAACACCACCATGAAGAGCACGACCGGGGTCCAGGCGAGCTCGTTGGTGACCGCGGTCCACCCGATCAGGGCCGGGAAGCAGCCGGCCAGCCCGCCCCAGACGATGTTCTGGGTCGTGCGGCGCTTGAGGATGATCGTGTAGACGAGCACGTAGAAGGCGTTCGCGCCGAGCGAGAGCGCGGCGGAGAGCCAGTTGACCCACAGGACGAGAACCACGGTCGAGATCACCGCGAGCGTGGTGGCGAAGACCAACGCCGACCCGGCCGAGACGATGTGGCGCGGCAGCGCCCGCCG
>NZ_BCRJ01000060.1 GCF_001552535.1 Nocardioides jensenii JCM 1364 = NBRC 14755 | reverse complement strand
CGCCCGCCGACGCGTGCGCCGCATCTGCTCGTCGATGTCACGGTCGTAGACGCAGTTGAACGCCGAGGCGGATCCGGCCGACAGGGTGCCGCCGATCACGGTCGCGACCACCAGCCACAGGTCGGGCACTCCCCGGTCGGCGAAGAACATCACCGGGACCGTGGTGAGCAGCAGCAGCTCGATCACGCGCGGTTTGGTCAGGCCGACGTACGCCCCGACCACGTCCTTGAAGCTGGCGCGTTCGGGGTCGCCCGACGGAGGTGCCGCCCGCTCAGGGGTGGAAGCCGACTGGCCGACGTACGTCACGAAAACCTCGGGTTGCAAAGACTGCGTTCAAGATGCAGAAGATCGATGGTGCCGACGTCGAGTCTATCGTCCCCGATGAGTAGGCTCGTCGTTGCCGCCGTAGTTGCAACGAGAGGATCCTCACGTGACCACCGATTCCCCCACCCTGGAGTGGACCGACCTCGACCGCCGCGCTGTCGACACAGCCCGCGTGCTGGCCATGGACGCGGTCCAGAAGGTGGGCAACGGACACCCCGGCACGGCGATGAGTCTGGCGCCCGCGGCGTACCTGCTCTTCCAGAAGGTGATGCGGCACGACCCCTCCGACGCCTACTGGCAGGGCCGCGACCGCTTCGTCCTCTCCTGCGGCCACTCCAGCATCACCCTCTACACGCAGCTCTTCCTCGGCGGCTTCGGGCTCGAGCTCGAAGACCTCGAGGCCCTCCGCACCTGGGGATCCAAGACCCCGGGCCACCCCGAGTACCACCACACCGTGGGCGTCGAGACGACGACGGGCCCCCTCGGCCAGGGCGTCGCCAACGCCGTTGGCATGGCCATGGCCGCCCGTCGCGAACGCGGCATGCTCGACGCCGACACCCCGGCCGACGAATCCCCCTTCGACCGTCACGTCTACGCGATCTGCTCCGACGGCGACATCGAGGAGGGCGTCTCGGGTGAGGCCTCCTCGATCGCCGGGGTGCAGCAGCTCGGCAACCTGACGGTGATCTACGACCGCAACCGCATCTCCATCGAGGGCGACACGGACGTGGCGCTGGGTGAGGACGTCGGCAAGCGGTACGAGGCCTACGGCTGGCACGTGCAGACCGTCGACTGGACCAACGGCGGCACCGAGTACGTCGAGGACGTGCCCGCGCTCCACGCCGCCATCCAGAAGGCTGCTGCAGTCACCGACAAGCCCAGCTTCATCGTTCTCGACACGATCATCGCCTGGCCGGCACCCAACGCCCAGGGCACCGAGGCCGCGCACGGCAGCGCGCTGGGTGATGACGAGGTCGCCGCCACCAAGAAGGTGCTCGGCTGGGACCCGCAGAAGACGTTCGAGGTTCCCGCCGACGTCCTGGCCCACACCCGCTCGCTGGCCGAGCGCGGCTCCCTCCTCCGCAAGGAGTGGGACGAGAAGCTGGCCAGCTGGGCCAGCGCCCACCCCGACGAGGCCGGGCTCCTCGAGCGACTCCGCAGCGGCGCCCTGCCCGACGGACTGGCCGGGGCACTGCCCGTCTTCGACGCCGACCAGAAGGGTGTCGCCACCCGGGCCGCCAGCGGCAAGGTGATCAACGCGATCGCCCCGCTGATGCCCGAGCTCTGGGGCGGCTCGGCCGACCTCGCCGGCTCCAACAACACCACCATCAAGGACGCGCCGTCCTTCGTGCCGACCAGCCGCACCACCGAGCAGTGGTCCGGTGACCCGCTCCGTGGCCGGGTGCTCCACTTCGGCATCCGCGAGCACGCGATGGCCTCGATCATGAACGGCATCACCCTGGGTGGCCTGACCCGCGTCTTCGGCGGCACGTTCCTCCAGTTCGCCGACTACATGCGCCCCGCCGTACGCCTGGCCGCGCTCATGGGCGCACCGGCGATCTACGTCTGGACCCACGACTCCGTCGGCCTCGGTGAAGACGGTCCGACCCACCAGCCGATCGAGCACCTGGCCGCCCTGCGGGCGATCCCCGGGCTGGACGTCGTGCGCCCGGCCGACGCGAACGAGACCGCCGCTGCGTGGCTGGCCGTTCTGGAACACCGCGACCGGCCCGCCGGCCTGTGCCTGACCCGCCAGGGCGTGCCGACCTTCCCCCGCGGCGAGGGCGGGTTCTCCGACACCAGCGGTGTCGCCAAGGGCGGCTACGTGCTGGTCGACGCCGAGGGCGGCGCGCCCGACGTGGTCCTGGTCGGCACCGGCTCCGAGGTGCAGCTGGCGGTGACCGCCCGCGAGCAGCTCGCCGCCGACGGCATCAAGGCCCGCGTGGTCTCGATGCCGTGTGTGGAGTGGTTCAACGCGCAGGACCAGTCCTACCGCGACTCCGTCATTCCGCCCACTGTCAAGGCACGGGTTTCTGTCGAGGCCGGCATCGGTTTGGGCTGGCGCGACATCGTGGGAGATGCAGGTCGCATCATCTCCATCGAGCAGTACGGCGCCTCGGCCGACTACAAGCGCATCTTCGAGGAGTACGGCGTCACCGCGGAGGCCGTCGCCTCGGCGGCACGCGACAGCATCACGGCAGCGGGGAGCTGACCCGGCCCCACACCGAGCACCGCGCAGGCATCACCAGACCCGCAGTTCAGGAGGAAGCAGAATGTCCGAACGACTCAAGTCCCTTGCCGACGCCGGTGTCTCGGTGTGGCTCGACGATCTCTCCAGGGAGCGCATCGAGACAGGCAGCCTGGCCGATCTGGTCAAGGAGAAGTCGGTGGTGGGTGTCACCACGAACCCGACCATCTTCGCCGGTGCGATCAGCGACGGTGAGCGCTACAACGACCAGGTGGCCAAGCTCGGCGCGGCCGGTGAGTCGGTCGACTCCGTCATCCGGGCGCTGACCACCGACGACGTGCGCAACGCCTGCGACGTGCTCGCCGAGGTCTATGCCTCCGACAACTTCGACGGCCGGGTCTCGATCGAGGTCGAGCCCGGGCTGGCGATGGACACGGACGGAACCATCGCCCAGGCGCGCGAGCTGTGGGAGGCCGTCGACCGGCCCAACGTGCTGATCAAGATCCCGGCCACCGAGCCCGGTCTGCCGGCAATCACCGCGGCCACGGCGCAGGGCATCAGCGTCAACGTCACGCTGATCTTCGGCATCGATCGTTACCGCGCAGTGATGGACGCCTACCTGACCGGTCTCGAGCAGGCCCAGGCCAACGGCATCGACCTGTCCACGATCCACTCGGTGGCCTCGTTCTTCGTCTCGCGCGTGGACTCCGAGGTCGACAAGCGTCTCGACGGGATCGGCACCGATGAGGCGTCCGCACTCAAGGGCAAGGCCGCCATCGCGAACGCCCGCCGCGCCTATGCCGCCTTCCAGGAGGTGTTCGGCTCCGAGCGCTTCGCCAAGCTGGGCGGCGCGAACGTGCAACGTCCGCTGTGGGCCTCGACCGGGGTCAAGGACCCGGCCTACCCGGACACCCTCTACGTCACCGAACTGGTCGTCGACGGCTGTGTGAACACGATGCCCGAGAAGACCATGGACGCCTTCGCCGACCACGGCGAGATCACCGGCGACACCGTCAGCGGACGGTCGGCCGAGGCCGAGGAGGTCTTCGCCGCACTCGCGCAGGTGGGCGTGGACTTCGACGACGTCCTGCTCGTGCTGGAGCGCGAGGGCGTGGAGAAGTTCGACAAGTCCTGGACCGAACTCGTGGAGACCGTGGAAGGGCAGCTCGAGAGCAGCCGGTCATGACCGCCTGGAACGTCGTCGAGGGCGACGCTCACCGGCTGACCTTCGGCTATCCCGACGAGGCCGCCTTCGCGGCGGCGGTCGAGAAGCTCGTGGCCGACCGGGTCGCTTCTGGGATCGCCGCGCAGGACCCCACCCTGTGGGGGCCGGCGGCCGAGTCCGAGGCAGCCAAGCGACTCAGCTGGGTCGATCTGGCGGAGACGTCGCGGCCGCTGGTCGCCGACGTCTCCACGCTCCGCAACGAGTTCGTCGACCAGGGCCTCACCAGAGTCGTGCTGTGCGGCATGGGCGGCTCCTCGCTGGCCCCCGAGGTCATCTGTGGTGCGGCCGGCGTGGAGCTCGAGGTGCTCGACTCCTCCAACCCTGACGTGGTCCGTGCAGCGCTCGCCGACCGCTTGGACCAGACCGTCGTGGTCGTCTCCAGCAAGTCGGGGGGAACGGTCGAGACCGACAGCCAGAAGCGGTCGTTCGAGGCGGCCTTCCGTGACGCCGGGATCGATCCGGCGACCCGCATCGTCGTGGTCACCGACCCGGGCTCACCGCTCGACGAGGCCGCGACCGAGGCCGGCTACCGCGTCTTCCGGGCCGACCCGAACGTCGGTGGCCGCTACTCCGCACTGACCGCCTTCGGGTTGGTGCCCAGTGGACTCGCCGGCGCCGACATCGGCGGGCTGCTCGACGAGGCGGCGCAGATCCGTCCGCTTCTCGCCGAGGACTCCGTCGACAACCCCGGCCTCCGACTCGGCGGGCTGCTCGGACTTGCCGCGACCCGCGGTGTCGGCAAGCTCGTGCTGGCCAATGCCGGGGCGTCGTACGCCGGCTTCGGTGACTGGGCCGAGCAGCTGATCGCCGAGTCCACGGGCAAGGAGGGAAAGGGCATCCTCCCCGTTGTCGTGGAGTCCCTCGACTCCCCCAACTTCGTGCCCAGCACGACGGACTCGGGGCTGTCCACCTTCGGACCCGGCTTCCCGTTCACCGAGGTCAGACCCGCCTCCGGGTTCGGTGCGGCCGTGGACGCACCGCTGGGTGCTCAGATGCTGCTGTGGGAACACGCCACCGCCGTGGCCGGGCGAGTGATCGGCATCGACCCGTTCGACCAGCCCGACGTCGAGAGCGCCAAGGCCGCGGCACGAGAGATGCTCGACGGGGGCGGTGAGGCACCCTCGCCACGGTTCACCGACGGCGCCGTGTCGGTCTTCGCCGGCGACTGGCTGCCCGAGACCGTCGCTTCCGTCACGGAGGCCGTCACAGCACTGATCGAGGCGCTCGACCCGGAGCAGGGCTACCTCGCCGTGCACGCCTACCTCGACCGGCATCGCGATGCGGACCTGGCCACGACCCGACCCGCCCTGGCCACCCGCACGGGGCGACCGGTGACCTTCGGCTGGGGGCCCCGCTTCCTGCATTCCACCGGGCAGTACCACAAGGGCGGTCCGGCCACCGGTGTCTATCTCCAGGTGACCGGGGAGCCCGAGGAGGACCTCGCCGTTCCCGGTCGCGAGTTCACCTACCAAGAGTTCCTGGTCGCCCAGACGGTGGGTGACGGCAAGGTCCTCACCGACAAGGGCCGACCGGTGCTGAGGCTGCACCTCGACGACCTCTCGGCCGGTCTGAAGCAGTTGCGAGCGGTGCTGTCATGACCGCCGAGAAGCGGGTCCACGACGACGCGGACACGCTGGCCGAGGCAGTCGCCGAGGCCTTGATCGAGCGGCTGGCGTCAATCCAGGCCTCGGGGCGGGTTCCGTCGGTGTGCCTGACCGGAGGCACCATCGCGGGTCTCGTCCATCGCAAGCTCGCCTCGTCGCTCAACGGGTTCGACGTCGACTGGGACGAGGTCGACTTCTGGTGGGGCGACGAACGCTACGTCGACTCACACAGCGACGACCGCAACGCCCGCCAGGCCCGAGGAGACCTTCTCAACCACGTGGACGTCGACCCGGAACGCGTCCACGAGATGCCGGCCCTGGACTCCGGGCTGCCCCTCGAGGAGGCTGCCGAGGCATACGCCGCCGAGCTGCACGAACACGGGGGCGGAGCGTTCGACGTGGTCATGCTCGGACTCGGACCCGACGGCCACATCGCCTCCTTGTTTCCCGGCTCGTCGCAGATCGACGTCGACGACCGCGTCGCCGTCGCCGTCACCGACTCCCCCAAGCCCCCGCCTGAGCGGATCAGCCTGACCTTCGGTGCGCTGAACCGCACCCACGCCGTGTGGTTCCTGGTGTCGGGCAAGGAGAAGGCCGACGCCGTGGCCAGGTCGATGGGTGACCTCGACCTGCACGCCGCCCCCGCCACGGGTGTGACCGGTCAGGGTGAGGTCCTCTGGTGGCTCGATCGGGCCGCCTCAGGAGCCGAATGAGCGAGATCGCCTGGCTCGAGCTCCAGGGCGTCGTCAACATGCGTGACCTGGGCGGCACGCCCACGTCGGACGGAACCGTCGTGAAGCCCGGGCGGCTGCTCCGCTCGGACAACCTGCAGGATCTCACCGCTGCCGACGTACGGCAGCTGGTCGAGCAGGTCGGCGTGAGTGACGTGATCGACTTGCGCAGCGTCACCGAGGTCGACGCCGAGGGGCCGGGTCCCCTGATGAGACGCGCCGACGTGCGTGTGCAGCACTTCTCGCTCGTGCGTGACCGGAACCGCGCGGCCACCGCCGAGGACACCCTGGTCCTGGCGCGCAAGGACGTCGACACCACCGACCCCGCCTATTGGGTCCGGCACTACCTGGGCTACCTCGCCAACCGCCCCGAGTCGGTGGTCGCCGCTCTGCAGGCAGTCGCGACGGCATCGGGTGCAGCGGTTGTCCACTGCGCGGCAGGCAAGGACCGCACCGGCACGATCGTCGGGCTGGCGCTCTCGGTCGTCGGCGTCGCCGACGACCTCATTGTCGCCGACTACGTCGCCTCGGCCGAGCGCATCGAGCGGATCATCGACCGGCTCAAGGTGCGGCCTGCCTACGCCGCCCTCATGAAGGCCGAGCTCGCCGAGCAGGTGCCGCAAGCGGCCACCATGGAGCGACTCTTCGGCACTCTCCACAACGAGTACGGCGGCGCGCTCGGCTGGCTGGCCCAGCACGGCTGGACCGACGAGGACACGTCCACGCTGCGCCACAAGCTGCTCGGCGAGACCGTCCACCCCTGAGCCCCGCCCACCGACCTGTCGTGAGTTCGGGCCGACCCGTCGTGAG
>NZ_BCRJ01000059.1 GCF_001552535.1 Nocardioides jensenii JCM 1364 = NBRC 14755 | reverse complement strand
GTCGTGAGTTCGCAGTGACCCGTCGTGAGTTCGGCGCACGGGCCGGCTTCGTGTCCTGGGTCTGGGCGTGGCAGTGGCCCCAGGCACCGGTGTCCGGTGTGGGGCTTCGGCTCGCTGTCTGAGTGACACAGCTGGTGGGCCAGGCGGAGTCGGCGACGGGCGACACTGCCCCGAGACCACCGACTCCCCGGGACCCCGAAAACCCGTCGTCCACAGGCGCCGGAGACCTTTTTCACGAAGGTTCCCAGGGGGGTTTCGAGACGCTCGCGGCGAGACCTCCTCAACCACCCGCACGTGGTGTTCGACCGAGGATCAGACCACTGGTGGGGACACCGGTCCCAGCAGTGACCAGGGCGTTCGTCGTACCGGACGGGCCACCCGCGCCGTCGACCCCGATGACCTGGTTCACCGAAGTGCCTCTGACTTGGCGTACGGCCTCGGCGATGCCGTTCATGCCGTGGATGTAGGCCTCGCCCAGCTGCCCGCCGTGCGTGTTCACCGGCAGGTGGCCACCGAGCTCGATGCCTCCGTCCGCCACAAAACCAGGCCCCTCCCCGCGACCGCAGAAGCCGAGTTCTTCCAGCTGCATCAGGACGTACGGCGTGAAGTGGTCGTAGAGCACCGCCGTCGCGACGTCGGCCGGCCCGAGCCCGGACTGCCGCCACAGCTCACGGCCGACGACGCCCATCTCCGGCACGCCGATGTCGTCGCGGTAGTAGGAGGTCATCACGAACTGGTCGGGGGCGCACCCCTGCGCCGCCGCCACGACGTACGCCGGGGGCTGGGCCAGGTCGCGGGCCCGTTCCGCGGAGGTGACGACGAGGGCGACGGCGCCGTCGCTCTCCTGGCAACAGTCGAGCAGGTGCAAGGGATCCGCGATCATGCGTGAGGCCTGATGGTCCTCGAGGGTGATCGGCTTCCCGTGGAAGAACGCGGCAGGATTGGTGGCGGCGTGACGACGATCCGCGACGGCGACGCGACCGAAGTCCTCCGACGTGGCGCCGTACTCGTGCATGTAGCGCCGGGCCTGCATCGCGACCGTCGCCGCCGGCGTGGTCAGCCCGTGCGGGTAGGTCCACGCGTTGTCGAGCCCGTTGGTGTTGACCTGCGCACTGGCCCAGACCGCGGTCTGGCCGAAGCGCTGACCCGAGCGCTCGTTGAAGCCGCGGTAGACCACGACCACGTCGGCGACGCCCGTCGCCACGGCCATCGCGGCCTGCTGCACGGTGCCGCACGCCGCTCCACCGCCGTAGTTGATGCGGCTGAAGAACCGCAGCTCACCGATACCGAGCTCACGCGCGACCGCGATCTCGGACGACGTGTCCATCGTGAACGTGACGAGTCCGTCGACGTCGGCCGGAGTCAGCCCGCAGTCGGTCAACGCGGCCTTGATCGCCTCGACGGACAGCCGCAGCTCGCTGCGACCGGACTCCTTGGAGAACTCGGTGGCGCCGATGCCGGCGATTGCCGCCCTGCCGCTGAGCCCACTCATGACGGATCCCCTGACTCGATCTCGATGGTGACCTGCCCCGTGACGTGTGACGCGATGCTGAGTGCGCCGTCCTCCTCGTCGCGGGAGACCGTGCCGACCACGTCGATCACCACGGTGTCTCCCTCGACCGAGGCGACGGTTCCGCTGAACGTCAGCTCATCACCGGGGTACGCAGGTGCGCCCAGCCGGATCGCGATCGACCTCACCTGTACGTCGTGGCCCAGGTGGTCGGTCACGTAGCGCTCGACCAGACCGTTGGTGGTGAGGATGTTGACGAAGATGTCCCTCGAGCCGTACGACCTGGCCAGCTCGGCGTCATGGTGCACGTCCTGGAAGTCCCGGGTGGCCAGGGCGGTGCTGACGACCAGCGTCGGCGTGATGTGAAGGCCCCAGATCGGAAGCAGTTGGCCGGGCTCGGGTGTGGTCTCGAAATGGCCTGGTTCCTCGGCCTCCTCAACCACCGAAGACTCGGCGTCCTCAACCACGGAAGGCTCGGCGTCCTCAACCACCGAGATGCCTCCGACTGGCCGCCAGACGGGGAGTGTCAACGTGTCGTCGATGCGACGGAAGCCGACCTCGACGGGCATGCCGATCTCGAGTCTCTCCGGCGCGATGCCGTCGACGGTGGCGACCATCCGCACTCCCTCCTCGAGGTCGACCAGCGCCAGCACGATCGGAAGCTCGTGACCGGGGATCGGCGGGTGCCGGTGGACGACGTACGAGAAGACCGTGCCACGGCCCGAGGCGACGACGTACCCGCGAGCGAGCTCCAGGCACGACGGACAGGTCGGACCGGGCGGATGCCTCAGCACTCCACACGATTCGCACGTCTGGATGCGCAGCTCCCCGACCGACGTCCCGTCCCAGAAGAATTCTGTGTCGCGGTCGCGGATGGGGTGCAGGACGAACGGGGTCTCGGCCGGCTCGGCCACCGGCTTGCGCGGCGCAGGCTTGAACTTCAACACCCGGAACGTCATCGTCGCGACCTGCTCGCCGTCGACCCGCCACACGTTGCGCGACGTCACGAAGTAGCCCTCGCCGACGCCGGTCGCCTTCGGCCCCACCACCGACTCGAGCTCGGTGGTGACGGCCACCTCCTCGCCCACCTTCAGTGTGCGGTCGTAGTGCTGCGTGCAGTTGGTGCCGAGCACGCCGGTGAAGCCGGCCTCGGTCAACTTGCCCATCATCGCGTGCAACGGATCGAACAGTTCCGACGGTGGGTTGAGGCCCTTCATGGTCCACACCTGCGCCATCGACGGTGGAGCCTCGCCCGCGGTGAAACGTGGGTTGGTGTTGCCCATCGCCTCGAGCCAGTTGTTGATCATCGGCTGGTTGACGGGGTCGCGACCCCGGCGCGGCACGGTGGCGCCGGCCGCCGTCAGCTTCTCGGCCTCGGCCATCACCCAGGCGTGGTCGTACGCCGTCCCGCCCGTCGCGGCGCTCATCGTGGAACCCGCGGCAGTCCGAGCCCGAACATCGAGATCAACTCTCGCTGGATCTCGTTGACGCCGCCACCGAAGGTGAGGACCAGGTTCCGTTTGGCCTGCGCGTCCAGATAGCCGATCAGGTCATCTGTGTCGGGATCAGCCGGGTCGCCGTACCGGTGCACGATCTCGGCCAGCCGTCGCCCGAGCTGCTGCACCCGGTCCGAGGCGAACACCTTGGACGCCGAGGCATCGGCGACGCTGATCGCGCCACCGGAGGCCGCGCGGGCCACCTCCCAGTTGAGCAGCTCGTTGACCCGGAAGGCCGCCGTCGTCTCGCCCAGGATTCGGCGTACGTCGGGCTCATCGTCCACGTCATGGGTCGTCGCCCAGGCGGCAACCCGGTCGCGCAGACCCTCCAACCGGCCCGCCGGACCGAGCATGACCCGTTCGTGATTGAGCTGCGTGGTGATCAGCCCCCAGCCCTGGTTCTCCTCGCCGACCAGCATGTCCGCGGGCACGCGCACGTCGTTGAAGTAGGTCGCGTTGACGTGGTGCGAACCGTCGCAGGTGATGATCGGGGTCCACGAGTAGCCGGGGTCTTGGGTGTCCACGATCAGGATCGAGATGCCTTTGTGCTTGGGGGCATCGGGATCGGTGCGCACCGCCAGCCAGATGTAGTCGGCCTGGTGTCCGCCGGTGGTGAAGATCTTCTGGCCGTTCACGAGGTAGTACGGATCGCCGTCGCCCTCGACCAACCGCGCCGTGGTGCGCAGCGACGCGAGATCCGTGCCGGCCTCCGGTTCGCTGTACCCGATCGCGAAGTGCACGTCGCCGGCCAGGATGTCGGTGAGGAACTTGTCCTTCTGCAGCTGCGTCCCGTGGGCCTGCAAGGTCGGCCCGACGGTCTGGAGTGTCACTGCCGGCAGGTGCACGTCGGCCCGCTGCGCCTCGTTGGCGAAGATGGTCTGCTCGATCTCGCCGAACCCGTGCCCGCCGTACTCCTGGGGCCAGCCGACACCCATCCAGCCGTCCTGGCCCATCTGCTTGATCGTGCGCTGGTACGTCGCCCCGTGCCGGTCGGTCATCATGTCGAGATGGTCCTCGTGGGAGGCGAGGTTGGTGAAGTAGTCGCGCAACTCCGCCTTGAGCCCGCGTTGTTCGACGCTGAGCTCGAGGTTCTTCGCGTCGGGCGCCTCGACCGTGATCCGCGCGAGTGACGCGTCGACTCCTCCCACGGCGTGGGCGAGATCGGTGATCTGGCTGTAGTAGCGGTGCAGCGGATAGGTGATGTCGACGCCCGTTCCGCCGTGCAGGTGGTGGCAGGTGTGCAGCGCGGCGGGCCCCTCGACCGCGAGCCAGTACGCCGCCACGGCCAGGTCGTCGGTGGCGTCGAGACCCTCCGCCACTCGCCAGGCCGCGTTGTGGGCAGCCAGGCTGAGCGTGCGCGACGCGACGTAGACGTCCGCGATCTGCTGGGCGACGGCCTGGAACTCGGCGAGCGCACGGCCGAACTGCGTGCGCTCCTTGACGTACCCCGCGGTCAGGTCACGGGCTCCGGCCAGGAGCCCGGCACCGGCGAGGGCCAGGCCCGCCACGGCGTTGTCCCTCAGGTGCCGAGCAGCCTCGGCGGGGATGTCGCCCAGCAGCTCGACCGGGACGTCGTCGAAGTCGATGCTGTGGGTCGTGGTGCCCCGGGAGGTGCGTGAAGGACGCAGGGTCACCCCGTCACGTCGGGGGTCGACGAGCGCCACGGCGAGCCCCCCGTCGAAGGAGACGAGCACGAGCAGGGAGGCTGCGGCATCGGCATACGTCACGCCGACCTTGGTGCCGCGTAGGAGCAGGGTGTCGCCGTCGCGCCGCACCGTGGTGGTGGGCGCGTCCGGCAGGGCGTCGCCGGCCTCGGCAAGGGCCGGCGACAGGATCGTGTCTCCCTCGGCGACACCGGTGAGCAGGGCGGCCCGTTGTGTCGCCGTGCCGCTGCGCGCGACGGTGAGGGTGCCCGCGACGAGGGTCTCCCAGGCCGGGAGCTGCACGGCGGCGACACCCAGGCGCTCCAGCACGATCGCCAGCTCGAGCAGGCCGAGTCCCTCACCCCCGAGCTCTTCGGGGACGGCGAGGCCGAGGAGCCCGGACTGAGCCAGGTCCGCCCAGTCGACACCCTCTCGCTTCACCACGTCATCGACGACGGATGCGACGGCTGCCTGGGTCTCCGACGGCGGCGAGTTCACCGGTGATCCTCCTGGGGATGGCGCGGAAGCGGACACGAAACTGTAACCTGTTCTAGTCTAGCGTGACACCAGGACGGGAGAGCACGGATGTTCGGCGCGGCCACACCCATGCTTCGCAAGCTGGTCCCCCTGCCGCGGGCCGTCATCCCCGACGGCCGACTCGTCGAGCTTCCTGGCCGCGGGACGACGTACGTCACCGACACGCCGGGGCCGCGCCCGGACTCGCCCACCGTCGTGCTGTTGCACGCAGTCGGAACGACCGGACTGCTGACCTGGTACCCCGCGATCCGCCCACTGGCCGAGCGGTACCGCGTGATCACTCTCGACCAGCGCTGGCACGGCCGTGGGATCCAGTCGGAGGAGTTCTCGCTGCGCGACTGCGCCGACGACGCAGTCGCCCTCCTCGATCTGCTCGGCATCGAGCGCGCCGTGTTTGCCGGCTTCTCGATGGGGTCGATCGTCGCCCAGCGAGTGTGGCGCCAACACCCGCGTCGAACCGCGGGCCTGGTCCTGTGCGCCAGCACCGAACGCTTCCGCTCCACGGCCGCCGAGCGCCTGTTCCACGAATCGATGGAGCTGTCGATGCGTGGCCTGCGCGGCGTCTCTCGCTCCCGCATCGGGTCGACGGCGGCCCGTGCGGCCGGTCGGGCACTCGACCTGGGACCCACCGACGTTCACGACTGGGCATTGGCGGAGTTCGCCTCGACCAGCCCGTGGGCAGTCGCGCAGGCCGTCGCCGCGTTGGGCCGCCACCACTCCCGGCCGTGGCTGGGACGCATCGAGACCCCGACGGCCGTGGTGGTCACCAACAAGGACAAGGTCATCCCACGCGAGCGCCAGCTCGCGTTGGCCCGGCACATTCCGGGTGCCACGGTTCACGACATCGATGCCGGCCATGCTGCCTGCGTCCTCGAGGCGGAGATCTTCGTCCCCGCACTCGTCGAGGCCTGTACGACGGTCGTCGCCCGCGACGTCGACCTGTCGAGGGCCTCTTTCACGCGCTGCAGCTCGTCGGGAAATCGGGAGACCAGCGCGCCGACGTCCTTCATCGACTCCGAGCACGCGATCACGCCCACGTGCACCCGCCCGTTGTTGGACATCACCGTGATGTTCAGGCCGGCACCATGGAAGACCGGGCCCAACGGACAGAGCGCGTCGATGCGAGCTCCGGCGAAGTAGAGCGGGATCGGCGGGCCGGGAACGTTGGAGATCACGAGGTTGTGCACGACCGGGTGCTTCTCGGCCAGCCGGAGCCCGGCATAGGCACGCACGGCCAGCCCGAAGGTGCGTGGGGCAGCGAACTCAGCCCAGTCCTGCAGGGTGTCGGCGCTGATCGCCTGGTGGTGCTCCTTGGCGTTGCGGTTGCTCGTCGCCATCATCTCGAGCCGGTCGAGCGGGTCCTCGATGTCGGTGCCCAACCGCGCGAACATCGCCGACACCTTGTTGGCACCGTGGGCCCGCTGGCTCGTGCCGCGCACGGAGACCGGCACGGTCGCGATCAACGACACGTCCGGCAGCTCGCCGCGACTCTCGAGGTAGGCCCGCAGGGCACCCCCGGCGAGTGAGAGCACGACATCGTTGACCGTCGCACCGCTTGCCTGCTTGACCGCCTTGATCTCCTCGAGGTCGAGCTCGGCAAAGCCGATGGAGCGGTGTCCGCTGATGGTGCCGTTGAACGAGGTGCGCGGCGCGGTGAACGGCGCCGCCATCGCAGTTCCCTCACGTGCCCGCCCGATCGTCTTGGCCACGAGCGACACCGACGGCTGCAGGAGCCGGGTCACCAGCAAGGGCTTGGTGAGGTTGTGGACCACTCCCCTGCCCAGGAGCTCGAGGCCCCCCGGGTTGCGACCGGGCGGCACGGGGCCGCTGGTCTCGAGCGGAGCGGCGTCGGGTTCGAGGCTGCACAGGTGCGAGATCAGGTTCGAGCCCGAGGCGCCGTCGACGGTGGCGTGGTGCATCTTGGAGAACACCACCACCTTGTCGGCGTACCCCTCGATGACCCACATCTCCCACAGCGGGCGGCTGCGGTTCATGGTCTGACCGGCCAGGTGCCCGCACAGCTCCACGAGCTCGTCGTACCCGCCCGGCGCCGGTAGCGAGAGTCGGTGCAGGTGATGGTCGATGTCGAAGTGGTCGTCGGCGACCCAGACCGGGTGGTCGATGTCGAGCGGCACCCGGCGCAGACGTCGGGTGAACTTGGGGACGTCGATGACGCGGTCACGCAGCGTCTCCCGCAGGCCGGCGTACGTGTAGCCACCCGGGATCGTGGTGGGATCCAGGACGATCAGGCCGCACACGTGCATCAGCTGCTCGGGGGTCTCGAGATAGAGGAAGCTCGCATCCAGGCCACTGAGTCGATCCATGGCCGACATTCTATCCGGCAAGGTGGAACGTGTTCTAATTTTGGACGGGAAGCGGTGCGGACGAGCCACCCCGGCTAGCATCCGCAGCGTGGCCTTCCTACGTCGTCAGATCATCACCGCAGCCCTGACCGCCAACGCGATCCGCCCCCTGCCGGGCCTGCGCGTGGGCATCCCGTCCTTCTTCGCCGGCTGGATGACCAACGAGCTCGCGCCACACCTGCTGGCCCTCACCGCTGCGGACACCGCCGTGCATGTGGGGCCCCGGCGTCGCAGCACGGCCGGCCTGGCCCTGGCCGCTGCCAGCATGGCCGGTCTGGGCTATCTCGTGCGTACGGCGGGCAAGGTGCAGGACGGCGTCGAGCGGGCGCTCACCGAGGGCATCGGCGTCGACTACGTGGAACGGCTCGACGCGGCGCCCACCCCGGCCGACCTGGCCACCAGCTGGCGCTCGCTGGTGAACCCGTTCCGGATGTTGACTCCTGACATCGAGGTGCTCCGTGACATCGCCTACAGCGACGCCGGTCGACGCGGCAAGCTCGACATCTATCGAGCCAAGGGGCAGGACCTGAGGGACGCCCCCGTGCTCCTGCAGGTGCACGGCGGCGGCTGGACGATCGGCGACAAGCGCGAGCAGGGCCTTCCCCTGATGACGCAGCTCGCGGCGAAGGGATGGGTCTGCGTCGCGATCAACTACCGCCTCGCGCCGCGCAGTCCGTTCCCCGCGCAGATCATCGACGTGAAGAAGGCGATCGCCTGGGTCCGCGAGCACATCGCCGACTACGGAGGCGACCCGGCCTACATCGCCATCACCGGTGGGTCCGCGGGTGGTCACCTGGCCGCGCTGGCGGCACTCACTCCCCACGTCAAGGAGTTCCAGCCCGGTTTCGAGGACGCCGACACCAGCGTCGCCGTCGCCGTGCCGCACTACGGCGTCTACGACTTCGCCGGGGCCACCGGGCTGAAGTCGATGCTTCTCATGCGCGACAAGTTCCTGGCGCCGCGGATCGTTCGCAAGCGCTGGCAGGAGGACCCCGAGACGTTCGAGGCAGGTTCGCCGATCCTGCAGATCACACCGGAGGCCCCCGACTTCTTCGTCATGCACGGCACCAACGACACCCTGGTGCCGGTCGAGCAGGCCCGCCTGTTCGTGGCCCGCCTGCGCGAGATCTCCGAGAGCACCGTCGTGTACGCCGAGCTGCCGGTCGCGCAGCACGCCTACGAGATCTTCAAGTCGATCCGTGCCGGTCACGTCACCAAGGCCGTGGACCGCTACCTGCACTGGCACTGGAACGGCTACCGCCAGGGCGTCGACGTGTCCGAGGTCGACGCGGACGAGATCATCGACACGGCCGAGGCCGAGGCCAACTGACCCGTTTCGCCTCCGTCGGGGCGGTTCTTCTCCTAGCCTGTGCGCGGGCAACAAGGCCCTCGAGAGGAACACGTGCACAAGCTGATCGGGGCGGCCCTCGCCCTCGCCACCACCGCCTGCCTGAGCGCCGGCACCACGACTGTCGCGCACGCCGAGAAGGTCGTGCACCGCGATGCGAGCGGCGACGTCCTGAAATACGCCTGGTCGGCGTCCCACCCGGACGCCGGAACCCTCGCCCCGAACGCGCAAGACGGTGACATCGTTCGCACCGTGGTCGACCACCGCCACGACAACGTGTTCGTGACGATGACCCTGGGAGACCTGCGTCGGGCATCGGCGCTGCAGGCGTTCGGTCTTTCGGTGATCACCGACGAGAAGCTGCGCCGGGACGTGTCCGTCATGCGCGAACGCCGCATGGGGGCACAGGGCGAGAACCAGATCACCACGCGAGGCGGCACCGTCCTGACGTGCCGGGGCCTGCGCACCCGGATCGACTACCCCGCGCACACCGTCCGTTTCCGGGTGCCGCGATCCTGCCTCGGCGCCCCCCGGTGGGTGCGCGTCGGTGCCGTGTCGATCAGGGCCACCAGCGCTACGGAGACCTTCTACTACGACGACGCCCTGCTGGCGGGCAAGGTGCGCGACACCGGTCCGGCGTACGGCCCCCGCGTTCGTCGCGGCTGACCCTGACGCAGTCAGCGTGGCAGGCCGAGGATCCGCTCGGCCGCCACGTTGCGCAGGATCTGCGTGGTGCCACCGGCGATGGAGAGACAGCGGGTGAGCAGCATCTCGTGAACGGCCGCCGCGACCTCCTCCCCGCCGAGCACCACCCGGTCACCCAGCAGATCGACCACGAGCTCGGAGGCGTCCTGGCGGTTGCGCACGGTGAGCAGCTTCGCCACGCTCGACTCGGCGCCCGGCGCAGAGCCCGCCAGCGAGCGCAGCGTCGTGCGCACACCGAGCAGTGCACAGACGGTGGACAACGCCACGGCATGACCGATGCGGGCCCGCTGCGCCGCCGAGACGTGCGGAGCCAGCGAGACCGCACGCTCCACACTCAGGTCGAGCTTGGTGCCGGCCATCGCCACGCGTTCGTTGGCCAGCGTGGTGCGGGCCAGACGCCACCCGTGGTCAACCTCGCCGACGACGCAGTCGTCGGGCACGAAGACGTCCTCGAGGAAGACCTCGTTGAACAGCGCATCACCGGTCAGCTCGCGGAGCGGCCTGACGTCGATGCCGTCGCTGGCCATGTCGACCAGGAAGTAGCTGATCCCCTTGTGCTGTGGGGCATCCGAGTTCGTCCGGGCCAGGCAGATCGCCCAGTGTGCGTCCTGGGCGAGCGAGGTCCAGACCTTCTGACCGCTGAGCCGCCAACCGCCGTCGACCTTGACCGCCCGCGTGCGCAGCGAGGCCAGGTCGGAGCCGGCGCCGGGCTCGCTGAACAGCTGGCACCACACGATCTCGCCGAACAGGGTCGGTCGGACGAATCTCTCGCGCTGGGCGTCGGAGCCGTGGGCGAGGATGGTCGGAATCGCCCAGCCACCGATCTTGAGGTCGGCGCGAGGCACGCCGGCTGCCGCCAGCTCCTGGTCGATCACCAGCTGCTCGAGGGGTGAGGCGTCCAGGCCGAAGGGCACCGGCCAGTGCGGCATGGCGAGACCGGAGTCGACCAGCGCCCGGCGCTGTGCGCGCCCGTCGAGCGCGACCAGCTCCTCGACTCGGGGGCGGATCCGCTCGCGCACCGGCTGGTCCTGGCCGCCGAAGTCGAGCCGGACCGATCGACGTACACCATCGGTCGCTGCGTCGGTGAGTGACGAGGCGAAGGTGTCGGAGTCGCCCAGCAGCGCGCGCAGCGTGACCGCGCGGCGCAGGTGGAAGTGGGCGTCGTGCTCGAAGGTGAAGCCGATCCCGCCGAGCACCTGGATGCAGTCCTGGGCGACCTGCACGGCGCCGTCGAACGCGATCGTGCCGGTCACGTCGGCGGCGAACTCCCACTGGCGCTTGTCGCCGAAGGCGATTGAGGCCGCATCCCAGGCAACCGCGGTGACTGCCTCGGCGGACTCGAGCATGCCGGCACACAGGTGCTTGATCGCCTGGAAGGACCCGATCTTCGCACCGAACTGCTCGCGCATCCCGGCGTACTCGACGGCCGTCTTCAAGCACCAGCGGGCGATGCCGGAGGCCTCGGCGGCCGCGAGCGTGACGGCTGTACGCCGCACCAGGGCGGCCTCCAGCCCGGTGGCCGCGACCAGCTCCGAGACCGGCACCGCGACGAGCTCGACCGAGCCGAAGCGGCGAGTGAGGTCGGGCCCGACCGTGGCGGTCACCCGGGCACACGATGCCGGCACGACGAACCAGCTGTCGTTGCCTGCCCCGAGCAGGAAGTGGGTCACCGAGGGCGCATCCCAGACCACGTCCACCCGACCCGACACCGTCGAGCCGTCGGTCTCGAGCGAGGGGGTCAGCCCCAGACCGACCGACATCTCTCCCCGGGCGAGCGCTGCCGCCACCCCGGGCGTCTCGCCGAGCAGAGCGGCCGCGACGGTCGTGCCGAGCAGGGGGCCGGGCACCATCTCGTGCGCGCATGCCTCGAGCGCGACGGCCACGTCGAGCAACGATCCTCCGCCGCCGCCTGCCGACTCCGGCACCCCGATCGCAGGGATACCCATCTCCACGATCGCCTTCCAGGCTTGGGAGAACCCGGCCTGCGGGTCACCTTCGGCGGCCCTCACCTGCTCCAGAGGACGCACGGAGGCCGCCCACTTGCGCAGGGAGTCGCCCAGCTCGCGGTGCTCGTCGCTGATGCCGAGAGACACACTCACTCCTTCTTCGTCGCGGTCGAGTGCTGACGTGGCTGTCCAAGCGACCACCCCACCACTCAACCAGCTAGAACGTGTTCCAATTGTGCCATGAATAGGCTGTCCGACGTGATGCCGTCCGAACTCCTCGACCACGCCCGCGCCGCCAAGGGCTTCATGCCCGAGGACGAAGGCCTCCTCCTGCACCGCGTCGCCCGCGAGCAGCTCCGCACGGGGCCGGCGCTGGAGGTCGGCACCTACTGCGGCAAGTCGGCGATCTACATCGGCGCTGCCGCGCGCGAGGTCGGCGGTGTCCTGTTCACGGTCGACCACCACCGGGGGTCGGAGGAGAACCAGGCCGGCTGGGAGCACCACGACACCCAGGTGGTCGACGAGGAGTTCGGCCTGATGGACACGTTGCCGTTCTTCCGCAAGGCGATCGCCCGGGCCGGACTCGAGGACCAGGTCGTCGCCGTCATCGGCAGGTCAACGACGGTCAGCCAGCACTGGCGCACTCCCCTGTCGATGCTGTTCATCGACGGAGGCCACGCCGAGGAGCACGCCCAGAACGACTTCACCGGATGGGCACACTGGATCCAGCCCGGCGGCAAGCTGGTCATCCACGACGTCTTCGCCGATCCGGCCGACGGCGGGCAGGCGCCGTTCCACGTCTTCCAGCGCGCGCTGGCGAGTGGAGCCTTCGCGGAGGACGACGCCCTCGGCTCCATACGGATCCTCGCACGCGTGAAGGGTCAGGCCGGCGACGCGACTAGCGTCGACTGAGCTCGCACCCGCACTCGAGGGCCATCTCGTCGAAGTGCGCGGCCAGTGTGGTGCCGCGCATGATGTCGGAGCCTCCGGTGCCGTGCCCGAGGGCGTCGACCGCGAGGATCACCGCAGCGGCGGTGTACGTCGTGTGCTCGGCTGGCCAGTTCACGTCGTCGGGGAACACGTAGCCGGTCCAGTAGGCACCGTCGTCGGAGCGCAGGTGCTGCATGTCGGCCAGCAGCTGCAGGGCCCGGTCGCGGTCGCCCAGCGAGTCGAGGGCCATGACCAGCTCGCAGGTCTCGGCGCCAGTCACCCACGGGTTCTTTGAGACGCAGCGGATGCCGAGGCCGTTCTCGACGAACGTGTCCCAGCGTGAGTCGATCAGCTCGAGGCCGACTTCGCCGCGGACCGCTCCACCCAGGACCGGGTAGTACCAGTCCATCGAGAACTCCGACTTGTCGAGGAAGTCGTCGCGATGGTGGCGCAGGGCGTGACCGAGCCGGCCACCGGCCAGCTCCCACTCCGGCTGCGGCTCGTCCATCAGCTCCGAGAGCGCGACCCCGGCGCGCAACGCCTGGTAGATGCTCGAGGAGCCCGCCAGCAGGCCTTCGGCGTTCACCCTCGCGGGTCGGCCGTCGGACCACTCCTGCGACCACGCGATGCCGCCGAAGGGCAGCTGCATCGAGACGACGTAGTCCAGCGCGCGCTGCACGGCCGGCCAGTGTCGACGTACGAACCTCACGTCACGGCGCACCAGCCAGTGGTGCCAGACCCCGACCGCGAGGTAGGCGCACATGTTGGTCTCGCCGCTGGCGTCCTCGACCTCACCGGCCACGATCTTCATCGGCCACGAGCCGTCGGGACGCTGGGTCCGCAGACACCACTCGTAGGCGCGCTCGGCCGCCTCCACCTCACCGCCGACCAGCATCGCCATCGCGCCCTCGACATGGTTCCACACGTCGACGTGCTCGCCCACGGTCCACGGGATCGCTCCGTCGGCCTCCTGCATGGTCGCGATCGAGGCTGCCGTGCGAGCCACCTCGGCGGCGGTCAGGATGCCGGGCAGCGACGGGGTCTCAGGCCGCATCCGGCTTGCGGAAGTAGAGGACCATGCTCTTGCCGATCACCGGGTTCAGCGCCTTCTCGGCGAGCCGGGTGGCCGTGCTCCAACGGGGCGTCTTCATGATGTCCCAGACCAGGACCTGGTGGTAGGCCTTCACCAGCGGGTGCTGGTCGTTGTTCACACCGACCGCGCACTTGATCCACCAGTACGGCGAGTGCAGGCCGTGCGCGTAGTCCTTGCCCTCGAAGATCATCGCGTCGCCGGGGGTGCCGTCGTTGTCACGGCCACCCTTGGTGACCTTGTCGATCAGCTCGTGGTCGGTGTAGATGCGGATGTGACCACCGGGCGAGTTGTGGTAGTCGGCCGAGAGCTTCCAGTTGATCACCTCGGGCAGCCAACGCGGGACGGAGACAGCCAGGGTGCCGCCGGGACGCAGCACCCGGATCAGCTCCTTGATCGCCTCGACGTCGGCCGGGACGTGCTCGAGGATCTCGGCGGCGACGATGCGGTCGAACTCACCGTCGGCGAAGGGCAGCGCGAGCGCGTCACCCTCCTTGATGTCCGCCTCGGCACCGTCGGGGACCTCACCGGCCTCCTTCATCGCCCCGAAGAGCTCGAGCACGTTGGACAGCTCGTCCGCGTCACGGTCGAAGGCGACCACGTCGGCGCCGCGGCGGTACATCTCGAAGGCGTGGCGGCCGGCGCCGGCGCCCATGTCCAGGACGCGCTCACCCGAGCGGAGGCCGAGTCGGTCGAAGTCAACGGTCAGCATTGGTACCCCTTGCGTGGTGGTTCTCGATCACTTCGTCGTACGCCGCCGCGGTGGCCGCAGCGACTGCTCGCCAGCTGAACGTCTCCAGGACCCGTTCGCGCCCGGCGCGGCCCATGCGGGCCCGGCGCTCGGGGTCATCGAGCAGGGCGGCGATCGCCTCGCGCAGCTCCTCGACGTTGCCGGGCTCGACCAGATCGGCGCAGAGCCCGTCGGGGCCGACCACCTCGGGGATGGCACCGGCCCGGCTGACCACCAGTGGAGTCTCGCAGGCCATCAGCTCGGCGGTCGGCAGGGAGAAGCCCTCGTAGAGCGACGGCACGACCGCGAGCTCGGCGGAGCCCATCACCGCGACCAGCTCGGCGTCGGAGATGCCGTTGACGAAGCGGACCGCGTCGCCGATGGCGAGCTTCTCGATCAGCTTCTCGGTGCGGCCACCCGTCTCGGGCTTGGTGACCATGATCAGCTCGAGGTCGCGCTCGGTGCGCAACTTGGCGAACGCCTCGAGGAGGGTGTGCACGCCCTTGATCGGGGCGTCGGCGCTGGCCATCGCGACGATGCGGCCCGGCACCCGCGGCGTGGTCGGCGGAGCGAACACGTCGTCGGCACCGAGTGGGATCACCTGGATCACCGACGGGTCGACACCGAAGTCCTTGACGATGTCGCGGGCCGAGGACTCCGACGGCGTGAGCACCTTCACCGCGCGACGGGCGACCTTGCCCTGCATGCGCAGGAACCCGTACCACCGGCGCAGGGTGAGTCGCTTGCGCCAGTTGGGCGCGGCTGCGAGGTCGACGCGGCGGTCGAACGTGATCGGGTGGTGCAGCGTGGTGACCAGCGGGATGCCGGCATCCATGATGTCGACCATGCCGTGCCCGAGCACCTGGTTGTCGTGGACGACGTCGAAGTCGTCGCGACGCGCCTTGATGATCTTCGCGACACGCTTGCTGAAGGTCTTCGGCTCGGGGAACCCGGCCGTGCACATGGTCAGGAACTCCTCGACGTCGATCAGGTCGCGGAACTCCGTCAGCTTCGGCACCCGGAACGGGTCCGGCTCACGGTAGAGGTCGAGGCTGGGCACCTTGGTCAGGCTCACGCCCTCGTCGAGCTCGGGGTACGGCTGGCCGGAGAAGACCTCGACCTCGTGACCCAACGCGACCAGCTCACGGCTGAGGTGGCGGATGTAGACGCCCTGGCCCCCACAGTGGGGCTTGCTGCGGTACGACAGCAGTGCGACTCGCATCACTGTCACCTTCTTCCTGTTCGGCCCGGATCCACGACACGGGAAGTGGAACGTGTTCCTATTATGGCTCACGAGGCAGTAGCGTATGTGGAGAGTCCAACGCCGTAGAATCCAGTTTCGTTTCCCGAACGCACGATGGATGACCCTAAGTTACCCGTGGGTTGTGTCACACGAGTATCCCTGATGAGAGGAGAAAGCAATGAATGCCCTGAACTCCCTCACCCAGGAAGAGCTCGGTTCGGCCGCCCAGAGGGAGCGCCGCAAGCGCATTCTCGACGCCACCATCGCGCTGGCTTCCCGCGGCGGTTTCGACGCCGTGCAGATGCGCGCGGTCGCGGAACAGGCCGACGTGGCGCTCGGCACGCTCTACCGCTACTTCCCCTCCAAGATTCACTTGCTGGTCTCCGCGCTGGGGCGCGAGTTCGAGCGGTCGCAGGCGGCGATGGCCGGCAAGCCGATCCCGGGCGAGACCCCTGAGGCGCGGGTCAACTACGTCCTGGGCCGGACCACGAAGATCCTGCAGAAGGATCCCAACCTCACCGAGGCCCTGACCCGAGCGTTCATGTTCGCCGACGCCAGCGTCTCCACCGAGATCCACCACGTCGGCATGATGCTCACCTCCGTGCTGACCGAGGCGATGGGCACCCGCACCGGCGACGCCGAACCCACCGAGGAAGAGATCGCAATCGCCCGCGTGATCGGCGACGTCTGGCTCTCCTCACTGGTCGGCTGGGTCACCGGTCGATCCTCGGCCACCGACGTGGAGACCTCCATGTCCGTCGCCGTCCGCCTCCTTCTCCGATAGTCCCTGACGTTCGGACCCCCTTTCGTGGATAGTCCCTGACGTTCGGACCCTGCCCAAGGGTCCGAACGTCAGGGACTACCCCAATTGGGGGTCCGAACGTCAGGGAGTATCGAGAAATTCAGCCGCCGAAGGCGTGGGTGGCGGTGACGCCGCCGTCGACGGCGATCTCGGCGCCGGTGACGTAGCCGCTCTCGTCGCTGGCCAGGTAGACGTAGAGCGGGGCGATGTCCTCGGGGGTGCCCACGCGTCGCATCGGCACCTTGCTCGCGCCGTACTCCATCGCCGCGTCACCGCCGTGCTCGCGGGTCATGCCGGTGTCGATCATGCCGGGGTGCACCGAGTTGACCCGGACGCCGCGACTGCCCAGCTCGAGGGCCGCGGCCTTGGTCATGCCGCGGATCGCGAACTTCGTGCCGGTGTACGCCGCCAGGCTGCCCATGCCGGCGAGCCCCTCGACCGACGAGGCGTTGATGATCGACCCCTGCTTGTTCTTCCGCATCGTGGGTACGACGGCGCGCATGCCCAGGAAGGTGCCGCGCTGGTTGATGCGTACGACGAGGTCGAACTCGTCCAGCTCCATGGTGTGGATCTCGCCGAATCGCAGGATGCCGGCGTTGTTGACCAGCACGTTGACGTCACCGAACGTGGCGGCGGTGAACTCGACGACCGACGCCCAGGAGGCTTCGTCGCTGACGTCGTGGCGCTGGAAGCGCACGGCGTCCCCGAGCTCGGCTGCCAGCTTCTCCCCCGCCGCCTCGGCGATGTCGGCGATCACGACCTGCGCCCCTTCCGCGACGAAGGCACGCGCGATGGCGGCACCCTGGCCCTGCGCACCTCCGGTGACGATCGCGATCTTGCCGGTGAGTCGGCCCATGATGTGTTCCTTTCGAGCAGGATGAGTGACCGGCACGGTGCGAGCCGGCGGGGTGCAGCATTCGGAGCAGGGTCAGACGGTCAGCTTCATCACCGAGTCGGCGGAGAAGCTGAGGGACGGGTCGCGGTCGACGAAGTAGCCGCCGACCTGCTTGGCGAGATCGTCGAGGTCCCAGACGGAGCCACCCGAGTCGAAGCGCTGCTCGACGACCGGCGGGGCCAGGAGCGCCACCATGCCGCCGTACACGACGAACACCTGACCGTTGATCGCGTCGGCGTCGGGTGAGGCCAGGTAGGCGACCAGCGGTGCGACGTGATCCGGCGAGTAGGGGTCGACGTCCTTGCCGGACTGGTCCTCGCCGAAGACCACCTCGGTCATGGCGGTACGGGCGCGTGGGCAGATCGCGTTGGCGCGAACACCCATCTTCGCCAGGCCCCGTGCCGCCGAGAGGGTCAGCGCGCTGATACCGGCCTTGGCCGCTGCGTAGTTGGCCTGGCCGGGCGAGCCGCAGAGGAACGCCTCGGAGGCGGTGTTCACGATGCGGCCGTAGACCGGCGCACCGGTCTCCTTGGAGACCGTCCGCCAGTGGGCCGCGGCGTTGCGGGTCAGCAGGAAGTGACCACGCAGGTGCACCCGGATGACGAGGTCCCACTCGTCGTCGCTGAGGTTGAACAGCATGCGGTCGCGAGTGACGCCCGCGTTGTTGACCACGATGTCGAGACTGCCGAACTCGTCCAGGGCGGTGGCGACCATCAGGTCGGCGGTGCTCCGCTCCCCCACGTCACCGGCGGCAACAACCGCCGAGCCACCGATCGAACGGATCTCCTCGGCGGCCCCGTCGGCCGCACCCGGCAGGTCGTTCAGGACGATGCGAGCACCGGCGCGGGCCAGCGCCACTGCCTCGGCGCGTCCGAGCCCGGCCCCGGCGCCGGTGACGACCGCCACCCGACCGTCCAGATCGAGTCCTCCGGCCACCGGTTCAGCCCTCCACGATCGAGATCGCCGACCGTGGGCAGGCAGCGACGGCGCGTTCGACGTTGTCGCGGTTCTCGTCGGTGACGTCCTCCTGCTTCACGACCAGGTAGTCGTCGTCATCGAGCTCGAAGACCTCCGGGGCCAGCGCCTCACACAGGGCGTTCGACTCACAGAGGTCGAAGTCGACCTTGACCTTCATCGCTGTTCATCCTTCCTTCGCTGCCGGTTCAAGCATCTTGCGGTGGTCCCACGAGCTGACCCGTTCGGGCGTGACGATGACCGCGACTCGCTTGGCGGCCTGGCGATGCACCTCGGCAGCACCGACCTCACCGAGCTCCTCGAAGGAGTCCGCGCCGACCATGCGGGTCGCCACCGCACTGCCGATCGCGACGATGCGGTCGGGGTCGCGGACCAGCTCGGCGGTTCCCTTGACCGCGGCCCCGCGCAGCTCGAAGTAGTCGGTACCGTCCTCGACGAGGCAGGTGATCCGCGGGTCGCGCTCGAGGTTGCGGATCTTCTGCGAGCGCCCGTAGGTCCAGAAGGCGAGGCGGCCGTCGTCGAGCACGACGTAGAAGAGCGTGGTGAGGTGGGCGGTGCCGTCGAGTCCGACGGTGGCCACCTGGACCTTGAGGTTCTCGCGCAGGAACGCGTCGAGCTCCGCGTCGTCGAGGCGTACGGCGTCACGACCTGACATCAGCTGCCCTCGCTCGAGTGGCCGGGGAAGACATGGGCAGCGGGGTCGATCACGACCGCGGCGTTGTTGACGGCGGTGGCCGCCTCACCGAACCCGACCGCGATCAGTCGGACCTTGCCTGCGTACTCGGTGATGTCGCCGGCAGCGAAGACCCGCGGCAGATTGGTGCGCATCGCGGAATCGACGACGACATGCCGCTTCTCGAGGGTGAGGCCCCACTCCTTCATCGGGCCCAGGTCGGCCACGAAGCCCAGCGCGGCGACCACGGCCTGGGCGGGTCGTACGGTCGCCTCCCCGTCGACGGTGATCACCGCCTCCTCGAGGTCGGGTGCACCGCGCAGCTCGGTCACCTCGGCGCGGGTGACGATGTCGACCGACGATGCGCGCACCTTCTCGACCGTGCGCTCGTGCGCCCGGAAGGCCTCGCGGCGATGCACCAGCGTGACCGACTTCGCCATCGGCTCGAGATGGATCGCCCAGTCGAAGGCACTGTCCCCGCCGCCGACCACGACCACGTCCTTGCCGACGTACGGGTCGAAGCTGGGCACGAAGAACTCGACCCCGCGGCCCTGCCAGCCATCGGCAGCGGGAAGCGGACGGGGGCTGAACTTGCCGATGCCGGCGGTGATCAGCACGGCGCCGGCCCGCACGGTCGAGCCGTCGGCCAGACCGATCGTCGCCCGCTCGTCCGTCGACTCCAACGAGACCGCGGTGCGCCCCAGGAGGTACGACGGCCGCGCGGTGTTCGCCTGCTCGACCAGACCGGCGACGAGGTCTCGTCCCTTGACGTTCGGGAAGCCCGCGACGTCGAGGATCGCCTTCTCCGGATACATCGCAGTGATCTGGCCGCCCAATTCGGGCAGGGAGTCGATCACCGCCACCCGGAGCCCGCGGAAACCTGCGTAGTAGGCGCTGAACAGTCCGGTGGGGCCGGCGCCGATGATCACGAGGTCGGTCTCGAGGTGTTCGGGGGCAGGCTCGGTGGGTGACATGGCCTGATCCTTCCCTCCGGACACTGGCGACTCAAGCACCTGGCGCGGCGAACTAGTGGAACGTGTTCTAGTTTTGCCCAAGTTAGCCGGGTCGGCAGACAAAGTCCAGCACCCGGGACGCCGGAGTCAGAGTGCGTGCAGCTCGTCGATCTTCCAGCCGTCGTCGGTGCGGACCATGCGCACCATCACCCGGACCGGATAGATCTCCGGGCCGGTCCGCTGCTTGCCCTCGCCCTTGTAGACGAACTGGTTGAGGAACAGCAGGCTCGCCACCTCATCGGGTCTCGCCTCCACGACCGAGGAGCCGACCACCGCGAAGTCGTACTCGGCCTTGGTCTCGAGGAAACGCGCACGCGTGTCCTTGGCGGTGGCGGAGTACTCCTTGGCGAAGCCGTCGGTGATGAACGCCGCGGCATCGTCGAGATTCTTGTCGTAGTCCTTCCAGGACACGTTGAGAATCTCGGTGACCGACTTGATCGCGGCGTCGGTCGCGTCGCGCCAGTCGGCCATCGGCACGCTGACCGGGGAGTCACGGACGACGTACGTGTCGTCGAAAGCCAGCACCTTCGCGTCATCACCCGAGCCACCGTCGTCGTCGGCGACCTGCCAGGTGACCAGCTCGGCGACGCCGACCAGCAGCAGCACCGCGAGGACGACGGCCAGCACCTTGGTGGTGCCGCGGTTGCTCAGCAAGCCGCGCTGCTCCTGGGCCACGGACAGCGGGCCCTTCGGCGACGCGGACCGCGGGGTGGGGTCGTCGGACTGCTGCGGTGCGGGCTGGGTGCGGGACACACTGCGTGCCGATCCGGGGTCGGCCGCATCCGTCGAGGCATCCGAGGGTGTGGTGGTTCCCTCGATCGAGGCCGCATCGGGCTCGGTGTGACGGCTACCACCCGCCCGACCTGCGACTCGGCGCGGGGCCGATGCAGGCACCCGGGAGCCGGCAACCGGACGACGAGGCGTGTTGTTCGACATTGCGTTCACCCCACGAACTGGAGGTCGGAGACGAGCCAGCGGTCCTTGCTGCGGGTCAGGTCGAGCTGGAGCCTGAGGTTGCGCTCCACGGCCTTGCCCTTGGTGCTCTTGTTGCGCACCGACCCGTTGGTGGCCACCAGCACCCGGGCGGTGTATTCGGAGACCGCGACCACGCCGGCGGAGAGCACCTCGCCCTCCATCACCGACTTGTTGCGCTTCATCAACGTCCGCAGGCCCTTCTCGGACGCGGAGTACTGCTTGGCGAACTCACCCGTCGACCCGGCCATCACCGCCTCGGTGGACGCCTCGATGTTGCGGTAGTCGAGATTCACGAACGCGAGCACCTGGGACCGGGCGGCCGCCAGCACGTCGTGGTAGACGTCGTCGGGAACATCTTCCTTGGTCTTCTGCGAGGCCGTGTGCTCGGCGTTCGGTTCGTCGTCGCCCTGGACCGCCGGCCACACCAGGAACACTCCGGCGAGGACGGCACCGAAGGCCACCAGAAGGACAGCGAGATAGAGCGCGATGTTGACGCGCAGGGTCTGGACAGAGTTCTGGGAATCAGGATTCACTGCTGTGCCACCGGCCCGACGAGGAGCCACTTCCAGGAGTCGTTGCCGAGGATCGAGAGGTTCTTCGGCGAGTGTACGGATACGGGATTGCCGTCCTTGTCGACGGCGCCGTCGGTCAGGCCGGTTGTGGGGTCGTAGGCGCCCCGGTAGGCGCGTCCGGGCGAGTTCGTGCCGGCTCCCCGCTCGGGCGAGTACATCGACCCGCGCTGGACCGACTTGCCCGGGTTGAGGCATCGGGCCGGGTAGATCGCGGTGTCGGTCAGGTCGTTGCCCTGCCGCCATTCACTGGGCGGCATGTAGCCGGCGCCACGGCACGGCCCCGGTGACTGGGCCAGCTGGATGTTCACGTGACCCCATCCGTCACCCGGTGTGCCGGTGAACCCGCCGGCCACGGCCAGCGGGAACGAGACCAGCAGGGTCTCGATGCCGGACAGGTGGTTGACCGCCACCTGGTTGGTCGTGACCAGGTTGGCCAGCAGCACCGGCAACGTGGGCTCGAGATCCTGCAACAGGCCGTCGACCTCGCGCAGGGCGCCGGGACTCACCTGCAGGATCGTTCGCAGATCCTTGTCGCTCCCGCGCAATGCGTCGGTCAGGGTGGCCAGGTCGCGGCTGAACGACTTGATGTTCTCGCTCTGCCCCTTCTGCGTCTTCAGGACAGTCAGCCCCTGGTTCAGCAGCCGGATCGTGTCATCGGTGTGCAGGGCCGCCTCGTCGATGAACTCGGTGCCACCGTCGAGGAGCTTCTCCAGCGCCGGTGCGGTGTCGTCGAACAGGATCCCGAGTTCCTTGACCACCGAGGAGAGGCTCTTCTTGTCCACCGACCCGACGAAGTCGTTGAGCGCCACCAGCACCTCGTCCTCACCCACGGGCAGGGACTGCGCGTTCCCGGTGAAGGTGTAGCCGTCGTCGGCGTAGGGCCCGCTCTTGTCCTCGGGCTGGAAGTCGAGGTACTGCTCCCCCACGGCGGAAAGGTTGTGGACGTAGAACGCGGACCCCTCGGGGATCTTCGTGCCCTCCTCGAGCGCGAGGTCGAGCTCGAGTCCCTCACCGGTCACGTGCATGCCGGAGACCTTGCCGACCTTCGCCCCCCGGTAGGTCACCTCGCTGCCGACGAACAGACCACCCGAGTCGGGCAGGGTGGCGTGGACCGTGATCCCCCGGCCGAGCACCTTGTCGACGAACCCGAGGTAGTTCGCGGTGACGTAGACGATGCCGACCGCGCTGAGGATGCAGAACGCGATGAGCCGGATCTTGACGCCGTGGGTCATGACAGCCCCGTTCCGTAGATGTCGGGGGTGCGCGAGCCGTAGGGACTCGTCGCCGCCTGACGCAACCCCGGCAGGCCCGGCAGGCCGAGCAGCTTCGGGAGACCGGGAAGGCCCGGAAGGCCGAGCAGGTCGGTCAGGTCGGAGAGGCTCGGCAGGGTGCCACCGGGCAGGACCCGGACGATCCGGCAGATGTCCTTCGACCGGTTGGTCGGCTTCGTGCAGGCCGCCCGCAGCTTCTTGAACAGGTCGAGGTTGGTGAGGAACTGGGCGCACGCCGGCCCGGCCAGGTTTCCGCTGGCCAGGCACTTCTGGAGATCCTGGACCACCTGACCAGGGTCGGGCAGCGTGATCAGCGGCGCATCAGTGAGGAAGTTCTCGAGGTTGATGTCGAGGCGGATCTCGGTGTTGCCGTAGTCGCCCTTCACGATGTCCTGAGCCTCGTCGGGGAACGGGAAGCTGAGCATCAGCGAGAGCCCGGCCGGGAGCGACTTGCCGGCCTCGTTGAGCTTGCTCATGATCGGCTTGAGCGACTTCAGGGACGCGACGAGGTTGTCCTTGCTGGCACCGATCACGCGGGTGCCCACGGCGCCGAGTTCGTCGAGCGCGCTGAGCATCTGCACAAGTTCGTCGTGCTGGGCGGCGAGCACCTTGACCGCCGGCCCCATCACGTCGAGGGCGTCCCCGATGACGTCGCGTTCGTCGTTCAGCGTCGTGGCCAGCTTGTTGAGCGACTCCATCGCGCGGATGATGTCGCCCTTCTGGTCATCGATCGTGCCGACCACCGAGTCCAGGCTCGAGAGCAGGGCCTTGAGCCGGTCGGTACGACCGCTCATCACGTTGTTCAACTCGGTCGTGATCTCACCGATCTGCGCCACGCCGCCGCCGCTGAGCAGGAACGACAAGGCACCCAGCACCTCTTCGACCTCGGGGTTGCGGCCGGTCGAGGCGCGTTCGATGTTGTCCTTGTCGCCGAGTCGCCCCACGGCCGGCTTGACCGGGTCCGGCTCGAGCGAGACGTACTTCTCGCCCAGCAGGCTGGTCTGCCGGATCATCGCCACCGCATTGCCGGGCAGCTCCACGTTGTTGCGGATCCGCATGGTGACCTTGGCGTGCCAGCCCTTGCGCTCCACCTCGGTGATCTCTCCGACCGGGACGTCGTCGACCATCACCGGCGAGCGGGGTACGACGTTGAGCACGTCGTCAAACTCCGCGGTCACCTCGAAGGACTCGTCCTTGTCGACGCCCGATCCCGGCAACGGCAGGTCGTAGGCGCCGTCGAACTTGCATCCGGCGACCAGAACCAGCAACGCCAGCATCGCCAGCAGCCCGGCACGCAGGTTGATCTCGGGCACCCTCATCATCGGGCTCCCGTCAGGTCGGCGAGCGTCGTCGAGGTGTCTCCGGCGTACTGTCCGGAGACCTGCTCGTCGAGCCGACGTCCGGCGGTGGCGCCGTTGGCCATCGGCAGGTTCTGGTTGGCCTGGGAGGCCACCGGCTCGAGCAGGTTCTTGAAGATCTTGCAGGCCAGATCCTTGCTGACCTTCGGCAGCTCGGACTGCTGGATCACCGCGCACAGGAATCCGTCGGAGTCGGCGATGTTCTGCTGGAACCCGAAGCGCGAGCCGATGGAGCCGGACTTGGCGTCGAAGGCGTTGACGAGGTTGCCGATTCCGACCGGTCCGGCGGTGAGCGCGAGGTCGATGGCGTCCTTCTCGGAGGCGAGGTTCCCAGCGACCCGGGTCAGCTTCTTGACGTCGGTGCTGATCGCGGTGCGGTTCTTCTTGATGAACTTCTGCACCGATCCCACGGCCGTCGCGACCGAGGACAGTGCCTGTTGCAGCTCGCGGCGTTCACCGGCGAGATCGGCCGAGACCCCGGCCAGGTCCTTCATGAAGGCCACGACGTACTCGTCATTGGTGGCCAGGGCCTGAGTGAAGTTCGCGAGGTTCTCCACCGTGCTGAACAGGTCGCCGGCGCCGTTGCCGAAGGTGGTGGCGGCCGCGGCAAGGTCATTGATCATCTGGTTGCCGAGCTTGCCCTTGCCCTTGAGGTTCTTGTCCGCGACCTTCAGCAGGTGGTTGAGGGTGCCGTCGGCGTTCGCGCCGTTCGGTCCGAGTGCGGTGGTGAGGTCGCGGAGCCCGGCATAGATCCGGTCGAGCTCGACCGGGACCGCCGTGTCGGGCAGCGCGATGTCGGCCTGGTCGGCGAGCACCTTGCCGGAGTCGTAGGCCGTCAGCTCGACGAACCGGTCGGCGACCAGGGTCGGGGTGATGATCACCGCCTTGGCGTCGGCGGGCAGCTTCACACTGGCGTCGTACTCCATCTCGACGCGCACCGAGTTGCCCTCCGGGACCACTGCGGTGACCTTGCCGACGGTCACGCCGAGCACGCGGACGTCGGTGTTCTCGAAGATGCTCACCGCCCGCGGGAAGTGGGCGGTCACGCTCTTGGTCTCCTCACTACCGCGGATCGCGTAGAAGGTTCCGGCCAGGAGCAGTACGGCGACCGCGACCGCGAGGAGCCTGGGGTTCAAGAATCGGAGCATCAGTTCACCGACCCGACCTGGCTGAACTCACCCGTCGCGAGGCCGGCGAGGTTGACCACGTAGGCGTCGAACCATGGACCGGTGCCGATGATGTTGCCGAGGATGTCGGCGTAGGGACCGTAGGCGTTCAGCGTGGCCTTCAGCTCCTTCTCCTTCGAGACCAGGAACGAGAGCAGGTCGTCGACCTCGGCCAGCGCCGGGCCGATCTCGGCCTGGTTGTCGGCCACGACTCCGCGCAGCTCGCGGGCCAGCACCCTCGCGTTCACCAACAGGCGGTGGACCGCGGCCTTGCGGCTGCGCAACTCCTTGAAGACGAGATCGGCACCCTTCACCAGCTTGACCACGTCGCCCTTGCGGTCGTCGAGGATCTCGCTCACCGAGGCGGACCCCTCGAGCAGGGTCTGGAGCTCGGCGTCGCGGCCCGCAATCGACTGGGACAGCCTGGAGATGCCGTTGAACGCCGAGTGCAGCTCGGGTCCGGAGGACTCGATCGTCGAGCCGACCGTGTTCAGCGCGCTCTTGAGCTGGTCGATGTCGATGCGCTCCGTGGTCGAGGTGAGGTCACCGAGCACCCCGACGATGTCGTAGGCCGACCGGGTGCGGGAGACGGGGATGACGTCGTCCGTGTCGAGCTGCCCGGAGCCTGCTGGAGTCAGCTCGAGATACTTCTCGCCGAGCAGGTTGAGCACCTCCACCGAGGCCTGGCTGTCCTTCCCGAACTCGACCCCGTGGTCGACCTCGAAGGTGACCAGCACCTTGTTGCCCTTCAGCTCGACGTCCTGGACCCGGCCGGCGCGGATGCCACCCACCTGGACCATGTTCCCCTTGTGCAGGCCGCTGGCGTTCTTGAACTCGGCCTGGAAGCTGTCGCCGCCGAAGCCGGGGAACTTGGAGAGGTTGAAGGCAGCGGCGACGATGAGCAGGGCCACCACGAGCGTGATGGCGCCGAGCCGCAGGATCTGGGCCTCGCTGTAGGTGCGCATCACTGACACCTTGCGGCATTCGACTTGATCTTGAAGTTGCCGAGCTGGTCCTGGAGCTTGGCCAGCTGGGGAATGTCGCTGAGCACCGGCAGCTGGATACGGACGGAGGCCGCGCAGAGGTAGTAGTTGTACCAGGAGCCGTAGGTGCCGGTGCGGGTCTGGTCGGTCATCGACTCCGGCAGTCGGTCGAGCAGTTCGCCGAGCACCTTCTTGCTCTCGGGGCGGGTGAGCAGCTCGGCGAGCTGGCGCAGCTCGGCGACATCTGCCTTGAGCCACGGACGCGAATCCTTGAGCAGGCCGGCCACCACCTCGGTGAGGTCGGAGATGTTGTCCAGTGAGCTGCCGATGGTCTTGCGGTCCTTCGCCAGGTCGGTCATCCAGCCCTTCAGCTCGACGATGAGCTCGGTCAGCTCCTCGTGCCGGTCGTTGACGGTGTCGGCGGTCTGGCTGAGGTTGGTGATGACCTCGCCGATCAACTTGTCGCGATCGGCGAGACTGTTCGTCAGTGACGCGGTGTTGGCCAGCAGGCTCTGGACGGTGCCGCCCTCGCCCTGGAGCACGCGCACCAGGTTGAGCGAGAGCTCGTTGACCTGCTGCGGGTTGAGCGCGGTGAACAGCGGCTGGAAGCCGTTGAACAGCTGGGTGAGGTCGAGCGCCGGGCTGGTGCGAGCGATCGGGATCGTGTCGTCCTCGCCCATCTTCTGGGCCTCGGCGTCGTCCTTGCCCTTCTCCAGGGCCAGGTAGCGGTCACCGACCAGGTTCTTGAACCGGATCTCGGCGCGCGTCGCGGTCGTCATCGGCACGTCGGCCTTCACCCGGAACGTGATCAGGGCGTGGGTGCGGTCGTGGTGCTCGACCTTCTTGACCTCACCGACGGAGACGCCCGCGATGCGTACGTCGTCCCCCTTCTCCAACATCGACGCGCTGGTGAACTCGGCCCGGTAGGTCCTGCCCGCGCCGAAGCCGATGTTGCCCATGATGGCGGCCAGGAGGCCGGTGACCAGAAGGCTGACCACCGTGAAGATGCCGAGCTTGATGCCTGCAGCGATCGTGGTCGAGTTGCGACTCACCCGGTCACCCCCTCGCCTCGCACCAACGGGCCGTAGAGCAGCGACGGCATCGAGCCGTAGGAGTCGGCCGGGCGACCGGAGCTGGCGGCAAGCAGCGAGCTGGTCACCAACTGGTCGGCGGCCGTGCCCACCTCGCCCATGGTCGTGTTCCGCCCGTTGGTGGTGCTGATGCCGAGCAGGTCGAGCAGGCGACCCGGGTTCTGGAGGAACGCGGTCGGCGTCTTGTCGAGGGAGTGGTCGTTGCCGTCCCTGATCCTCCGCTCCGGGTAGGGCACCGGCGGGTTGGGCAGACCGGCACACCACGGGCCGTGGCCGATCTCGCCGTACACCGGTCGGTCGGCGGCCGTGTACCCCTCGTACTGGGTGGCCCCGAGCTCGATGTACTGCTTGACCCGGTCCCCCGCGAACATGTCGCCGAGGTAGTCGTCGTACCTGTCGAGGCCCTTGAGCAGACACGGGAACTCCGGCGAGTAGACCGCGAGCAGGTTCAGGATCGGCTCGGTCACCTCACCGAGCTGGATCAGGTCCGACTCGTTCTCCCGGAGGATACGGGTGGTGGTGCCGGCCAGTCCGGTGACGTCGGCGAAGAACGTGCCGAGGTTCTCCTTGTTGTCCAGGACGGTCCGGCTGGTCACCGTGGCGTTGCGGAGCACGTCGATCAGGTCGGGTGCGGCGATCGAGTAGGTCTGTGACACCTCGCCGAGCAGGATCAGGTCCTTGCGCAGCGTGGGCAGGTGGCTGTCGATCGCGTCGAGGTAGGAACCGAGCTTGTCCATCGTCTCGCCGATCTCCTCACCTCGACCCGAGAGCGCGGTGGCGAGCGCGTTGAGGGTCTTGTTGAGGTCGGCCGGGCGAACCGAGCGGAGCAGCGGAAACAGGTCGGCCATGATGCGGCTCAGCTCGACGTTGGTCTCGACCCGGTCTGCGGGGATCACGTCACCGTCGGCAAGCGACGTGCCAGCGGGCTCGTCGGGGTCGATGAACGAGATGAACTTCTGGCCGAACAGGGTCGTGGGCAGGATCTCCACGGACACGTTGGCCGGAATGTTGCGCGCCGCCTCGGGCTTGAGACCGACCTTGATCGAGGCCTGCTTGCCGTCCTGGTCGATGCCTCGCACCTGCCCGACCAGGACGCCGTGCACGCGCACGTCGCCGAACTTGGCCAGCTGCAGGCCGGCCCGGTCGGCCTTGATGGTGATCATCGTGACCGGCTCGAAAACCTTCTGGTAGACCGCGATCGAGGTGCCGATGAAGGTGGCCAGCAGGGCCAGGAAGACGACGCCGAAGAAGAGCAGACGCCGGTGCTCTGCGGCGTTGCCGTGGTGGAGGTTGACCAGAAGCATGCGGCTACCCCGTGATCCTCACCGTGGTGGTGGATCCCCAGATCGCGAAACTCAGGAAGAAGTCGGCGACCACGATCCACACGATCGACGTACGGATCGCGCGGCCCACGGCCAGGCCGACTCCGGCCGGGCCGCCCGAAGCGGTGTAGCCGTAGTAGCAGTGGATCAGGATCACCGAGGTGGCCAGGAAGAGCAGCTTGAAGAACGACCAGAGCATGTCGATCGGCGGCAGGAACTGGATGAAGTAATGGTCATAGGTTCCCGCTGACTGGCCGTACATCATCGTGGTGATCAGCCTCGGCGAGAGGTAGGACGCCGAGAGAGCGACGATGTAGAGCGGGATCACCGCGATGAAGGCCGCGATCATCCGGGTGGTGACCAGGAACGGGAGCGAGGGCACCCCCATCACCTCGAGGGCGTCGATCTCCTCCGAGATCCGCATGGCTCCCAGCCGCGCGGTGTAGCCGCAGCCGACGGTGGCGGCCAGCGCGATCGAGGAGACCAACGGTGCCACCTCACGGGTGTTGAAGTACGCCGAGATGAACGCGCTGAACTTGGCCACACCGATCTGGCTGAGCGAGGCGTAGCCTTGGATGCCGACCTCGGTGCCGGCGAAGAACGCGAGGAACGCGATCACGCCCACGGTGCCGGCGATGACGCTGAGACCACCGGCGCCGAAGGTGACCTCGGCCAGCGTGTTCCAGATCTCGCGGCGATAGCGGCGTACGGCGCGGGGGGTCCAGCTCAACGCCTTGACGTAGAACAGGAACTGGTCGCCGTACGCCTCGAGGGAGTCGCGGCGTCCCTTGACGAAGGACGTGCCCAGGGAAGTGAGGGTGGCCATCACAACCCCGGGGGTGGGACGACTTGGAAGTAGATCGCGGTGATGATCGCGTTCATGAAGAACAACAGCATGAAGGCGATGATCACCGACTCGTTGACGGCCTTGCCGACCCCGCTTGGCCCGCCGCCCGCGTTGAGCCCCTTGTAGGCGCCGACCACGGCGGCCAACCACCCGAACACCGCGGCCTTGATCATCGCGATCCACAGGTCGGGCAGCGAGGCGAGCGCGGTGAACGAGGAGAGGAAGGCACCGGCCGACCCGCCTTGGATGATCACCGTGAAGAAGTAGCCGCCACCGATGCCGGCCGAGATCACCAGACCGTTGATCATCAGCGCCACGAAGACCGTGGCACAGACCCTGGGCGCGACCAGGCGCTCGAGCGGGTCGATGCCGAGCACCTCCATGGCGTCGATCTCCTCGCGGATCTTGCGCGCGCCCATGTCGGAGCAGATCGCGGACCCCGCGGCGCCAGCGATGATCAGCGCAGCCGCGATCGGCGCCGCCTCGCGCACGACGGCCAGCACGGCGGTCGCACCGGCGAAGGACTGGGCACCGAGCTGGCCGGTCAGGTTGCCCACCTGCAGGGAGATGACCGCCCCGAACGGGATCGAGACCAGGATCGTGGGCATCAGGGTGACGCTGGTGATGAACCACGCCTGCTCGATGAACTCGCGGAACTGGAAGGGGCGGGTGAAGATCCGCTTGGTCACCTGCACGACCATCGCGGTGATCTCACCCGGGCCCCGAACCACGGACACAGCGGAGAACCCCATCTCGCCACCTCCCTGGTCCAGCTTCGAATCCGTCAGCGACCTGACGGCGATCCGCAATACTAGAACGTGTTCTCATAATGGGCAATGCGCCGCGCGCGTCCTACCCTCGGGTAACGAACGGCTCCACGATTGGTGACGCCGAGCGCAGGCTTGCTCGCACGGGACCACGACCGCGCAATAGGCTGGGCGCATGCCGTCGGTCTGGGAAGAGTTCGAGCACGATCCTCGTCATGCGGACAACGCCGGGTTGAGGGCGGCCGACCGGGACCGGGACGTGGTCCGCCGGCTGCTCACGGAGGCCTACGCCGAGGGCCGCCTCGACCGGGACGAGCTCGACGCCCGCACCGACCGGGTGCTGGCCGCCCGCACCCTCGGTGAGCTCCCGGAGCTCGTCGAGGACATCGTGCCGCGCGTCGCTGCGAGATCCTCGATCGTCCCGCGTGAGGAACAGGCCCTGCGCGAATACACCAAGGACCGCAAGGACGCCCTCTGGACGTTCCTGTCGGTCTCGCTGCTGTGCTGGGTGATCTGGGCGGCAACGAGCTTCGGCGGGGACGGCTTCGACCCCTACTTCCCGTGGCCGCTCTTCGCGATGTTCGGCACGGGCATCAACCTCGGGCGCACGCTCTTCATGCGCAACGAGCTGATCGAGCAGAAGGTGCGGCACCTGGAGAAGAAGGAGCGCAAGGCGCTGGAGAAGAGTGAGCGGCCGGTCACTCCCGAGCTGGATCCTCCCGAGGACCGGTGACCGAACGGGTCAGCGACCGAACAACCGGCTCAGCAGCCCCCGCTGCTCCTGGATCACGCCCGGCTCCTGGGCGGGTGAGTCCTCTCCGGGGTGGGGGTGCTGGGCGTGCGGCTGCGCCTCTTCGGGCGCCGAGGCTCCCTCCGTCGGAGCCGCCTCGGACTGCCCGTTCGACTCCGCCACGACACTCGCCAGGAAGCGGTCGACCTCCGTCATGTCGTATCCCTCGCGGAACCGGGTGGTCGAGAAGCGCACCATGTCGATGAGCGGCTCGACCGGACGCCCTTGCCTGAGCGCGACGACGACGCCGTCGAGGAAGTCGTCGACGTGGCCCATCTCGTAGCCCGCCTGGCCACGGACGGGCGTGAAGATCACCGAGTGGATCCGCTCGATCAGGGCCTGGTTGTCACTCATCGATCGGTCTCCTGTGCGTCGGGGCGAAGCTTCTTCGGCAGTTTTGACACCACCGTGGTGTAGGACTCCTCGACGGCCGCGAGCAGCTCGTCGTCGGGAATGGCGCCGTTGAAGGCCAGGTCGTTCCACCCCGACCGGCCGATGTAGCGCATCACTGACGCGTCATCGGGGTAGCGGTGCAGCCACTCGTCGGCGACGTCCCGGTCGGCACCACACTTCACGCCGACCCCGCCGGCTCCGAGGAACGCGAAGATCTGGCCCCGCTCCCCCGGGCCGACCTTGATCACGGGGTGCTCGTGGCCCCACGGGTTGTCCGACCACGCGCCCGGAAGCCCCAGCGCGAAGGCCTGCATCTGCTCGACATCCATGCGCTCACCCTAGGCCGCACCACGAGTGACGAGAACGCCGCCAGCGTGCGTACCAGGCGCTCAGCGCGTCGCCGGCGCTCGCTTCGCTCGCGCGCTCCTCGCTCGTCGGGAACACTCGAGCTCGTTCCTCACTCGGCGCTCCCTCCTCACTTCGTCGCCTCCATCATCTGGCGGAGCTCCTTCTTGAGGTCGGAGATCTCGTCGCGGAGACGGGCGGCCACCTCGAACTGCAGCTCGGCAGCCGCGGTCTTCATCTGGTCGGTCAGTGCCTGGATCAGCTCGGCCAGGTCGCTGGAGGGGATCCCCGACGTGTCGGGAGCCTCGGCGTGGATCCGGGACAGGGACGGGGTCGGCGCTACCTTCGGCTTCACTCCCCCGGCCCGACCCTTCTGACCGACGTCGGCCCAGGTCTGCAACAGCTCCTGGGTGTTCTCGTCCTCGCGGGCCAGCATGTCGGTGATGTCGGCGATCTTCTTGCGCAGCGGCTGCGGGTCGAGCCCACGCTCGGTGTTGTAGGCGACCTGCTTGGCACGACGTCGGTTGGTCTCGTCGATCGCCCGCTCCATCGAGTCGGTGACCTTGTCGGCGTACATGAACACTTGGCCCGACACGTTGCGCGCCGCACGGCCGATGGTCTGGATCAGCGACTTGTCGGAGCGTAGGAACCCCTCCTTGTCGGCGTCGAGGATCGCCACCAGCGACACCTCGGGCAGGTCGAGGCCCTCACGCAGCAGGTTGATGCCCACCAGGACGTCGTACTCGCCCATGCGGAGCTCGCGCAGCAGCTCGATGCGGCGCAGGGTGTCGACCTCGCTGTGCAGGTAGCGGGTGCGGATGCCGGCGTCGAGCAGGTAGTCGGTGAGGTCCTCGGACATCTTCTTGGTCAGGGTGGTCACCAGCACCCGCTCGTTCTTCTCTGCGCGGGTCCGGATCTCATGGATCAGGTCGTCGATCTGGCCCTTGGTGGGCTTGACGATGACCTCGGGGTCGACCAGGCCGGTCGGCCGGATGATCTGCTCGACGACATCGCCCTGCACCTTGTCGAGCTCGTAGTTGCCCGGGGTGGCCGAGAGATAGATCGTCTGACCGATCCGCTCGAGGAACTCCTCCCACTTCAAGGGGCGGTTGTCCATCGCGCTGGGGAGACGGAAGCCGTGCTCGACGAGGTTGCGCTTGCGGGACATGTCGCCTTCGTACATGCCACCGATCTGCGGCACCGCGACATGGGACTCGTCGACGACCAGCATGAAGTCCTCGGGGAAGTAGTCGAGCAGACAGTTGGGCGCGGTGCCACGGGCTCGGCCGTCGATGTGCATCGAGTAGTTCTCGATGCCCGAGCAGGACCCGACCTGGCGCATCATCTCGATGTCGTACGTCGTCCTCATCCGCAACCGCTGCGCCTCGAGCAGCTTGCCCTGGCGCTCGAAGGTGGCCAGCTGGTCGGTCAGCTCGGCCTCGATGCCGTTGATCGCACGCTCCATGCGCTCCGGCCCGGCCACATAGTGGGTGGCCGGGAAGACGTAGAGCTCCTGGTCGTCGGTGATCACCTCGCCACTGATCGGGTGCAGCGTCATCAACCGCTCGACCTCGTCGCCGAAGAACTCGATGCGCACCGCCAGCTCTTCGTAGACCGGGAAGATCTCGAGGGTGTCGCCGCGCACCCGGAACGTGCCGCGGGTGAAGGCCAGGTCGTTTCGGGTGTACTGGATCTCGACGAGTCGTCGCAGGATCGAGTCGCGGTCGTGCTCCTCACCGACACGCAACCGGAGCATGCGGTCGACGTACTCCTGGGGGGTGCCGAGACCGTAGATGCACGAGACGGTCGAGACCACGATGACGTCGCGCCGGGTCAGCAGCGAGTTGGTCGCGGAGTGCCGCAGCCGCTCGACCTCCTCGTTGATCGAGGAGTCCTTCTCGATGTAGGTGTCGGTCTGCGGGACGTAGGCCTCGGGCTGGTAGTAGTCGTAGTAGCTGACGAAGTACTCGACGGCGTTGTTGGGGAACAGCGAGCGCAGCTCGTTGGCGAACTGCGCGGCCAGCGTCTTGTTGGGCTGGAGGACCAGCAACGGTCGCTGCAGCTCCTCGGCCACCCAGGCCACGGTCGCTGTCTTGCCGGTGCCGGTGGCGCCCAGCAGGACGACGTCGTCGACGCCGTCGCGCACCCGGGCGGAGATCTCCTTGATCGCCGCCGGTTGGTCGCCCGCCGGCTGGTAGTCGGAGATCACTTCGAACGGCGCCACCCGACGCTCGAGATCGGTCACTGGTCGCATGTCGTCCAGCCTAACCACCGGCACCGACAACGCGTCCGCCCGAGGAGCGGCTACATTGACGCCGTGCCCCGAACAGTCCGCAGCCGGGATCGGCTGCTCACCTACGTGCGGCGAACTCTGCTGTCCTTCTTCGGCGCGCAGCTCCTGCTCGCGATGGGTCTGACCCTGGTCGACTCCTATCGGCGCCGGAACAAGAAGCCCAAGCCGTTCCCGACGACCAGCCCGAGCACGGTCGAGGTGGGCGACGGCACGGTGACGACGTACACCTTCGGCCAGGACCTGTACGACGACATGCTGGCGGCGATCGACGGGGCCAAGCGCCAGATCCTCTTCGAGACCTACATCTGGAAGGGCGACGAGGTCGGCGAGCGGTTCAAGCAGGCCCTGACCGAGGCGGCCGAGCGCGGCGTCGACGTGCACATCATCTACGACGCGTTCGCCAACATCGTGGTGAAGCCGACGTTCAAGAACTTCAGCCCCCGGCTGAAGGTGCTGCGCTTCCCGGTCTACAACGCCGGGCTCCGGTTCTTCGACCTCCGCCACTACGGCCGCGACCACCGCAAGATCCTCGTCGTCGACGACGAGGTCGGGTTCGTGGGCGGCTACAACATCGGCACCCCCTACGCCACCGAGTGGCGCGACACCCACTGCCGCATCACCGGGCCCGGTGTGTGGGACCTCAAGCGTGCGTTCGCCGACTTCTGGAACCTCTACCGACGCAAGCGCTTCCGGGCCAGCGAACGCCCCCTCCTGCTGGAGACCGCGTCGCAGTGGGAGCCCAGGATCCGCTTCCACCGCAACGTGCCGCGACTGTGGATGTTCCCGATCCGCTCGATGTATCTCGAGGCGATCAACCGGGCCACCGACAACGTCTGGCTCACCCACGCCTACTTCATCCCTGACCAGGACTTCGTCGACGCCCTGGCGAACGCGGCCCGGCGTGGGGTCGACGTACGCCTGCTGGTGCCGGCCAAGTCGAACCACATCGTGGCCGACTGGATCTCCCGAGGCTACTTCGGCCAGCTGATCGCCGCCGGCGTGCGCATCTTCCGGTTCAAGGACGCCATGGTGCACGCCAAGACGGCCACCATCGACGGCAGCTGGGCCACCATCGGCACCGCCAACATCGACCGGCTGAGCATGCAGGGCAACTACGAGATCAACGTCGAGATCATCGACCCGGGCATGGCCCGGGCGATGGAGCAGATCTACGAGGTCGACCTGTCCAACAGCGCCGAGCTGACCCGGGACGAATGGGAGTCCCGCGACATCTACCGACGCTTCACCGAGTCCGTGCTGGCGCCGCTGCGGCCGCTTCTCTGACCCCCACCTCAGGAGACACATGTTCCGCCGCCCCTTCAGCTCTTCCTTTCGGGACCTGTCCGGCAAGAAGATCTTCGTCACCGGTGCGGCCAGCGGAATCGGCAGGTCCTGCGCTCTCCTGGCCGCCTCCGAGGGGGCTTCGGTCTTCCTCACCGACCGCAACACCGACGAGCTCGCGGCCACGGCCGCCGAAATCCGCGCCAGCGGCGGTTCGGTGCCGTTCACCGAGGCGGTCGACATCAGCGACTATCCAGCAGTGGCGGCCCTGGCCACCCGGCTGACCGCCGCCCACGGGGCCATGGACGTCGTCATGAACGTCGCCGGGATCTCGTCGTGGGGAACCGTCCAGTCCCTCGAGCACGACCAGTGGCGCAAGCTGGTCGACGTCAACCTGATGGGCCCGATCCACGTCATCGAGGAGCTGATCCCCCCGATGATCGAGTCCGGGCGCCCCGGTCACCTGGTCAACGTCTCCTCGGCTGCCGGCATCATCGGGATGCCGTGGCACGCGGCCTACTCGGCCAGCAAGTTCGGGCTGCGCGGCGTCTCTGAGGTCCTCCGCTTCGACCTGCGGCGACACCGGATCGGGGTCAGCCTGGTCTGTCCGGGCGGCGTCGACACCGGCCTCACCGAGACCATCGACATCGCCGGCGTGGACAAGTCGACACCGTCCTTCGAGCGGGCCCATGCCCACTTCCGCAAGCGCGCGGTCAGTCCCGACGTGGCGGCCTCGGCGATCCTCGACGGGGTACGCCGCAACAAGTACTGGGTCTACACCTCCAACGACATCCGGTTCATCCACTTCCTGCAGCGGCACTGCTCGCCGGCGTACGTCGTCGCGATGCGGGTGATGAACGCGGGCGCCAACAAGGCGCTTCCCGCGGTGGGCAGGGCCCGTCGCACCGGTGGCACTGCGTGAGCCCGCAGGCACGACTGTCCCCCGGTGGCGTCCGCGAGGTCGGCCCGGCAATCTGGGCGTTCTCCCGGTTGGCCGGCCGGGTCTCGGGCACCGAGCCGCCCGCGGTGTTCCTGACCCTGGGCCGCAACCGTCGGCTGTTCTGGGGGTGGTTGCACTTCGCGGGACGGCTGATGCCCGGCGGTCGCCTCCCTCGCCGGGAGACCGAGCTGGTCATCCTGCGCGTCGCGGCCCGGGCCGGCTCGGCGTACGAATGGGGCCAGCACGAGGGCCTCGGCCGCAAGGCGGGGTTGACCGCGCCCGAGATCGAGGCGTTGGCCGATCGCGGCACCCACGCATGGCCGGAGCGCGACGCGATGCTCCTCGCCACCACCGACGAGCTGCTGCGCGACGCCGACCTGTCGGACGCCGCCTGGGCACGAGTGCGTGACCACCTCGACGAGCGCACCAGCGTGGAGCTGCTCATGCTGGTCGGCCACTACCGCATGCTGGCCACCACCCTGACCGCCCTGCGGGTCCAGCCCGACCGGCGCCGCTGACGCTGAGCGGGGCTCAGCGAGTCAACGCCGGGGGCGCGTGGTTCGCCCCGCGCCACGGAGCGCCATCGCCGCAGTGGCCGTTCAGATAGAGATCGCGACCGCCGGTGCCCTCCATCGGGTCACCCTTGTTGTCGACGTAGGTGCAGATCGACGGGGTCTCCTCCAGGCTGGCCGTGACGTTCATGTAGCCGTTGTACATGACGCTCGCGAAGCGGCCCAGGCCGTAGGGCGTCATCGACAGCGTGGCCTGCAGGTGCGGTCCGCGCAGGGCCAGGAACTTGGTCAGCGGGTTGACGTTCTTCAGCAGGCCGGGCAGGCGGTGGTCGACACCGTCGATCAGCACCATCACGTCGGCCAGGTCACCGGGCATCCGAGTGAGCACCTCACGCAGCTGTGGGTTCCACTGCAGGAACCAGGTGCCCACCGTGGCCGCGGATGCGGCGAAGTCCGTCAGCAGCTGCCGGTTGTCGGCGAAGATCTTCAGCGTCGTGCGCCCCTGGGTCAAGACCTTCTCGGCCGTCGGCCACGTGGTGTCGACGGTGTCGAGGAGGGTCTCCGTGTTGGCGAGCAGCTGACGCAGCTCCTCGCCGCTGCCGTCGAACGCGGTGTTGATCTCGTGCAGGACCGAGCGCACCTTGTCGGGGTCGACCTGACGCATCGCGGCCTGGAGGCCGCTGACCATCTTCGCGATCGAGACCGGGAGGTCCTCCGCGGTCGCGGTGACCCGGTCACCGTCGGCGAGGTAGGGACCGCCCGTGGTGCGGGGCCGGAAGTCGATGTACTGCTCGCCGACCGGCGAGAGTGAGCGGACCTTGGCCTCCACGTCCTGGGGGATCTGGACGTCGGACTTGAGCTTGACGGTGACCTTCACGCCCTTGCCGTCGAGCACGATGCTCTTGACCTCGCCGACCTCGACGCCGCGATAGCTCGCCGAGGACCCCTCGAAGAGGCCACCGGTGCGCGGCATCGTCACGGTGATCTCATCCTGGTCCTTGCCGAGCGGCGCCTGCAGGATCCACGCGAAGATCAGGATCAGGCACAGGACCAGGACGCCGGCCAGCACGGCTGCGCCGAAGATCAGCTTCCCGAGTGAGGCCTTGGCGGCCTTCTTGTTCTTCACTGCTGCCCCCGCTCGGTCGTCGTACGAGCACCGGGAGTGGGCAGACCGAAGTCGCCACTGAGCCGCATCTCGAGCGCGAGGTTGAGGTATTCGGTGGGCACGGCCCGATCGATCAACCCGGCCAGCTCGGTCGCCTTGATCAGCATGGTCTTGGCCTGGGCCTTGTTGTTCTGGAGCGTGTCGAGCACGGGACCGATCTCGGCCGCCGACGCGCTGATGTCGCCCTTGGTGGCGGTGACCAGCCCGTCGACCTTCTTGCTCATCCCCTGCAGCTCCTGGAGGAGTGAGGTGATCCGGCCACTGTTGCGTCGAACCACCTTCGCCACCGGACCCGCCAGCTTGAGCGCACGGTTGATCTGCGCCTCGCGAGCGTTGAGCAGCTTGGAGGTGCGTGCCAACGCGGTCAGGAAGACGTCGATGTCGGTCTTGCTGTCGTTGAGCGTGCCGACCAGGGACTCGGTGTTGTTGATGAAGTCACGCACGGTCCCGGTGCGTCCGTCGAGTGCGGTGTTGACCTCGTTGACGATCGTCTTGATCTGGCTGAGGCTGCCGCCGTTGATCAGCAGTGACGCCGCGGCCAGACCGTCCTCGACGGTCGGTGCCGACCGCGTCTGGTCGATGGTGATCGCCGCGCCGTCCTTGAGCAGCTGGGGACTCTTGCCGCGGATCACCTCCACGAAGAGTTCACCGAGCGCCGTGGTGGGACGGAGCCGGAACAGCGTGTCCTCGGGAAGCTTGGTCTTGCCGTCCATGTTCAGGGTGACGCGGGCCTGGAAGTCGGCGGTGGCGACCTCCTCGACCCGTCCCACGGTGGCGCCGTCGATCTTCACCGCGGCACCGTTGGCCAGGTTCAGGGCGTCGGGGAACGCCACGGTCACCTGATAGGGGTTCTCCACCCCCGTGGAGACCGGGATGTTCTCGGCATTGAGTGCCGAGCAACCGGTCGCGGCCAGAAGGGCGGCGACGAGCAATGCAAGGATCCGCATCAGAGGGAGACGACCTGGACGACTCACGGCTGGTTCCCCCTTCCGAGCAGGATGTCGATCACACGGCCGATGTCCTGAGCACCGGAGAGGGCCTCGCACAGTGGCCCCGGGACCAGCCCGCACAGCGCGTGGATGAGCTCGGTGCCGGGCAGCAGCTTGTCGATCGGAAGGCGGATGTCGAGGCGCTTGCGGTCGTTGATCGCGCGGCCCAGGTTCTCCATCGCGACCGGCATCACCTCGAGGAACTCGCCGAGGGATCCCTTGTGCTTGAGGATGCGCTGGGAGAGGTCCTCGATGTTGGACACGGCCGATCGCATGTCGCCCTTGTGGTGCTTGACGAAGATCGCCAGCAGACTGATCGTCTCGCTGAGGCTGTCGACCGCGGTCTGCAGGTTGATCCGCTCGTCACGCACCAGGTTGGTCGTGGCGGAGATGTTCTTGATGAAGGTGCGGGCCAGCTTGTCGTTCTTGGCGATCGAGGCGGTCAGCGTGTCCAGGTTCGCCAGCGTCGTGGCGAAGGCGTCGCTGTGCTCGGCGAACGCGCCGGTGCCGTTGACCAGGTTGGTGATCGTGCTGCGGATCACCTTGCCGTTGCCGTCGAGGGAGGCCGCGGTCTTGTCGAGCAGCCGCTTGAGCGGCTTGCTGTTCTTGCCCTTGCCGTTGAGCCCCTCGGCGAGGACGTCGATGGCGTCGAGCACCTCGTCCCACTCGACCGGGGTGCGGGTCTTGGCCTGGTCGATCTCGGCGCCCGACTTCATCACCGGACCGCTCTTGTAGACCGGCGTGAGTTCGACGTACCGGTCGGTGGCCATCGACCGGGAGACGACCACGGCGCCCGCGTCGGCGGGAATCTTCACGTCAGGGTCGACCTCGATGCTGACTGAGACCCGGTCGCCGTGGGGCTCGATCTTGGTGACCTCGCCCACCGGCACGCCGAGCACACCGACGTCGTTGCCGACGAACAGCCCGGCACTGTTGGAGAGCTCGACGGTGATCGTCGTCTTCTCCTTGCCGAAGGGCCCGCAGCCGGTGAGACCGGCCAGCAGCAGGGCGAGTACGACGACCAACCGGGCGACGTGTGCGAACGAGGAGCGCATCAGCATGCCCCTTTCAGCGCGCACCGGAGATTGTCCGGTGTGGCTCCGGGCATGTACTGGTCGAGCCAGGAACCGGCACCGGTGGCGTTGGCGAAGTAGCGGGCCGTGGGGCCGAGCAGCTCCGCGACCTGACCGAGTTTGGCGTGGTTGCGGGTCAACAGCGTGATCGTGGTGTTCAGGTTGTCGAGCATGGGACCGACCTCGTCGCGGTTCTCCTTCATCAGGCTGGTCAGCTGGGTGCCGATCGCCCGCAGGTCCACGAGGAGGTTGTGGATCGCCTGACGACGGGTCAGCAGCTCGCCCATCAACACGTTGGCCTGCTTCATCAGCACCGTGATGTCGTCACTGCTATTGGCCAGCTGCTCGCTGAAGGTGCTCGTCGACTCGAGCAGCGTGCCGAGGTCGTCGGAGCGGTTGGCGAACATCTCGGAGAGCTCCGAGATGCCCTTCAGCGCGGGGATGAACTCCTCACGCGAGGCATCCATCGTCTTGGCCACCGTGTTGAGTGCCTTGCGGATCGTGTCGACGTCCAGCTTCTGCGACAGGTCGCCGGTCTCGTTGATGACGTCCTGGAGGTTGAAGGGCACGCGGGTCTGGGCCAACGGGATGTGCTCGTGGGTGAGCTCACCGTTCCCGGCCGGGGAGAGCAGCAGGAAGTGCGTGCCCAACAGGGTGGCCACCTTGACCTCGGCGGTCGTGTTCTTGCCGAGGTCGATGTCCTTGTCGACGGTGAACTCCACCTTGACGTGTTGCCCGTCGAGCTCGATCTTGCGGATCTCACCCACACCGACCCCGGCGACCTGCACCTCTTCACCCACCCGGAGGCCGGCCGAGTGCTCGAGCTCGGCGGTGTAGGTGTTCGAGCCGAACGGGAAGATGGTGGTCGCCATGATCAGCGCGGCCAGGATCGCGACCACGGCCGCGCCCATCAGGCCGATGCGGCGGTAGTTCTCGGGAGTCTTGGCGATGTTCATCGGCAGGCCTCCGAGTGTGGGCGGTTCGGGTTGCCGAGCCAGGTCGTCTTGTCCCCCAGCAGCTTGATGCCGAAGGAACACGGGTAGACCTGCAGGTGGCTGCCGTAGGACTGCGAGCGCACGAACGCACCGACCAGCTGCGGGAGGGCGTCGAGGGCGTTCTCGATCACGGGTGTGCCCCGTCCGATCGTGGCGCCCAGGCGGCGCAACGAGCGGATGTCCGCCGCGATCGTCGGCCGCAGGTCGTTGACCAGGCTGGTGGTCGAGTCGAGGTTGGTGCCGATGTTGTCCAGGGCCCCGAAGAACTGACCACTGCCCTTGTTCAGCTCGGTGGCCAGCTCGCGCAGCTCGACCAGGGCTGTGTCGAACTCGTCGGAGTTGGCGGCCAGGTTGTCGATGACCGGGGTGAGGTTCTCCACGACCTCCCCGAAGACCTGGTCCTTGTCGGCCAGGAACGTGGTCAGCTCGGCGGTCTCGGAGAGCAACGACTCCACGCTGCCCGACTCACCCTGGAGGACGGAGACGATGTTGGTGGCCAGGGTGTTGAGATCCTTGGGCGAGAGGACGTTGAACAGCGGCTCGAACCCGTTCAGGAGCGCGGTCAGGTCGAATCCCGGGCGGGTGCGGTTCAGGCCGATCTTGTCGCCGTCCTCGAGCCGCTTGCCGGGCTGGGCACCGGGAGTCAGCGCAAGGTACTTCTGGCCCAGCAGGTTCTGGTAGCGCATGACCACACGGGTGGTGTCGCTGACCTTCTGGCTGTCCTGGACGGTGAACTCGACCTGGGCGGTGCGGTTGTCCTTGACCTCGACGCCCTCGACGCGGCCGACCTTGACGCCTGAGATGCGTACGTCGTCACCGGTGCGCAGGCCACTGATGTTCGTGAACTCCGCGTAGAGCGTCTTGGTGTCGCCGTCGACCTTGTTGGTCATCGTGTTGTAGAGCGCGATGAACAGCAGGATCGAGATCAGGCTGAAGATGCCGAACTTGATGCCGATGGCCTTCATGTCAGCACCCCCTGCCACGGAGACCGGCGTACGACGGGCAGTCACCCGGGCCGTACTCGGACTCCGGGGTCAGTCGCAGGTCGGCGTCGATCCGCATGTAGGGGCCGAACTTGAACGCCTCGCCACCGTTGGTGCCCAGTGCGATCACCGCGGCGAACGTGCGCGGGATGTCGCCCCGGCTCATGTAGAGCGTGTGGATCACCCGGCGCAGGTAGGGAAGGCCGTACTGCAGGGCGGCCTGGTTGTGCGTGACGACGTTGTCGATGGACCCGCTGACGTCGGTCAGACCGGAGAGCACTGACTGGAACTCCTTCTCCATGTCGATCATGGTCTGTCCCGCTGCCATCACCCCGTCGAGTGCGGTGAACAGGTTGGGCGTGATCTTGGAGAACGTCGACATCACGACCGTGGCCAGGCGGATGTCCTGGCGGATCAGCGGCATGAACGGCTCGATCCGTGAGACGGCCCGGTTGGCGGTCTCGATCATCGAGCCGATGTCGTCGCCCTTGCCGTCGAGGGTGGAGGCGAAGGTCTCCAGCATGGTGGCCAGCTCGGCCGGGCCGAGTGCGTCGACGAGCGCCTGGGTCTCTTCGAGGAGGTCGCCGAGCTCGATGGTCTCGGCCGACGCATCCTGTTTGAGCGAGGCGTTCGTGGTCACCACACCGCGGGGGGCGCGGGGACGGAGCAGCTCGACGTAGGCCGCACCGAAGATGCTGACCGGCAGCACCCGCACGGTCACGTTGCCGGGGACCTTCTCGGCCTGCTCGGGATCGAACTGCATGCCGACCTTGACGCCCTTGGCCGCCGGCTCGATCTCGTCCACCTTGCCGACCACGATGCCGTCGAGCTTGACCTCGGCTCCGATCTCGAGGGCACCGCCGGCGGTGTCGAGAACGGCGGTGGCCGGGACGGTCTCGTCGAACTTGCCGAACGACTTGGCCAGCAGCAGCCCCACCGCGACGGCGAGAATGCAGAGGAACACCGCACCGCGGAGGGCCTGGGTGCGCACGGATGCCGGGGCGCTCATCAGCCCGCCACCCTGAATCCCGGATCATTGCCCCAGAACACGAGTGTGAGCAGCATGTCGACCAGGACCACGCACACGATGCTGCACCGGATGGCGCGACCGGTGGCCTCGCCCACACCTTGGGGGCCGCTGCCCGCACGGAAACCGAACCAACAGTGGATGACCGCCACCATCGTGGCGAAGACGAGGATCTTGATGATCGAGAGGAAGACGTCGCGGCCGTCGATGAACGAGAAGAAGTAGTGCTCGTAGGTGCCACGCGACTGGTTGAAGATGAAGACCACCGACGCCTCGGAGGCGGCGTACGCACCCAGGAGGCCGATCAGGTAGAGCGGAAGGATCGCGAACATGCAGGCGAGCACCCGGGTGGTGACCAGGTAGCGCATCGGCTCGACCGCCATCACCTCCAGCGCGTCGATCTCCTCGGAGATGCGCATGGACCCGATCTGTGCGGTGAAACGACATCCGACCTGTCCACCGAGGGCCAGGGCGGCGACCAAGGGGGCGAGCTCGCGGGTGTTCACGCCGGCACTGACGAAACCGGTCAGCGGCGCCAGACCCATGATCTCCAGGCCGTTGAAGCCCTCGATGCCGAGCGAGGTGCCGGCCGAGAGGGAGAGCAGGATCATCACGCCGACCGTGCCGCCGCCGACCAGGAGCGCACCGGAGCCCCAGCTGATGTCGGCGAGCTGGCGCAGCACCTCTTTGTAGTAACGCTGCAACGTGAAGCGCGTGCCCCGGAACGTGGTCCAGGTGAACCAGACGAAGTCACTGAACCGCGCGAGCGCGCTCTGCACACCAGTCATCGCGGGCTCCTCACGCGATCCTGGCCGGAGCGAGCATGACGTAGGCCTGGGTCAGGGCCACGTTGACCATGGCCAGGGCGATGACGCTGATCACCACCGCCTCGTTCACCGCATCGGCCACCCCTTTGGCGCCACCGCTGGCAGTGAGCCCCTTGTGGCAGGCCACGATCGTGGCGATGAACCCGAAGATCAGGGCCTTGAAGCTGGCCAGGAACAGGTCGGTGGGCTGGGCGAAGGAGACGAACGCCGCGATGTAGGTGCCGGAGCTGACCTGACCACCGCCGACGTTGAGGATGTAGCCGGTGGTGATCGAGGTCGCGGCCACGATGATGTTGAGGAAGAAGGCGACGACCAGGGCTGCCACCACGCGCGGCGCCACGAGGCGCTGGACCGGGTTGATGCCCATCACCTTGAGTGCGTCGACCTCTTCGCGGATGGTGCGGGCACCGAGGTCGGAGGTGATCGCCGCACCGACTGCGCCGGCGATCATGATCGAGGTGACCAGAGGAGCGCCCTGACGCAGCACGCCGATGCCGTTGACCGCACCCGAGAACGACTGGGCACCGATCTGGGCCGCCACGCCGCCCACCTGGATGGAGACGATGATGCCGAACGGGATCGCCACCAGGATCGTGGGCAGGACCGAGACCCGCGCCATGAACCAGGCCTGGAGCAGGAACTCCGACCAGGAGAACTTGCGCGCGACCATGTCCTTGGCAGCACTGGTCGTCGCCTCGATGGCCAGGACGATCATCGCCCCCGCCGTCTCGATGCCCTTCCGGATCCGGCCACCCAGGTCTGATGCGACGCGTCCCGGCAACGAGCCGGAGACCCATCCACCTGCCTGCGATGCCATAGGTTCCCGCTCTCTGAGGTCGATCCGTCGTTGTGCCAACGCCTGAGCCGAAACGAAGTTACGCCAACTTGGACATGTAAGCCACTGACGTCTCACTGCTTGACGTAAACCTATCCAGGTAAATGACGCCGCGGCGCCATTCGCGGTCCCCGGCGTGGTCGATGTTGACCGTCCAGGGCGAGCAGCGCCTGCACACGGTGGCGATGCCCGCTCCACTCCCGAAGGATTTCGGCCAGACCGGTGTCGTCGACCGGAGCGCCCGTGAGTGCCCACCCGATGTCCTTGGCCACGTGGTAGTCCCCGAAGCTGACCGCATCGGGATCGCCGTGGGCCCGGACCCGCGTCTCCGCGCTGGTCCAGACTCCGATGCCGGGCACCGAACGCAGCCTCCGGTCGGCCTCGAGGCGGTCGAGTCCCGTGGTCCGCTCCAGCGCTCGCGCCACCCGGGCCGCACCGACGACCGTGCGGGAGCGGGCGCCGTCGACGTGCATCGCGAGCCACTCCCAGGACGGGATCTCCACCAGTCGTCGAGGAGTCGGCTGCAGCCACAGATCCTCGTGCGGGCCCGGCGCGCGTTCGCCGTACCGCCGCACCAGCCGCCTGAATCCGAGGAACGCCTCCTGGCCGGTGACCTTCTGCTCCAACACCGCAGGCAGCAACGCCTCCATCACCAACCCGGTGCGGCCGATCCGCCAGTGCGGGTGATTGCGCCGAGCCCGCTCGACCGCGGGATGACGCGCCTCGAACCCGGTCCAGTCGTCGTCCGCACCGAGCATGGAGGGCAGCATCTCGAGCAGCCAGGTCGCACCCGGACCCCATGTCGAGGCGCGGATGGCCGGCGTCCCCCGTCCCTGCTCCACCCGCAGGGTGCCGGGGCCCTCGGGAGTTCGGACCGCGCGCCAGTGTGCTCCGTCCGGTTCGATGCGGTACGTCGGGTCGCCGGCGCCACGTCGCGCCACAGCCAGGATCTGACCGACGGGGCACGGCCAGTCCGGACGCCACTCACGCTCCTGCACCGCCACAACCTATCGCCCACCCGGGCGTGCGGCCCGGCGCCGGGGCACCAACTTCGAGACAGCCGTCAACATGCTGTGCGACACCCAGTTACACGAACCCGTAGACTGCTTCCATGAGCAAGGAGACCACCGCCGAGGCACCGACGCGACGGACCGCCGCGGCCACCCGCCGTCGCAAGCGGGAGGCGGAGATCCTCGCCGCCACCCGGGCCCTCTTCGACGAGCGCGGAGTGCGCGACGTCCACATCGACGAGATCGCGAAGACGGTCGGCACCAACCGGGCCATCCTCTACCGCCACTTCTCCGGCAAGGAGGAGCTCTTCGCCCTCACCCTGGTCGGCTACCTCGACGAGCTGCGCGAGCGGATGGAGGCAGTCGTTGCCGCGGGTGGTCCGCCCCGCGCACGTCTCGCCGCCCTCGTCGAGTGCTTCGTCGACTTCGGCATCGAGTTCCCCGCCTTCGTCGACTGCGCCCAGGCGCTGATGCGCCGCCCCGGTCCCGAGCTGCTCGACGAGATCAGCGAGTCCGCACTGTTCCGGCTCGGCCGCGGCATCGCCGCCTGCCTGACGATGCTCAGCTCGACCCTGGACGAGGGGGTCGCCGACGGAGTCTTCGCCGTCGAGGACACCAACCTGCTGGCCAACCACATGTATGCGACCGGGTTCGGCGCACTGCAGCTGGCCCGTGTCGGCATGCTGATCAAGGAGCTGGCTCCCGGGATCCCGACCATCGCCCCGATCTCGGTCGACCAGGTACGCCGCTACCTGGTGGACACCAGCCTGGCCCTGGCCGGGAGCCCGATCCACTGAGCCTGGTTCGAGCCCGGCAGTTTCACAGGCCCGCCTGTGAAACTGCCCGATCGACACGAAACATCGTGTCGATCGGGCAGTAACGGACGGTCAGGTCAACCTCAGGGGCGCTCGAGGATCGCGACGACGCCCTGGCCACCGGCCGCACAGATCGAGATCAGGCCGCGGCCCGAGCCCTTCTGCGCAAGCAGCTTGGCGAGCACCGGAACGATCCGGCCGCCGGTCGCGGCGAACGGGTGCGCCGCGGCCAGCGAGGAGCCGTTCACGTTGAGCTTGCTGCGGTCGATCACGCCGAGCGGCTTGTCACGGCCGAGACGCTCCTTGCAGAACACCGGGTCCTCCCAGGCCTTGAGCGTGGAGAGCACCTGGGCCGCGAAGGCCTCGTGGATCTCGTAGTAGTCGAAGTCCTGCAGGGACAGGCCTTCGCGCTCGAGCATGTCGGAGACGGCGTACGCCGGGGCCATCAGCAGACCCTCGTCGCCACCGACGTAGTCGACGGCCGACGTCTCGTAGGCGGTGATGTAGGCGAGCACCGGAAGGTCTCGCTCCTTGGCCCACTCCTCCGAGGCGAGCAGTACGGCGGACGCGCCGTCACTGAGCGGCGTCGAGTTGCCCGCGGTCATTGTGGCGGCCTCGCCCTTGCCGAAGACCGGCTTGAGCTTGGCCAGCTTCTCGACCGTGGAGTCGGGACGCATGTGGTTGTCGCGCTCGACACCACGGAACGGGGTGACGAGGTCGTCCATGAAGCCCTCGTCCCAGGCACGGGCGAGGTTCTGGTGCGACGCGGCGGCGAGCTCGTCCTGGGCCTCGCGGGTGACACCCCACTCGAGCGCGGTCAGGGCCTGGTGGTCGCCCATCGAGAGGCCGGTGCGCGGCTCGATGTTCGCCGGCGGGAGGACGCCGATGTCGCCGGGCCGGATCGCGAGCAGCTTCTTGAGCTTCTCCTTGGTGTCCCGCTGCTGGTTGACCTTGATCAGCTTCTTGCGGAGCTTCTCGCTGATCGCGATCGGGGCGTCGGACGTGGTGTCGGACCCACCGGCAATGGCGGAGTCGATCTGACCCAGGGCGATCAGGTTCGCCACGGTGATCACGGCCTGCAGGCCGGTGCCGCAGGCGATCTGCATGTCCACGGCTGGCGTACGGGCGTTGAGCTTGGAGCCGAGCACGACCTCGCGGACCAGGTTGAAGTCACGCGAGTGCTTGATGACGGCGCCACCGACAACCATGCCGAGCTGCTCGCCCTCGAGGCCGAAGCGCTCGACCAGACCGTCGACGGCGGCGGTGAGCATCTCCTGGTTGGACGCCTCGGCGTAGACGGTGTTCGACCGGGCGAACGGAATCCGGTTGCCACCGATGATGGCCACGCGGCGGGTCTTGGCCTGCATGTGTCACTCCTGTTGGTTCGGGTCTGCCTATCCTTGCCGCTGAGGGCAAGCCAGGGAAAGCAATGAGTCAGAGATCACGAAAAGTGGACTCCGAGTTACACCTCTAGTTACATACGATGTCATCAGGCTCCTTGCGGGCCACCCCGACCCCAACGTCGACAAGGACGAGATCAACCATGAGCGACCGCTACCAGTCCTTCACCAAGTCCACCATCGGGAAGCTGGTGGTCAAGAACCTCGGCCTCCCGAACCCGGTCGAGCTCGACCGCTGGACCGAGGGTGCACCCCTGGTCGACGGCACCGTCGTCGTGGGTGGCGCCGGCCGGCTGGCCCTGACCGAGGCTCTGGACCGACTCGGCATCTCCAACACCGAGCAGGCCGAAGACAGTCAGAAGTACAAGGGCCTCGTCTTCGACGCCACTGGCCTGACCTCGTCGGCCGACCTGGTCGCACTCCAGCAGTTCTTCACCCCGCTGATGCGCAGCCTGGCCCCGTGCTCGCGCCTGGTCGTGCTGGGCACCGCGCCCGAACTGGTCAAGGACGGCGAGAAGGTCGCCCAGCGCGCGCTCGAGGGCTTCACCCGCTCGCTCGGCAAGGAGGTCGGCAAGGGCTCCACCGCCCAGCTCGTCTACGTCGCGCCCGGTGCCGAGAAGTCGATCGACTCCACTCTCGCGTTCCTGCTCTCCCCCAAGTCGGCCTACGTCTCGGGCCAGGTCGTCCGCATCGGCACCCAGGGCGAGAAGAAGGCCGTCGCGATCAGCGACTGGGAGCGCCCCCTGGCCGGCAAGATCGCGATCGTCACCGGCGCCAGCCGCGGCATCGGCGAGCAGATCGCCCGGGTGCTGCACCGTGACGGCGCCACCGTGCTCGGCATCGACGTGCCCCAGGCGGCCAGCGAGCTGCAGTCGGTGATGAAGGAGCTCAACGGCGACAGCCTGACCCTCGACATCACCCACGCCGACGCCCCGCAGCGCATCGCGCACTACGTCAAGGAGAACCACGGCGGTGTCGACATCGTCGTGCACAACGCCGGCATCACCCGCGACAAGAAGCTCGCCAACATGGCCGAGGACCGCTGGTCCTCGGTGATCGCGGTGAACCTGACCGCTCCCGAGCTGATCACCCGCGAGCTGCTCGCCGCGGGTGCGATCAACGACAACGGCCGCATCGTCGGCGTCGCCTCCATCGCAGGCATCGCCGGCAACGTGGGCCAGACCAACTATGCCGCCTCCAAGGCCGGCGTCATCGGCTTCGTGGACTCGCTCGCGGGAGAGCTGAAGAACGGCATCACGATCAACGCCGTGGCCCCCGGATTCATCATCACCGCGATGACCGCCGCGGTCCCCTTCGCCACCCGCGAGGTCGGCCAGCGCCTCAACGCGATGAGCCAGGGCGGCCTGCCGGTCGACGTCGCCGAGACCATCGCCTGGTACGCCAATCCGGCCTCCACCGCCGTCAACGGCAACGTGGTCCGCGTCTGCGGCCAGATGATGCTCGGTGCCTGAGATGGCCACCGAGGTGCGACACCTGTCCGGTTCCGCGGGCGGCGTGGGCAGCATGCTCCGCGCAGCCCTGCCGACCCTGCCCGTGGTCAACCAGCTGCCCGGTGTGAAGAAGACCAGTCGCGAGCTGCCCGATCTCGCCGTACGCCGTGACGACGTGCTCATCGAACGCGACCACGTGTCGGCGTACGCCGCGGTCTGCGGGTTCCCGGTCAAGGACACCGTGCCGGTCCCCTACTTGCACATGGTCGCCTTTCCGCTGCACATGGCGATCATGACCGACCAGGCGTTCCCGTTCCCGGCCATCGGCACGGTGCACCTGGAGAACCGGATCGCCCAGCTGCGCGCGGTCCGCATCGGCGAGACGGTCTCCGCGACCGCCAAGGCCGAGAACCTGCGAGCACACAGCAAGGGTCGCGTCTTCGACATGTCCGTCACCGTCGAGGCCGACGGAGAGACGGTCTGGGAGAGCACGTCGACCTACCTGCGCATCGGCAAGGGCGACAAGGAGAACGGGGAGAAGGGCACCGAGTTCAGCCCGGTCGAGCACGGCGCCGCCACCTGGCGTCTCGGCTCGGACCTCGGTCGGCGCTACGCCGCGGTCTCGGGTGACAGCAACCCGATCCACCTCCACCCGCTGACCGCGAAAGCCTTCGGCTTCCCGCGGCACATCGCCCACGGCATGTGGACCAAGGCGCGGGCCATCGCCGCGATCGAGAACCGTCTGCCCGACGCGGTCCAGGTCGAGGTCGGCTTCAAGAAGCCGATCTTCCTGCCCGGAACGGTGCAGTTCGGCTCCCGCCAGGACGTGAACGGCGTCGAGTTCGCGGTGACCAACCCGAAGTCGGGCGCCCCCCACCTGTTGGGTCGCACCACCGCACTCTGACCCCGGGTCGAGTGCTGAGCCGGCTGCTCCGGCAACCACTTCAGCACTCGACTCGGGTTCGACTCAGCGGCGGCGGCCGTAACGGAACGTCGTGAGCGATCGGGCGTCGGCCGTGGTCGCCGTGGTCGCGATCCGCTGGGTGAACGTCGCGGTCGAAGGCGTCCAGACGGCGAGATCGGTGCGCCCGTTGCCGTCCCAGTCCCCCGCGACCGGCAGGTCGCCGCGAGCGCCGAACGTGATGGCGCCCAACCACACGGTGCCCTCGTCGTCGACCTTGCGCAGCGTGAACCGCGACGTGGTCTGGTCATAGACACCCAGGTCGGTCACACCGTCACCGTCCCAGTCGCCCAGGACCGGCAGGTCGTTGGCATCGCCCAGGCGCACGCTCCTCGAGGAACCCGTCGCCGAGCGCAGCAGGAACGTCGACGTCGACGGGCGTCGTACGCCGACCTCCCAGGTGCCGTCGCCGTCCCAGTCCCCCGCGACCGGCTTGTCGGTCGCCGCTCCATACACGATCCGGGTGGTGCGGGAGCCGATCCTGAGCTGGAACGTGCGGGTCGCCGGTGTCCACACCCCGGGGTTCACCACCCCGTTGCCCTCCCAGTCACCGACCACTGGCTCGTCGGTCACCGTGCCCATCTGCTTGGCCAGGGTCGAGCCGTCAGGTCGCCTGATCAGGAACTGGCCGGCCTTGGCACGCCGATAGACGCCGAGGGACGCGGTGCGCCGGTTGAGCCACTTGCCCGCGACGGGCACGTCGACACAGTTGCTGGAGGCCAGCGAGGTGCCGAACCTGAACTGGAGACGGTGCAGGAACGGCTGCACCACCGTGCGTGACTTGCGCTCCTCGAAGTGCAGGTGGGCGCCGGTCGAGTTGCCGGTGGAGCCGACGGTACCGATCTGCATGCCCTGGTCGACGCGCTGGCCGACGGTCACCGTGATCGTGCGCAGGTGGGCGTACAACGAGTCCTCGCCGTTCCCGTGGTCGATGACCACCCAACGGCCGTAGCCGCTGTTGTCGACCTTGTCGGCCGTGGTGACCACGCCCGGAGCACTGGCCACCACCGGGTCGTCGATGTCGTCGGCCCGGTTCCAGTCGATCGCCAGGCTGCTCGGGCTGTGGTTGCGGCGGCTGGTGCCGGACCACGTCTGACCGCAGGGAAAGGGCATCTCGTAGTCGGTGACCAGGGTGACCTTGCGTGCCGACGGGTCCGCCGTGGCTGCCGATCCGACAGGGACCATGGCCAACCCGACCGCGAGCGCCGTCGCGCCGGCAAGGCCGATCGTTGTTCCGCGCACGTGCATTCGGTGACCTTCCACGAAGACATTCGTGGCCGGTCACACACGTCACAAGTGCAACACCAGATGCCTCCAGCCACAGGAGCGCTCAAACATAACCCGAGCACGGCGTGTCTGTCACGAATCACAACCGTGTAGTGCTATGCGGGGTCTCCGTGGTCGCGGATCAGACCCTCCTGGGCGACCGTGGCCACCAGGTCTCCGCTCTCGGTGAACACCCGGGCCAGGGCCAGGCCGCGACCACCCGATGCGGACGGCGAGTGCTGGTCGAAGAGCCACCACTCATCGGCACGGAACGGGCGGTGGAACCAGATCGTGTGGTCGAGGGAGGCCACCTGCATGCCGGGTGAGACGACGTACTTGTCGTGCGGGATCAACGCCGCCCCGATCAACGTCATGTCACTGGCATACGTGAAGGCGGCCTGGTGCTCGAGCGGGTCATCGGAGAGCCGTCCACCGATGCGCACCCACAGCTGTGCCCGTGCCGGCTCGGTGTCGTCCACCACGACGCCGCCCACGCGGGAGTTCCCGATGTAGCGGACGTCGATCGCGGCCCACTCGCGCTCCCACCCGTCGGAGTGCCCGGCGCCCCGCGCCCGGAACAGGTCGGCCAGCGGGCGGGTCTCGTCGGGCGCCGGCACCACCGGCATCACGTCCTGGTGCTCCAGACCCTCCTCCTCGACCTGGAAGTTGACCGACATCAGGTAGATCGGCCTGCCGTGCTGTCGACCGACGACACGGCGCGTCGCGAACGAGCGGCCGTCACGCAGGTTCTCCACGTCGTAGACGATCGGCACCGCGGTGTCGCCGGGCCGCAGGAAATAGGAGTGCAACGAATGGGCACGGAAGCGCTCGTCGACGGTCCTGGCTCCCGCGATCAGGGCCTGGGCCGCGACCTGGCCGCCGAAGACGCGCTGCAGCTCTGTGTCCGGCTGGCGGCCGCGGAAGAGATTGACGTCGATGTTCTCGATGTCGAGGAGCTCGCTGAGCTCCTCCGCCGATTTGGGCACCGGGTGAACCTCTCTTGGTCAGTTGGTTCCGTCCGGGCCCTCGAGCCCGGCCAAAAACTGCTCGAACTGCTCGCCGATCTCGTCGCCACTGGGAATCTCGCCGTCCTCGGCGAGCAGGCTGCTGCCGGCGTCCTCGGAGCGGGCGAAGGCGTCGTACTGCTGCTCGAGGCCCGCCACGATCTCGGCGACGTCGGAGTTGTCGGCCAGATAGGTCGCGATCTCCTGCTCCTTGTCGTCGGCGGCGATCTTGAGCGGGTCGAGGTCGAAGGACAGACCGGACGACTCCTCCACGCCCTCGAGCAGCCTGAGTGCGGCCACCGGGTAGTCGAACTGGGACAGGTAGTGGGGCACGTGTGCGACGTAGCCGGTCATGTCGTGGCCATGGTCCTTCAACCGGATCTCGAGCAGGGCCTGGGCCGAGGCCGGCACCCGGATCTCACCGAGCCAGGGATTGCGGCGGGTCAGCAGCTCGGTGCGGTTGGCGTGCTGGGTGACCGCGAGCGGTCGCGAGTGTGGCGCCGCCATCGGCACGGATCCCATGGCCACCACGAGATCGACGTCGAAGCGCTCGACCACCTCGCGCACCCCTTCGGTGAATCCTTCCCACCGTGTGTCGGGCTCGGGGCCGGCAAGCAGCAGGTAGGGCTGATCGACCGCGTCCCTCATCAGGCGGACGACGAGTCGCGGCGCGTCATAGTCCTCGTAGTGGTCGCGCACGAACGTGACCGCAGGACGCCGGGCTCGGTAGTCGTGGAAGACATCGATGTCGAAGGTGGCGACGACCGGACCGGTGCCGGCGAGGGCAAGGTGCTCCGCCGCCACGGACCCGGCGTTGCCGGCATCGAGGAACCCGTGGAGCGCCAGCACCATGGGTAGCCTGGTGCCGGGTTCGAGGCCGGGCACCTCGTCCACAACGTGTACCAACTTCACGGATATCCCTTCCCACAGCAACGGTCGTCTACGAGCCTAGTGGCGCAACGCCCTCCGCGGGCGATGTGTTCCTCGAACCGCACGTGCCCAGTGCCACACGTCACTCGTGGCGGACCGGTCGCCGACCTGCCACGATTCGCGGCGAACCATTCCGCGCCCCTGCGCTGCACCGGGCGGCGTACCTGATCGTCGGGGGCCGGCAGCGGCCACAGGACCTGCCCGACCTCGACGAGAAGGACCCGCCTTCCGCTCGGGGAGAACCTCTGACCTTCGGCAACCTTTCGGTCCCCCGGTGCGTCTCAAGGGGTGTCGGGCGTATTCGCCCGGCGCCCCTCACACGTTTCGGGAGACCACGACCATGAAGCAGCTCCTGGCAGTCCTGGCCCTGGCGATCGTCACCGCACTCGCTGGGCCCGCCCCGTCTCACGCGTCGAGCCTCTCCGCCTCGGGCACCGTCTCGGCCGACGCCCCTGCCCAGCCAGCCGCCGCGCTGACGGCCACCGAGCGCGCCCAGCGACGGCTCAACGCCCTCGGCTGCAGTGCCGGGCCGGTCGACGGCCAGGCTGGCAACTGGACAAGGTCAGCGATCATCCGCTTCCAGTCGCGTCACGGCTTCGCCCAGACCGGCACGCTCACCACGACCACCAGGACCAGGCTGTACGCCGACAACGCCCGCAGGTGCGACGTACGACCGGTGCCCGCGCGGTCCGGCACGGGTCGCCGCATCGTGATCAGCCAGAAGCAGAACTGGGTCTGGCTGGTCGGCCCGGCCGGCCGCACGATCGCCCAGGGTGGCATGATCGACAACGCCGGGGAGCTCGCCCGGGGCTCCTACGGAACCGGTTCCTACTGCGGTCGCGCTGCCCGGATCCGGTTGAACCGCAGCGGCTCCGTCTGGCTGGACAACTTCATCCGCTTCGCCGCGTGCGGGTTCGGCTTCCACCAGATTCCGCGGTCGATGTCGTCGGGCGCCCAGATCCACGCGGACTGGATGCTCGGCACCAACATGGCCGCCTCCCACGGCTGCATCCGGTTGAGCCGGGCGATGTCGTTCAAGGTCTGGGACTTCACGGCTGCGGGCCGTACGCCGGTCCGCGTCGTCTGAGACCGCGTCGCCCGAGACGACATCGTCCGAGACCGAGAGCTGACGCCCCGGCCCGCACGACGGGCAGCTGCGTCGTCGCCGTTCAGAGGTTCTCGGGTGCCGGGACCGGCGCCGTCTCTCCGGTGGCCACGCGACTGTTGCGTGCGCCGTACGCGAAGTAGACGACCAGACCGATCACCATCCAGACGCCGAACCTGACCCAGGTGCCACCGGTCAGGTTGAGCATCAGGTAGAGGCAGAGCAGGACGGCCAGGGTCGCCACCAGGGTGACCGCCGGCGTCCGGAACGAGCGCGGCAGGTCCGGGCGCTGGCGACGGAGCACGACGACACCGATGCTGACCAGGATGAAGGCGAACAGCGTGCCGATGCTGACCAGGTGGCCCAGGGTCTCGAAGGAGACGAAGCCCGACATGCCGGCGACCAGCACACCGGTGATCATCGTGACGCGGTACGGCGTTCCGTGGGTCGGGTGCACCTTGGCCAGTCCCTGGGGCAGCAGCCCGTCGCGGGCCATGGCGAAGGCGACCCGGGTCTGGCCCAGCATCAGGATCAGCACGACGACGGTGAGGCCGATGCAGGCGCCCACTGCGATCAGGTCGCCCATCCACGACATGTCGACGGCGTCGAAGGCCGTCGCGAGCGGCGCGGCATCCTTCGGATCGATCTCGGTGTAGGGCTGCATTCCGGTGATCACCAGACTGACCGCGATGTAGAGCCCGGTCACGATGGCGAGCGAGCCGAGGATGCCGATCGGCACGTCGCGCTGGGGGTTCCTGGTCTCCTCCGCGGTGGTGGCCACCACGTCGAAGCCGATGAAGGCGAAGAACACGATCGAGGCGCCGGCGATCATGCCAGCCACGCCGAAGACCGCCGGTTCGAGGTTGAACAGGCTGGTCACCAGGGGCAGATCCATGAACCCGCCCTTGGTCTCTCCCGGATCCTTGGACGCCGGAATGAACGGCGTGTAGTTCGAGACCTTGATGAAGCCGATGCCGACGATGATCACTGCGGCCACCACGACCAGCTTGATCGCAACGACGACCTGGTTGATCCGACTGGACAGCTTGATGCCCATGATCAGCACCCAGGCCACCAACAGGGAGATGACCACGGCGGGCAGGTTGACCACACCCGCGTCCGCGCTGGCGATCTGCTCGGGGATGGCGAACGGGGTGTCGGACAGGACGTTCTGGAGGTAGCCGGAGAAGCCGACGGCCAAGGCGGAGGCACCGACGGTGAACTCAAGCACGAGGTCCCAACCGATGATCCAGGCGACGAGCTCGCCCAGGGTGGCGTAGGAGAACGTGTAGGCACTACCGGCGACAGGCACGGTCGAGGCGAACTCGGCATAACACAGCGCCGCCAGGGCACATGCGACACCGGCGATCAGGAACGAGATCGCGATGGCGGGACCGGCATTGGAAGCGGCCACCTGCCCGGTGTAGACGAAGATTCCGGCACCGATGATCACGCCGACACCGAAGACGACCAGATCCAGAGCCCCGAGGTTCTTCTTCAGTCGGTGCTCCGGCTCATCGGTTTCGGCGATTGACTGCTCGACCGATTTGGTTCGAAAGACGTTCATGGCAGACCAACGTAGGCCGTCACAGGGCTCCGCGTCGATCGCGGAATCAGCCGAACGTGGCCAGGATCTTGCTCCCGGCCCCACGGGCCAGCTCACCGGAGTCGACGCCCAGAACCTCGCGGAGCACCGTGTCCTGGCCCGCTTCGCTCGTTCCCTGCCCACGACGCATCTCGTCGAAGAGTCGCCAGAGGGACTCCTCTCCCCACGTGCTCGCGATGTACTCGCAGACATACCAGGCCACCCCGTAGTTCGAGCCCGACTCGGGTCCGTTGAAGGTGGCGTCAGCCGGAAGCACGTCGAGCCCACGCCGAGCGACCTCCACCGCATCGCGCGAGATCATCCGGTCATAGGTCGCGATCGGTTGCACGGAGACGTACTCGGCAATGCCCTCCGACAGCCAGGTCGGCACGGAGTCGTCGCGCCGTCCGATCGCGACGTGCGTCAGCTCGTGCCGGATGAGACGGTCGCGGGTGGCGTCATTGCGGTAGATCATCCTCGGGTGGAGCATGAAGCGGGTGCTGGCCAGCTTGTGTGAACCCGGTCCGGCCCGCACCGGGAAGGCCACGCCGTCCAACCGGTCAGGGTCACCGCCGGGCAGGTTGTCGAGACTTCGCAGCACATCAATGTCTGAGAGTGCGTAGACCACCACCTTGCCGGACCACCTCAACGGCACCTCCTGGCTGACCACGGTGATGCCGTCCTCGACCGAGTCCATGATCTGGTAGGCCGCGTCCACGCTGTCCGGGTCGAAGATCCCGAGCACGTGCGGGGTCGACTCGACCTCGATCCGGCCCAGGTCCCAGGGAGCGGGGTCGATGTCGTTCTGCTGCTCCCAACGACGGTCTCGGACGCCGGCCAGGAGAATGCGGCCATCGTCGGTGCTGGTGAACGTGTAGCGGGCCGGGGTCTCGACCGGCACTGCGTCGAAGCCGCGCAACCGGAGCATCACGGAGATCGTCGCTCGCAGACGACCGTTGGCCGCCGGGGTCACAGCACCCGTCGGGACGACATACGCGAAGCGGCCCAGGGGCAGTTCGCGCAGGTTGTCGAAGTAGCGTGTCTGCGCCTTCACGAACGCGGTGCGGGTGGGGTCCACGTCGGCCAGGAAGGCAGTCCTGTCGCCGGCTCGCACCGCTGCGGCACGGCGCTGCAGCAGTTGCGTGATCGACGTGGCCTGATCCGCCGTCTCCGCCGACGCTGCCGCCTCCGGTTCGTCCCCTCCCCAGGAGCACCCGGTGAGTCCTGCCAGCAGCAGCACTCCCGCAATGAGCTGCGCGATTCCCTCCCGGAACCCGCTAGTGCTCATCACCGGGGGACCGTGGGCCGCACGACGAATCTTCGGTGAAGTTCACTACCGACCCCGGTCCGCATCGACCAAGGCTCTGCCATCGGTGACCGCCGTGATGTCCTCGACGATGCCCAGTGCGAGTGCCTGAGGTGTGAGCCCGATGCGCTCGAGGATGGCGCCGCGTTTGGCATGGTCGAGGAACTGCTGCGGGATCCCGCGGAGCCGGAACGGGGTATCGACGCCGGCCTCGTTGAGGGTCTGGAGCAACACCGCACCGCAGCCGCCGACGATCCCGTTGTCCTCGATGCTGACGACCAGACGATGCTCCTTGGCCAGCCCGACGATGGCCGGATCGACCGGCTTGACCCACCGCGGGTCGATCACGGTGACACCGATGCCCTGGGCCACGAGACGGTCCGCCACCTCGACGGCCGTGGTGCACATCGATCCGATGGCGACGATGAGCACGTCATGCTTGCCGGTGCGCACGAGGACGTCGGTGCCGCCGGCCGTGTCCAGTGCGGGGATGTCGTCGGGTGGCGGCCCCTTCGGGAAGCGCACCACCGTGGGCGCGTCGTCGACCTCGATCGCCTCGTTGAGCAGCTCGATCAACCGGGTCCGGTCACGCGGAGCCGCCACGCGCAGGCCGGGCACGACCTGCAGGATCGACATGTCCCACATGCCGTTGTGGCTGGCGCCGTCGTCACCGGTCACGCCGGAGCGGTCGAGCACGAAGGTCACGCCGCACCTGTGTAGTGCGACGTCCATCAGCACCTGGTCGAAGGCTCGGTTGAGGAAGGTCGCGTAGAGGGCGACCACGGGGTGCAGTCCGCCCATGGCCAGGCCGGCAGCCGAGGTGGCGGCATGTTGCTCGGCGATGCCGACGTCGAAGGTGCGGTCGGGGAACTCCTGCGCGAAGCGGTGCAGCCCGACCGGGTGCATCATCGCGGCGGTGATCGCCACGACGTCCTCGCGACGTCGGCCGATCTCCACCATCTCGTCGGCGAAGTAGTCGGTCCAGATGGGGGCCTTCGGCTTCTCCCTGCCGGTCTGGACGTCGAAGGGTCCGGGCGAGTGAAACTGGTCGGCCTCGTGTCGCACGGCCGGGTCGTAGCCCTCGCCCTTGCGGGTGATCGCGTGCACGATCACCGGACCACCGAAGCGCTTCGCATGGGCCAGAGCCTGCTCGACCGCAACCTGGTCATGGCCGTCGACCGGGCCGACGTACTTCAGGCCGAGGTCCTCGAAGAGGCCCTGCGGGGCCAGGGCGTCCTTCATGCCCTTCTTCATCGCGTGCAGGGCGTCGTACGCCGCCGGGCCGACGCCCGGGACCGCGTTCAGCCGTCTCTTGACCTGCTCGAGCACAGCCTCGTAGCGGGGATTCGTGCGCAGCGAGGTGAGGGCCGTGGCGAGCCCGCCGATGGTGGGTGTGTAGGAACGTTCGTTGTCGTTGACCACGATCACCAGACGACTGTCATGGGCGATCGCGATGTTGTTGAGGGCCTCCCACGCCATGCCCCCGGTGAGGGCTCCATCGCCGATGACCGCGACGACGTGGCGGTCCTCGCCGCGGATCCGGAAGGCCTTGGCCAGGCCGTCGGCGTAGGACAGCGCCGTCGAGGCGTGCGAGTTCTCGACCAGGTCGTGCTCGGACTCCGTCCGGCTCGGGTAGCCGCTGAGGCCGCCCTCCTTGCGCAAGGTGTCGAAGGCTCCGGCACGCCCTGTGACGAGCTTGTGCACGTAGGACTGGTGCCCGGTGTCGAAGACGACCTTGTCGTGAGGACTGTCGAAGACGCGGTGCATGGCGAGGGTCAGCTCGACCACCCCGAGATTGGGCCCGAGGTGACCGGTGTTCGTGGCCACGGTCCGGATCATCAGGTCACGGATCTCGTCGGCCAGCGCGGTGAGCTGATCGGTGGAGAGGTCACGCAGGTCACGCGGGGTCGTGATCGACTCCAGGTATCCCATGCGGGGGTCCTTACGTCTGTCGGCGATGTGGGCGCGGCACCCGGTCGACCGGGTTGCCCGACCGAGTCTAGTCGTGCCCGTGTCCAGGTGTGAGCCGGTCGGACCCGGGTAGTTTGACCCGGCCGGGTCCGGTCCGCAAACCCGGCCGACCCCCTGATTCTCGGAGGAACCATGCAGAAGCGCACGAAGGCCCTGATCGCGGGTGGCTGTGGAGTCGCTGTCGTCGGCGGCGGTGTCCTGGCCGTCGTTCTCCTGACCGGCCCCGGGAGTGCCTCGGCCGCCCTCGGGGTGCTCCCCGAGGACACCACGACGATCGAGTTCGTCGACCGCGACGCCTGGGCCGAACGCACGGGGCTCGACGACATCGGGCACGACTTCTCGGACCGGGACCTCGACCGATTCCGCTCGAAGGCCCGCGACAGCCTGGTCGCCACTCCGCTGGCCCAGTACCTCCAGGTCATGGAGGAGGCTCCGTTCAACGAGTTCGACGTCGACTGGTACGTCTCCGGCACCCGAGGGGAGAGCGAGGATGATGGTGACTACTGGGAGGTCTACCGGCTCGACGACGAGATCGACCTGGACGACGTCACCGACGACCTGGCCGATTCAGGCTACGAGAAGAGCTCGGTGGGCGGCCACGACCGGTTCACCGGTGGCCCCGACCTCGCCGACGTGAACGGCACCATGGCCGACCACTACCCGGGGACCTTCCTGGACGTCACCGTCATCGAGGACGAGCACCTGCTCGTGGTCAGTCGTGACCCCGGGCCCGTGGTCGACGTGGTGGACGGCGACGCGGACTCCCTGGCCGACAGCGACACGGTCCCCGACCTGTTCGCCGAAGCCGACCGCCCCGAGTTCGCCCATGTGGCCCTCGGCGACCGGGCCTGTCGACTCGGCAGGGCCGCCACCACGACAGACCCCGACGCCCTCGAGCAGCCGATGAAGGACACCGGAGCCGACCAGCTCGGCACCCCGGAGGCGTCCGCCTACTTCCTCGTGCCCGACGGCGACGACGTGGTCTCACAGTCGGTCCTCCTCTTCTCCTCCGGCGACGCGGCCGTGAGCGACGCGAAGGCGCGTGAGAAGTGGTTGCGCGACGGCACAGACCCCAGGACGTTGGAACCGCTGAGCGACTTCGTCGACGTGGACTCGGTCGAGGCCGACGGCTCCGCGGTCATCACCGAGGCGACGTTCCGCGATGAGAGGCTCGGCGCCCAGATGGCGTTCGAGAGCGGTGGCATCGTCGCCTGCAACCCGATCCCAGGCGCTCCGACCCCCTAGCGGAGGTCGACGTGGGCGATCGCCGGTTCGTGGAGGCTGCCCATCCACACCCGGCCCTCGTGCTCACGGACTCCGGTGACCATGTGGAAGTCGGGAGTGTCCGCGTCGACGTCGTGCACGAGCACCCCGCGGTCGTCGTACGCCTGGACGCGGACGGTGCGCTTCGGCTTGGGCTGCAGCGCCACGGGCACCTTGGTCACGGTCCGCCGCAGCCACAACGGGGCCTTCTGCAGGCGCTCGACGACCGGGTCGAGGGGTGAGGCGATGGTGACCCAGATCAGGCCGTCGCTGCCGCGGGCGATGTTGTCCGGGTAGCCCGGCAGGTCCTGCACCAGGTAGTCACGCCGACCGGCCCGCTCCCCCGTGAGCCAGTGGCGTACGACGGTGCGCGCGCCGGTCTCCGCGACCGCGACGAACGACTCGTCGGCCGCGAGGGCGACGCCGTTGGCGAAGGCGAGACCATCGAGCACCACCTCGAGCGTGCCGCTGCTGTCGAGTCGCAGCAGGCGTCCGGTGCGGGTGTCCTGGACGAAGTCGTCCTTCCACTGCTCGATGCCGAAGTGCGTCGAGCTGTCCGAGAACCAGATGTCTCCGTCGACCGTGACGGCCGCGTTGTTGCAGAAGACGAACGGCAGGCCGTCGACCGAGTCGGCCAGGGTCTCGAGGGACCCGGTGCGTGGGTCGACGCAGAGGAGTCCGGCGTGGGCATCGCAGACCAACAGCCGTCCGTCCGGGAGCAGCTCGATGCCAAGTGGCCGGCCCCCGGTCTCGGCCACCCGGGTGATCCGGCGGCCGTCGTGGGAGACACGGAACAGCATGCCGTCCGCGGTGCCGGTGAAGACGGCTCCCTCATCGGGGCCGGAGGTGCCCACCACGACGTCCTCGGCGCCGGGCCCGGGGACCTGGATCACGGTGATGCTCATGACAGCTCCTTCGCAGCGGTGCTCAGTCGGGCGTGGTCCGGGGAGGCCAGGAAGTCGGGCAGCACGAGTCCGGTGGCCGCGGTCAGGGGAAGAGAAGTGACGTCGTGTGGGTCGACGAAGACGATCCGCCGGCCCTCGTTGCAGGTGATGTCCGCGTCGGTGAGGGCGGTGGCCCCGACGAACAGGTGCATCACGTCGTCGGTTCCGTAGGCCTCGTGGTGCACGTGCACGTCGCGCCAGGCCACGACGTCGCCGACGGCGAGTGCGACACCTGTCTCTTCGACGAACTCACGCAGGGCACCGGCCAGCGGGTCCTCGGCACCTTCCAGGTGGCCGCCCGGAAAGCCCCAGCAGTCCGGATCGATCACCGGATGCTCGTCGCGCTCCTGCATCAGGATCCAGCCGCGGGCATCGACCAGCAGGACGCTCGAGAACTCATGCATGGTGGCGAGGCTACTGCTCCCCTCGACCGGCTGGCGTCCCGGGCGAAGGCGGCGAGTCGGGCCGGGTGAGGGGATCGGTCAGAGACGGGCCACGAATCGCCGACCGCGCAACGCGTCCTCCACGAGCGCCACCTCGCGTCGCAAGCGCAGCAACCGGGCCGACTCGCGGTGCCAGGTCTCGATGGCCGCCTCGACGACATCGGGATCCGTGACGTCGCGAAGCTCGGCGCGGGCCTCACTGAGGCCGCGGTCGCAGGCCACCTGGGCTCCGGCGACATGGAGCACGGCGAAGCGAGCCAGCACCACGATGTGGCGTCGCAACGTGGGGTAGCCGCGGTATTCGGGTGGGCAGACGTCGAGCAGCCAGTTCTCCGCACTGCGTTCCCAGAGTGGGGCCTCCGGTGGTCGGACGCGGGCCGGCCAACCCGGTGGTGGAACGTGCGCGGCCATGCCGCCAGACTACGCCTGTTCGATCACCTGTTCGAACGATCGGACGGAAAAGTGGCGGTCGAATGCGTCACGTCGATCAGGCGCCGGTGCCGGCGTCCTCGAACATCTCGACACCGCCGTGACAGCTCGCCATCGGCTCGGGCGAGGTGCTGCCGTCGCCGTACTTCTCGATGAAGAGGGCCAGCCGCGGGTCGTCGGGACCGTCGAGAGCCAGTTGGGCGTTCCAGACGGTCACCACCACGGGCGCCTCCTGGTCGCCGTACGGGGAGAGGATGCCCTCGTCCGGAAGCGCGTCGGCGAGCTGGTCGATCTCGTCGTCGGAAAGGGCCGGGTCGTAGGTGATCCAGACGGTTCCGTGCTCGAGCGCATGCACGGCGTTCTCCTCACGCACCTCACGGTCGTAGACGCCGCACTCGAGCCACACCTGGTCGTGGGGGCCACCAGTCGGCGGCGACTCGTCGTACTCGATCTCACCAGTCTCGTGGATCAGTCCCTCGGCCTGGAAGGTCTTCACCGCGGAGAGGTTCGCGGACTCCTCGTCGAAGTCCTGGTCGTGGACGCCGTTCGCCGGCCCCATCACTCCGGCCAGATCGTCACCGGATCCGGAGGAGTCATCGGCAAGGACCAGCGGGATCGCGACGGCGCCGAAGACCACCAGAACGGCAGCGATCGCGGCCAGCAGCAGGCGGCCAGCCATCACTGGTCCTCGGCCAGGGCGCGCTCGACCCGCTCCACCTTGGCGGTGAGCTGGCCGTCGTACCCGGGACGGATGTCGGCCTTGAGCACGAGACCGACGCGAGGCGACACCTCGGCGACGACGTCGACGGCGCGCTTGACGACCGCCATCACCTCGTCCCACTCACCCTCGATGTTGGTGAACATCGCGTTCGTCTCGTTGGGCAGGCCGGACTCGCGGACCACGCGCACGGCGGCAGCGACGGCCTCGGCCACGCCACCCGTCTCGTCGCCCGCCGTCGGAGAGATGCTGAACGCCACGATCATGACGTCAACCTACCCGTTCGTGCGGCCGCCACTCCCTTGGCTCCCTGATGCCCGAGGCCGTCCCCCGACCGGGGCAACCCTGCCGACGCGGGGCTCGACACCGAGTCCCGTGCCGGCGGATCTACCGCTCGTGCCCCCCGGCAACGAGTACCGTGAGCGGGCTTCGTCATCGAGGAGAGGACCACCATGGCATCGACCGATGTCTCCGCACTCGCCGAACGGCTCGGCACGAGCGTCGACGAGCTGGCCGCGTTCAGCGCCTGCAGTCCCGACGAGGTCGCGCACCTCGACATGCTGGTCGCGGCCGTATTCGCCGCCGAGGCGGAGGCCGTGGAGTCAGGCCTCCGGGCCACGCTCACCGCGGTCCCCCGGCCCCTGCGTGGCCGCGCCAAGGCCCTGCTCTTCCCCGGGGAGGACGCATGACGTCCCTCGCGAACCGCGTCGAGATCATCAAGCTGGCCGACGTCCTGAACGTCGCCGATGCCGAGCTCTCGGCGCTCGTCGAGGTGCCGCCCGCTGACATCAAGACCCTTCGCGTCGCGGTCGGCGAGGCGATCTTCCACCAGCACGAGTCCCGCTTCCGCCGCATCGCCAAGCTCGCCGGCGCCGTGCCGGCGCCCCTGAGCGCACGCATCGCACAGCTCGCCCTCTCCCCGCTGCTGGGCGCGCGCGTCGCTGCCGTGATGGAGCCGGACGTTGCGGTCAAGCTCGCGGGACACCTCAGCTCGACCTACCTCGCCGATCTCGCCACCGCGCTCGACCCTGTCCGCGCCGCGCCGATCCTGGGCCGTATTCCGTCGGCCACCGTTCTCGAGGTCGGCCGCACACTCGTCGAGCGCAAGGAGTACGTCGCCCTGGGCAGGTTCGTCTCGGTCATCGAGGCGGACACGGCGCTCGGGGTGGTGCGTGCCGCAACCGGCCGCGACCTGCTCCAGGTGGCGCTGTTCGCCGAGGATCTCGACGCGCTCGACACCTTGGTCCAGCGCATCGAGGACGAACGCCTCGTCGAGGCGATCCGGGCCGCCCATGCCGACGAGCTCTACGCCGACGCCGTCACCTTGGTCGCCTCAGTCTCGCCGGCCAGTCAGGAGCGACTGGTGCCGCTGATCACCGCCCTCGACGCGTCAGGACTCAACGCCTTCGCCCGCTCCCTGCACGACTATGACGCCTGGGATGCGGCGTTGCCCGCACTCGCGGGACTTGACGATGCGGCGCTGGGCGCCCTGGCGAACTGCGAGGCGACCCTGAGCCCGGGCATGTTGCCGCGCATGGTCGAGGTGGCGACCGAACTGGGCTTGAGCGACTTGGTCGACCGCCTTCCGGGCGTCCTTGACGCCGAGCACAAGAAAGCTGCCGGCAAGGCCTTGACTTCAACTTAACTTCAACTTGCAGGCTCGTGGTGTCCGATCACATCGATCAAGGAGATCCCGACCACCATGCCTGTCGCACTCATCACCGGTGCCTCCCGCGGACTCGGTCTCGCCCTGGCCGGCGAACTCGCCGACCGTGGATGGACCCTGGTCCTCGACGCACGCAACGACACCGACCTCCGGGCAGCCACGGCGACCCTGACCGGCGTCGACCATGTGGCCATCGCCGGGGACGTGTCAGACCCGGGACACCGCCTGGCGTTGCGGTCTGCCGTCCAAGCACTGGGCGGCGTCGACCTGCTGGCCAACAACGCCAGCACGCTCGGCGCCAGTCCACTCCCCCGGTTCGCCGATCTGGAGTCGGCCGTCTTCTCCCACGTGCTCGAGGTGAACCTGGTCGCGCCCCTGGCCCTCGTCCGCGACCTCCTGCCCTCACTGCGCGAGCGGCACGGCACCGTCCTCAACATCACCTCGGACGCCGCCGTCGAGGTCTACGAGGGCTGGGGCGGCTACGCCAGCGCCAAGGCCGGGCTCGAGCATGCGGGCAGGATCCTCGCCGTCGAGGAGCCCGACGTCCGGGTGCTGACGGTCGATCCCGGTGACATGCGCACGGCCATGCACCAGGCGGCGTTCCCCGGCGAGGACATCAGCGATCGCCCCCTGCCCACGACGGTGGCTCCCGCGTTGGTCTCCCTCCTCCTCGACGACGACGCCTCCGGCCGGCATCAGCTGAGTGTGGAGGTGGTCGCATGAGCGCCCAGCCCACCGAGCGATTCAACGTTCCGAGCAGCCACGAGGCCGCCGTACCACCCGAGCTTCGAGGCATCGCCCGGGACGCCGTACGGCTGGCCTCCGTGAGCAGTGCCAGGGTGCAGCACCTACGTGCCAGCGATCTCCCCGACCTGCTGCACCCCGGCGACCTGCTCGTGGTGAACACCAGCGCCACTCTGCCGGCCGCGGTCGACTTCCACCGACGCGGCCGAGACGCCGTCCTCCACGTCTCGACCGAGCTCGATGACGGCACCTGGGTGGTCGAGGTGCGCCGACCCGACCAACTGGGACCCGACCTGGTCTGCACCGACGAGGAGCTGCGTCTTCCCGGCGGCGTCCGTCTGCGGCTCCTGGGGCCGCATCCCGCGGGCCAGTCCCGGCTCTGGCGCGCGGCCCCGACGCCTCGGCTGGACCGGGCCGACTACCTGTGGGAGCAGGGACGGCCGATCCGCTACCCGTACGTCGAGGGCGCATGGCCGCTGTCGATGCTGCAGAACTCGTACGCCGAGCAGCCCGGGAGCGCCGAGATGCCCAGCGCGGGTCGACCACTGACCGCCGAGCTGTTGGTCAGGCTCATGGCCCGCGGCGTCGCGGTGGCTCCGATCGTGTTGCACACCGGCGTGTCCAGCCAGGAGGCTCACGAACCGCCGCAGCCGGAGCGGTTCATGGTGCCTGAGGCGACCGCGCGACTGGTGAACAGCACCCGGTCCGTCGGGCGACGCATCGTCGCGGTGGGCACGACCGTCGTACGAGCGCTGGAGACGGCCGGCTCCTCCGGACGCGTGGTGCCGACCGACGGCTGGACCTCGCTCGTGCTCGGACCCGATCGCCCAGCGCGCGTCGTCGACGGCCTGCTCAGCGGGTTGCACGAGCCCGAGGCCAGCCACCTCGATCTGCTCGAGGCGGTCGCCGGTCGCCCCTTGGTCGACGCCGGGTACGCCGCCGTCACCGAGACCGGCTCACCCGACTACCTCTGGCACGAGTTCGGCGACGTGATGCTGCTGCTCCCCTGATGGGGCGTGGGCGGCGTACGGTCGACGGCATGAATGCCGACACCGTCGCGGAGTTCCTCGAGTCACTGGCGCGGTGCCGGCGCAAGGGCACCGCTGAACGGCCGGCGTGGTACGTCGACAACCGATTGGTGGCACGACTCGAGGACAGGACGACCCTGACCATCCGGTGCGCTCCGTCGTTGCGCGAGGAGCTGACGGCCGCACACCCGGAGACGTTCGGGGTGCCGCCCGCGATGGAGGCGCACCACAAGGTGCAGGCCTCGCTGACCCATGGCAACGACATGGCGCTGCGGCGCGCCCTCGAGGCGGCGTACCGCATGCAGCGCAAGGCCTGACTCCCCCAGGAGCCCCAGGCGTTCACCGCAAGGGCGTCACGACATGCCGGTAGGCCCAGAGCTCGCTGGCGTCCAACGTGCGTGGCGCCTCGTCGGCCAGTTCACTCAGGCTATGCCGCAGATCGGTG
>NZ_BCRJ01000058.1 GCF_001552535.1 Nocardioides jensenii JCM 1364 = NBRC 14755 | reverse complement strand
GCCGCCCCTGCCGGCGCCTCACGCCGCCCGGCCCCACGTCGCAGGCCGGTCCGCCCGAAGCTGACCGGGCGCGGCACCGTGCTCGTGCTCGTGCTGGCGGTGCTGACCGTGTCGTTCGCGTCCTCGATGCGGGCCTACCTTCAGCAGCAGGACCACATCTCCGACCTGCACTCGCAGATCGACGAGACCAACCAGGACATCGGCCAGCTCGAGCGCGAGAAGCGGCGCTGGGACGACGACGCCTACGTCAAGGCCCAGGCCCGGGAGCGGCTGAACTACATCATGCCGGGCGAGACCGGCTTCAAGGTGCTCGACGAGAACGGCGAGCCCCTCGACTCCGCCGACCAGCTCACCGATGCCGGCGACCTCCCGAAGAAGAAGCCGCAGGCCTGGTGGGGAGCCGCCTGGAAGTCCGTGGAGGCGGCCGGCCACCCCGACCAGGGCAAGGCCGACACTCCTCCCGACCGGATCACCCCGACGCAATGATCGAACCCGCAGACGCCGCCGCGATCGCGGCCCAGCTCGGCCGGGAGCCGCGTTCCATCCACGAGATCGGCCACCGTTGCCCGTGCGGCAACCCCGACGTGGCGACCACCGAGCCGCGACTCGACAACGGCACCCCCTTCCCGACGACCTACTACCTCACCTGCCCACGCGCCGCGTCGCGGATCGGCACGCTCGAGGCCTCCGGGCTGATGAAGGAGATGCAGCAGCGTCTCGCCGACGACCCCGCTCTTGCCGAGCAGTACGCCGCCGCGCACGAGGCCTACCTTGCGGCCCGCACCGCCATCGCTGCCGAGACCGGCCAGAGCGTGCCCGAGATCGAGGGCATCTCGGCCGGCGGCATGCCGAACCGGGTCAAGTGCCTCCACGTGCTGGCCGGGCAGTCACTGGCCCAGGGCCCGGGGGTGAACCCGCTGGGTGACGAGGTGCTCGAGGTGCTCGGCGACTGGTGGAAGTCCGGCCCCTGCGTCTCGCCGTCCGACCACGGCTGACCTCGCCTGCTTCGTGCGGCCCGCCTGTGTGCTCCTCGGCCCCCTGGGGCGCCCGCCTACGATGGCGCCCGTGACGACCCCGGGCGAGCAGACCAGTGCCGAGACGAACACCGTGGCGGCGATCGACTGCGGCACGAACACGATCAAGCTGATGATCGCCGACCTGCCCGAGGTGCTCGTCCGCGAGACCCGCATGGTGCGCCTGGGCCAGGACGTCGATCGCACCGGCCGGCTGGCCGACGAGGCGCTGGCGCGCACGTTCGCGGCGATCGACGAGTACGCCGCCCTGATCGAGCAGCACCCGGTCACGAAGATCAGGTTCTGTGCGACCTCGGCCAGCCGGGACGCGTCCAACGCCGACGTGTTCGTGGCCGGGGTGCGTGAGCGACTCGGCATCGAACCCGAGGTGGTCGCGGGTCACGAGGAGGCCCGGCTCGCCTTCGACGGCGCCGTGCGCAACCTGCGCGACAAGCCGGCCGCCCCCGTGCTGGTGGTCGACATCGGTGGCGGGTCGACCGAGCTGATCCTCGGCTCTGCCGTCCCCGCGAGCGAGTTCAGCATGAACATCGGCTCGGTCCGCATGCACGAACGACACCTCCACTCCGACCCGCCGACGGCCGCCGAGATCGCCGCCGCCACGACCGACGTCGACGCCCACCTCGACCAATGCCCCGTCCCTGCAGGAGACGCGGCCACCGTCGTCGGCGTCGCGGGCACGATCATCACCATCGCGTCCGGCGTCCTGGACCTGCCGGCGTACGACCGTGACCGCACCGACCAGGCCGTGATCGCGGTGGCGGACGTGCACGCCTTCACGCAGCGGCTGCTGGCGATGACCGTCGAGGAGCGGCTCGCCCTGCCCTACATGCATCCGGGCCGGGCCGACGTGATCGGTGCCGGTGCGCTGATCCTCGACCGGGTGCTGCGCCGTACGTCGGTCGACTCGTTGGTGGTCTCCGAGTCCGACATCCTCGACGGCATCGCCTGGTCGCTGGCGTGAGGTGTCCTCGGTGAGGCGTCCGTGCCGACCCTGAAGGGTTTCACGCAGATGCTGGGCGAAACCCTTCAGCGTCGGAGTGTTCGCCCATGGCTACTGTGGTGACACACCTGTTCTCGTGGAGGAGTCGCCAGATGATGAAGTTGCTGAAGATCGCCGTCCTGATCGGTGTCGGGTACGTCCTGGGCGCCAAGGCCGGACGGGAGCGCTACGAGCAGATCGCACGCACCGCCGACAAGGTTCGACAGAGCTCGCCGGTGCAGGCCGGGGTGGCCAAGGCCGAGGAGACGGTCCGGGCGCAGGCCCCGGTGGTGAAGGAGAAGGCCGCTCACGTGGCCAGCGCGGCCGCGGAGAAGCTGCCCTTCGGTGGCTCCGAGGCGGGCGGTGCCCACCTCGCGCCCGAGGTCGGCTCCAACGGAACGGGCTCCTGACAGGCACATGCCTGAGCTGCTGCCGCACCCACTGACCGGGCAACCGTTCGCCTCGCCCGTGCCACCGGGCACCGGCTGGCCGGACGACCCGGCAGTGGCCGGCACGCCGGTCGCCCACGACGCGGACGACGTACGACGGCTGGCGGCGCGGGCGACCCTCGACGAGCTCGACGCGCGGGTCTCGGTCTGCAGCGCCTGCCCCCGCCTGGTCGCCTGGCGTGAGGACGTCGCCCACACCAAACGAGCCAGCTTCGCCGACCAGCCCTACTGGGGGCGCCCGATCGCCGGCTGGGGAGACCCAGAGGCGGCGATCCTCGTCGTGGGTCTGGCGCCCGCCGCGAACGGCGGCAACCGGACCGGTCGCATCTTCACAGGAGACCGCTCCGGCGACTGGCTCTTCGCGGCCATGCACCGGGTCGGGCTTGCCGCGCAGACCACCTCGGAGCATGCCGGCGACGGGCAGGCGTTGATCGACGCGCGCATGGTCGCGACCGTGCGCTGCGCCCCGCCGGACAACCGGCCGACCACCGAGGAGCGCAACACCTGCTCGCCCTGGATCGAGCGCGAGGTCACGCTCCTGGCTCCGTCGGTGCGGGTGGTGCTGGCCCTGGGCGGCTACGGGTGGGACGCCACCCTGCGTTCCTTCAAGGCGGCCGGGTACGACGTCCCGCGGCCGAAACCGAAGTTCGGCCATGGGGCGGAGACCACCATCGCCGACGACGTCACCCTGATCGGCTGCTTCCACCCCAGCCAGCAGAACACCTTCACCGGACGGCTGACCGAGGAGATGACCGACACCGTCCTGCGCCGGGCGATGGTGCTGGCACAATCTGGGGCGTGACCCTCCACGCCATCACCGTCCTCGGCCAGGACCGCCCGGGCATCATCGCCGAAGCCACCGCGATCCTCGGTGGGCTCGGGCTGAACCTCGAGGACTCCTCGATGACGCTGCTGCGTGGCCACTTCGCGATGACCCTGATCAGCGCCGGTGACGCCGACGCTGCCGAGGTCGAGGCCGCGCTGGCCCCGCTGTCGGCGAGCGGCGACCTCACCGTCTCGGTCGGGGATCTGCCCGAGGAGCGCGCCGTGGCCACCGATGGTTCCTCGTGGGTGCTCAGCGTGCACGGCGGCGACCGGCCTGGCATCGTCTCGTCGGTGGTCTCGCGGGTCGCCGAGGTCGGCGGCAACATCACCGACCTGACCACCCGGCTCTCCGGCGACCTCTACGTGCTGGTGGCCGAGGTGGACCTGCCTCGTGACGTCGACGTGGAGGGCCTGCGCACCACCCTGAGCGGCACCGCCGCCGAGCTCGGCGTGGGCGTGAGCCTGCACGAGGTCGAGGCCGACGACCTGTGAGCTCGTCCACACCGGGGGGTGACGCCGTCAACCCTGTCGTCGCGAGGTGGACCGAGACCGACCTCGGTGTCTCGGGCAACCTGCTCGAGGTGGTCACCGCACCGGCTCCGGTCCTCTCGAGTGTGGGTGCCGCCGTCGACCCGACCGACCCGGAGATCGTGCAGCTGGCCGCCGACCTGGTCGCCACGATGCGGGTCTCGCCGGGCTGCGTCGGGCTGGCCGCACCGCAGGTGGGGGAGTCGGTGAAGGTGTTCTGTGTCGACGTCTCCGAGCACCCGAAGACCCGCGGCCACCACGGCACCTTCGTGCTGTGCAACGCGGAGGTCGTCGAGTCCTCACGCAACGAGAGGGCTCGTGAGGGGTGCATGAGTGTCCCCGACCTCACCGGTGACGTGAAGCGGGCCACCCGGCTCGTCGTACGCGGCCAGCTGCCGGGCACCGGCGAGACCGTGACCCTGCAGGCGAACGCGTTCGAGGCGCGGGCGCTGCAGCACGAGATCGACCACTGCGAGGGGCTGCTGTTCCTCGACCGCGCCGCCGGCGCACACGCGATCCACGCCCGCAAGACCTATCTTTGAGCCCACGCCCCCGTAGCCCAATCGGCAGAGGCAGTCGCCTTAAAAGCGATCCAGTGTGGGTTCGAACCCCACCGGGGGTACCGATCCGGACGACTCGGTCGAGGTGTCACGGTGACCGAGGGGGGAACAACTGCTCGAGGCCGTTCGTTCTCAACCATGTACCCACCGCCTAGACTGAAGGTGCACGTGGGAGTCGTCAGAGCGACGGCCCCGACCGGCCTCCAAGGAGGAGACCACATGAAGAGCAACAACCCGGTGTTCAACCGATCGCCCGAGTTCAACGGGCAGGCCAACTCCTATGCGGGCTACGGCCAGTCGCAGACCATGACCGACCCGTCCCAGTGGGGAACCGGCACGCCGGGCCAGACCGGCTACGGACAGGGCCAGGTCGACCAGGGCCGCATGACGATCGACTCGGTCGTGCAGAAGACCGCGATGTCGCTCGGCCTGGTGATCGTCACCGCGCTCGCCACGTGGATCCTCACCCCTGACGTTGAAGGCGGGGCCGACCTCGGCCCGCTGATGGCCGCTGTCGGCATCGGCTCGCTGGGCGCCTTCGCGCTCTCGATGGTCAACTCCTTCAAGCGCAGCATCAGCCCGGCCCTCGTGCTCCTCTTCTGCGCCCTCGAGGGTGTCGCCCTCGGCGGCATCAGCAAGCTGTTCGACGCGCAGTTCGGTGATGGAGTGGTCAGCGGTGCCGTGATCGGCACGTTCGCGGCCTTCGCCGGCACGCTCGCGGCCTACAAGTTCTTCAACATCAAGGTCACCGCCAAGTTCCAGAAGTTCGTGATCGCGGCGGTCTTCGGCATGATCGGCCTCGGCCTGATGGAGCTCGTGCTCGGCATGTTCGGTGCCCAGATCGGCCTGTTCGGGGTCAGTAAGCTCGGCATGGTCACCGCCTTCGCCGGTCTGATCCTCGGTGTCTTCATGCTGATCATGGACTTCGACTTCGTGGAGAAGGGCGTCGCCGCCGGCCTCCCCGAGAAGGAGTCGTGGCGTGCCGCGTTCGCGATGACCGTGAGCCTGGTGTGGATCTACACCAACCTGCTGCGCATCCTGGCGTTCTTCAGCCAGGACTGATCACTCAGCACTGATCGACGTACGTCGCCACGCGGCGCGGACTGCCCTCGGGCGGGCCGCGCCGCTCGGCATTTCTGGGGTCTCAGCCCTCGAGCCAGGTGAGGACGGCGAGCACGCGACGGTTGTCGTCGGAGGCCTGGGGGAGGTCGAGCTTGGTGAAGATGCTGTTGATGTGCTTGCCGACCGCCTTCTCGGTGACGAACATGCGCGCCGCGATGGCGGCGTTCGACCGTCCTTCGGCCATCAGGGTCAGCGTCTCGCGCTCGCGCTCGGTGAGCCGCTCCAGCGGGTGGTCACGGGAGACGCCTCCCACCAGCTCAGCCACCACCTCGGGGTCGAGCACGGTGCCGCCGGCAATGACCTGCTCCAGCGAGGCCACGAAGTTGTCGACGTCGGACACCCGGTCCTTGAGCAGGTAGCCGACCGCACCCTCGCCGCTGGCCAGCAGCTCGCGGGCGTAGAGCTGTTCGACGTACTGGCTGAGCACCAGCACCGGAAACCCCGGCCGCGCCGCCCGGGCTGCGATGGCCGCGGCCAGGCCCTCGTTGGAGAACGACGGCGGCATGCGTACGTCGACCACCGCAGCGTCGATGTCCGGTGAGGTCAGGGCCTCGGTGAGCGCCGGGGCGTTGTCGACGGCGGCGACGATCTCGAAGCCGGTGGCCTGGAGAATCCGGGTCAGCCCAGCTCTCAGGAGGGCCTGGTCTTCGGCGAGGACGATCCGTGGGCGGTGGGGCACGGCAGCTCCATGGTCACGACGGTGGGTCCCCCGAGAGGGCTGGTCAGGTCCATGGTGCCGTCGAAGGCCAGCAACCGGCGCACCACACCGGCCAAGCCGGATCCGTCGCGGTTCGCGCCGCCGCGTCCGTCGTCACCCACGACCAACCGCAGCAACCTGCCGTCGTACGTCCCGGTCACCCAGGCCCGGGTGGCCCCGGCGTGCTTGACGACGTTCGTCAGGCACTCGGTGAGCGCGAAGTACGCCGCCGACTCGACCGGTGCGGGCAGTTCGCCGTCGATGTCCATCGCGAGAGTCACCGGCATCGGGATCGCCATCGCTATCGCCTCGATCGCGCCGGCCAGACCGCGGTCGGCGAGCACGGGCGGGTGGATGCCGCGCACCACCGAACGCAGGTCCTCGAGGGCGGAGACCGTTGTCTCACGCGCCTCCTTCAGCAACTCCGCGGCGGCGGCCGGATCGGTGGCGAGCAGCTTCTCGGCCAGCCCGACATTCATCCCGACCGCGGCGATGCGGGCCTGGGCGCCGTCGTGCAGGTCGCGCTCGATGCGGCGCACCTCGGCGGCGGAGTGATCGAGGGCCTCCGACCGGGACACCGCGACCTCCTCGACCCGACGCTCGAGCATCACGACGCGCGAGTGGCCCAGGATGCTGCGCTCGGCCAACGCCCGGGCCCGCACCAGGGCCGGGGTCACCAGCCACCAGACGATCACCATCGGGCCGGAGAGCAACAGCAGGACGGCCCACGCCCAGCCGGGATCGATCAGCAGACCGAGCAGGTGCACGACCGGTGCGGTGAGCAGCCCGATCGGCACCATCGAGAGCACGAACCCGCCGGTGGCGGAGAACCACAGGAAGGCGAAGTCTCGCCATCGGGCCGGATCACGCAACCACACCACCGCCCGGGTCAGTGGGTTCGTTCCCGCGGTGTCGGCGTACCCGCTGCCGATCTCCTCACCGAGCAGCCGGCCCGCGGCCCACCGGTGCAGGCGGGTCAGCTGCTCGGTGGCCGGGACGGCGAGGTGGGCCAGACCGATGCCGGCCACGACGAGCAGCAACGGCCAGGCCAGCAGGGTGAGAATCCCCAGCACCAGTGCGGGAATCGCCAGGAGTGCCTGCCCGAGGCTGACACCGGTCAACCTCAGCCGCTCGACGAACGCGTCGCGGTTCACCGGCGTGGGCCTGATCGACTCGATCCGCGGCAAGGGCAGGGGCATGGTCCCCGAGTCTGTCACTCCGCCGAGGCTCATCGGCCCAGGCCCGCCACGGCCAGGGGCTGCCCCGTCGTGCGTCGTACGGCGACCGTGGCCGAGGCCAGCGTGATGGCAATGGCGACGATCGCCAGCAGCGGCGGGAGCCACAGCTGTCCGTCGGGGACGAGGCCCTCGTCGCGGGCGATCGAGAACGGCACGATCGTGGCCAGCGCGGCGACGGACCCGACGACGACGCCGACCACCGCGACGATGGCGGCCTCGGCGACCACGGATCCTCGCACCTGCTCGGGAGTGGCGCCCAGCAGGCGCAGCCGGGCCAGCTCACCACGGCGGTGCGCGACGACGGCGCCGAACGCGTTGACGACCATGATCGCGGCGAACAGCGAGATCATGCCGACCACGACGTTGTTGAGCATGGTGATCGTGTCGGAGTCGGGGGTCGACTCGGCCAGCGTCCGGCCGTCGATGCCGACCGCCATCAGGGTGCCGGTGCTGGCCGCACTGAACACGATCACGGGGGCGAGCACGCCGGCCAGCAGTGGCGCCCGGCGCGAGGTGTTGTACGCCGCCAGATGGCCGGTGCTTCCCGCGCGTCCGACGAGCGGACGGACCAGTGTGGCCGCCCAGCGCAGCAACAAGGGAGCGATGCAGGCCAGGCCTGCCGCGACGAGGATCGAGCTGGATCCAGAGGTGGCCATCGCGTCGTAGGGATCGTCGGAGTGGGCGGTGACCGTGATCGTGACGACCGCCATCGTGATCCCGTAGCCGATCAGCAGGACGGCGACGAGCACGCGCCACCACCGCATCTTCTGGGTGCCGGAGTTGCCGTCGGTCAGGGCGATGGTGGCGGCGCCGCTGGTCGCCTTGCGTCCGGCGATCGTCGCCGAGACCAGGCTGGTGGCGAGCACGGCGAGCATCGTGATGCCCAAGGAGGTGAGGCCGCCGGCGTAGTCGACGGTGTCGGCGACCATGCCGCCCTCACGGATCATCGTGAAGAGCGCGCGTCCGCCCAACCAGGCGGCACCGGCTCCCAGGGCCGAGGCGACCAGCGCAACCACGAACGTCTCGATGCGGATCATCCGCCGGGCCTGGCGCGGCGAGGCGCCGATGGTGCGGAGCAGGGCGATCTCGACGTCGCGTTGGCGCACGGCGATGCCGAGCGTGGAGGCGAGGGAGAAGAGCACGATGATCGTGCCCCAGCTGCCGACCACGGCACCCATGATGAAGAGCGTGTCCTGGTCGACCTCGGCCATGTCGGTGAACGAGGTCTCGAGCAGGGTCGCGAACGACCCGATCAGCACGGTGCCGAAGAAGATCGAGGCGAACGTCGCGGTGAACGCCGTTCGGCGAGCGGCCAGCGAGCGCAGGGCCAGGCCGATCATGACGCCGCCCCCGCCATCACCAGGTCGTCGAGGTGGGCCATCTGGCTGGCCACCGCGTCGGCGGTCGGTCGGGCCATCCGGCCGGCAACCCCGCCGTCGACCAGGAAGATCACGGAGTCGGCGTACGACGCGGCGACGGGGTCGTGGGTGACCATGACGACGGTCTGGCCCAGCTCGTCAACACTGTGCCGCATCAGCTCGAGGATCTCGCGGGCACTGGTGGAGTCGAGCGCGCCGGTCGGTTCGTCGGCCAGCAGCACGGCCGGGCGGCCGACCAGGGCACGGGCGATCGCCACACGCTGCTGCTGGCCGCCGGAGAGCTGGCCGGGGAGGTGGCCGCGCCTCTCGGCGAGCCCGACCCGACCGAGCAGATCCCGCACGAGCTGCTTGTCGACTCGGCCGCCGGCCAACCGTCGGGGGAGAGCGACGTTCTGCTCCGCGGTCAGGTAGGGCATCAGGTGGAAGTCCTGGAAGACGATGCCGATGCGGTCACGGCGCAGCGTGGTGCGCTGCGACTCCGACCAGTCGGTGACGTCATCGCCACCGATCAGCACCCGGCCGCCGTCGGGGCGTTCGAGGCCGGCGGCGCAGTTGAGGAACGTGGACTTCCCGGAGCCGGAGGGGCCCATTACGGCGGTGAAGCTGCCGGTCGGGATGCTGAGGTCGATGCCGTCGAGGGCGCGGACCGGGTTGGCTGCGTCGCCGTACGAACGGGTGAGGGCGTGGACGGTGAGTGCTGGTGTGGAGGTCATGCCACCGACGCTATTTGCGCGAGGCCAGCGATTCGATGGGTGCACACCGCCAACACAGGTGGGGAAATCCCTACTTCTCCGGCCCGACTCCTCGGTGTGCGAACCTTTCAGGGAGTGCACCGTGGCCACGAGTGACCGGGAATCATGGACGGGGGAGGGCGCGATGAGGATCTGGCGGTACGCCGCGGCCGTGCTGGCGGTCTCTGGCACGCTGGCCCTGGGCGGATGTGGCACGGAATCATCCGGGACCGACGACACCACCGCGGAGGACACCATGAGCGAGTCGACTGATCCCTCGGACCCGGTCTCCGCGTCGGGGTCGGCATCGTCGTCCGCGCCAGGACAGCCGCAGGTCGCGCAGGACGCGGTGGCGGACCTGGCCGCCACGTTGGGCGTCGCCGACAGCGAGATCGACGTCGTTCGGGTCGAGCCGGTCACCTGGCGTGACGGGAGCATCGGCTGCGCGCAACCCGGCTCGATGTACACCCAGGCACTTGTCGAGGGCCAGCGTGTCGTCCTCGCAGCCGACGGTCAGGAGTACGAGTACCACGCCGGCGGGCCGCGCGGTGTCTTCCACTGCGAGAACCCGACCGAGTAGGCCCTGACTACTTCTCGCTGTGGGCAGCCTCGGCCTCGTGCGGTGCCTCGGTCGTCGTGCTCGGGTGACGACGGCGGTGCCGCAGCTCGACCCACAGACCGCGTACGCCGCGACGCGAGCCGGCCACCTCGGTGCCGTCCAGCTCGGTTCCGGGGGTGCGGGCGGCTTCGACTGCCGCGCGGGCGATCGGGAGGATGCCCTCGCCACGCAACGCCTCCGGACCGGCCTCGTGCTCCGGGACCAGGTCGAGCGCGGCCATCACCGACGGGAGGACGACCGCGGCCAGCGATGAGTAGCCGTCGGCCGAGGGGTGGAACTGGTCGGGTCCGAAGAGCAGGGCGGGGGCGGCCGCGAACTCCGGCCCGAGGATGGAGCCGAGCGACACGGTGCGACCGCCGGCCTCGACCACGGCGATCGCCTGGGCCGCGGCCAACCGCCGCGACCAGGTGCGGGCCACCTGCTTGAGCGGCGGGTTGATCGGCTTGATGGTGCCCAGGTCCGGACACGTGCCGACCACGACCGCGACGCCGGCGTTGCGAAGCCGTCGGACCGCCTCGGAGAGCAGCGCCACCGACTGGGAGGGCCGCACGGTGTGGGTGACGTCGTTGGCGCCGATGAAGATCACGGCGACATCCGGCTCGATCGGCAGGGCCTGCTCGACCTGGGCGGCAAGGTCCTTGGACTGAGCGCCGACGACGGCGAAGGAGCGGAGATAGACGCGTCGGTCGGCGCGCTCGGCCAGCCCGCTGGCCAGGTTGGCACCCGGGGTCTCGACAACGCGGGCGACGCCGTAGCCGGCCGCGCTGGAGTCGCCGATCAGCGCGACCTTCAGGGCCGGGCCGGGTCTCCCGCGGCCGTACCAGCCGGTCGCGTTCGGCGGATCCCCGTCGGCGTCGCCGATCGCCTTGCGGGCCAGGATCGCCTCGGCGCGCAGCACGCCGTACAGCCCGGCGCCCAACGCAGAGAGGCCCCCGCCGCCGTACATCGCGGCAGAGGCGAGCTTCTTGGCTGCCGCTGTCTTCCCCACGGGCCCCAGTCTACCGATCGGTAGTTGCCGGGCCGGACTGGTCGGCGGCTAGCCTGAGCCCGTGGACTACGTGAACTCACTCCTTGACCTCATCGGCAACACCCCGCTGCTGAGGCTCTCCCGCTCGCTGGACCTGGATCCGTCGACCGATGGGGGACCTCTCCTGCTGGCCAAGGTCGAATACCTCAACCCCGGCGGGTCGGTGAAGGACCGCATCGCGACGCGCATGATCGAGGCGGCCGAGGCCTCCGGCGAGCTGAAGCCCGGCGGCACGATCGTCGAGCCGACCTCGGGGAACACCGGTGTCGGGCTGGCGATGGTGGCGCAGGCGAAGGGCTACAAGTGCATCTTCGTGTGCCCCGACAAGGTCAGTGAGGACAAGCGCAACGTGCTCAAGGCGTACGGCGCCGAGGTGGTCGTCTGCCCGACCGCGGTCGCACCGGAGCACCCCGACTCCTACTACAACGTCTCCGACAAGCTGGCCTCCCAGCCGGGGGCGTGGAAGCCGGACCAGTACTCCAACCCGCACAACCCCCGCTCCCACTACGAGACCACCGGCCCGGAGATCTGGAAGCAGACCGAGGGCAGGATCACCCACTTCGTCGCGGGCGTCGGCACCGGCGGCACGATCAGCGGCATCGGCCGCTACTTGAAGGAGCAGAACCCGGCAGTGCAGGTGGTCGGCGCCGACCCGGCCGGCTCGGTCTACTCCGGCGGCTCCGGCCGCCCCTACCTGGTCGAGGGCGTGGGCGAGGACTTCTGGCCCGAGACCTACGACCGTGACATCGCCGACCGCATCATCGAAGTCTCCGACGCCGACTCCTTCGCCTTCACCCGGCGGCTGGCCCGTGAAGAGGCACTGCTGGTCGGCGGCTCGTCGGGCATGGCCGCGTTCGCCGCCAAGCAGCTGGCCGCCGAACTGGCTGCCGAGGGTCGCACCGACGCGGTGATCGTGGTCCTGCTGCCCGACTCCGGCCGCGGCTACCTGACCAAGGTGTTCAACGACGAGTGGCTCGGCCAGTACGGCTTCGCATCGGGCTCCGAGGACGCCGACCGTCGAACCGTCGGCGAGGTGCTGCGCGGCAAGTCCGGCCGGCTGCCCGACCTGGTGCACACCCACCCCAACGAGACCATCGCCGAGGCGGTGCACATCCTCCAGGAGTACGGCGTCTCGCAGATGCCCGTGGTGCGTGCCGAGCCGCCGATCGTGGCTGCCGAGGTGGCCGGGTCCGTCTCCGAGCGCACCCTGCTCGACGCGCTCTTCGCCGGCGACGCGAAGCTCACCGACACCGTCGAGCAGCACATGTCGCCCGCACTGCCGGCCATCGGCTCGACCGAGGCGGCCCGCGACTCGGTGGCGCTGCTCGAGCACGCCGACGCGTTGCTGGTCCAGGAGGACGGCAAGCCGGTCGGCGTGCTCACCCGCCAGGACCTGCTGGCGTTCCTCGCGAAGGCCTGAACCCACCGATCGGGTGGTGGGCCCGACCCGATCGGTGGAAAATTCCGCGTTCGTCCACGGTGCGATCGTGCGCGTGGTCTCCTTGCGCACGGACGTATCGATCTGTCGGGGGAGTCATGATGAAGCACGGTGTCGTGCGCGCGGTCGTCGCGTTCGCCGTTGTCCTGTCGGCGCTGGCGATGGGCACCCCCGCCCGGGCCGACGACGAGCCCAGCGACCCGCTCCGGGTGATGCTGGTCGGCGACTCCATCACCCACAGCAACTCCGGGATGTACTCCTGGCGCTACCGGCTCTGGCAGGAGTTCCGTCGCCAGCAGGTGCCGGTCGACTTCGTCGGGCCCTTCCGGCACGTCTACGACGGTGCCGGTGAGGTGTCCGGGCACTATCTGGACCCGGCCTTCGACCGTGACCACGCGGCCTGGAACGGTGCCTTCGTCAACCGGCCCGAGTCCGACCATGCCACGCGAATCAGTCAGCAGGCCCGGATCGCCGGGTGGTTGCGGGTGTACGAGCCCGACGTGCTCGTCGTGCACCTGGGCCGGAACGACCTGAAGGCCGGCGACTCGGCGGACAAGGTGGCCGCGGAGACGAAGCGGTACGTCGAGACCGTTCACGAGGTGGCGCCCGCGACGCGGATCATCCTCAACGACGTCCTGAAGCGACTCGGGATGACGGGCGACCGGACCGGCGTGCGCCTGAACGCGCTCAACCGGGCCCAGTTCGCCGACGACCCCCTGGTCACCTTCGCCCGGACCCAGTCGGGTGCCGGTCTGGCGTTCGACCCGGCCAGGCACACGGTCGACGGCACGCACCCCAACGCCACGGGCGAGACGCTGATCGCGCACCGTGTGGCCCAGGCGTTCCACAGGATCGGGGTGCTGCCCGAACAGCCGATGGTCTACCGAGTGGTCAGGTGGAACCCGCGGGCGCGGATCAACGTGAGAGCGCTGGGGCACCAGATCCGGGTGGCCTGGGACCCGACCCGGTTCCGCTACAACGCCCAGCTGGTGCTCCGGATGCCCAACGGTGCGACCAAGGTGTGGGGCACCTTCAACGGACGTCGCCGGCACACCTCCACCACGCCCGGGCTGCGCAACGGCACCTACCAGGTGTGGCTGGTTCCGTTCAAGGGTCGACTCAGTCGCGGGGTGCGCACCCCGGTGGTGAAGGTGCGGCTGGGCGGCTGAGTCCGAGCCGAAGCGGGTGAGAACCCTCTCAGGTTCGTCTCATGACCGGCTCACCGCCCGCCTCGAGGATCAGGGCAATTCAACTCCTCGACGAAAGGCCTTCCCATGAAGCGCATGCTCGCTCTTGCCGCCCTCCCGATCACCTTGGCTACCACCTTCGTGGGCATCTCGGCACCGGCCGCGCAGGCCGGCGACGACCGGGTCTGCCGTGGTGCGATCGGTGCCCGCTACATCGACGGCAACGTGATCGTCCCGAGGGGTGCCACCTGCTCGCTGAACGGCACCCGTGTCGACGGCGACGTGAAGGTCTACCGCAACGCTCGGCTCGTGGCCAGCGGAGTGAAGGTCGGCGGCAACATCCAGGCCGGTCACGCCAAGCGCGTGGTCGTGCGGGTGCGTTCCGGCGTCCCGTCACGAGTCGACGGCAACATCCAGCTCAAGGCCGGCACGAACGGCGGCGTCATCGCGCGGGCACGAGTCAACGGTGACATCCAGCTGTTCTCCAACCGCGGACGGTTCACCGTGCGGGGCAACGTCGTCGACGGCAACCTGCAGTGCAAGTCCAACAAGCCGCGCCCTGTCGGTGGCAACAACCGGGTCGAGGGCAACAAGGAGAACCAGTGCCGAGGCCTGTGAGGCCCGGTCGCTGAGTCGCTCAGAACGTGCCGGTTGCCGTGCCGTGGAACGGACAGGTGACCGACTTCGTCCAGACCGGGCTGGTCCAGTTGGACAGCTCGGTCTGGATCGACAGGGTCCAGGTGGTCGCCCCGACGTCCACGCCGACCATCGCAGAGGACACCGCGCCGGACGTGGTGGTCGAGCTCGTCGACCCCTGCACGGTGCTGCCACTGCTGACCCTGAAGCGGTACGACGTACGGCCCGGACCGTTGTCGGTGAACGAGCCGATGGTGAACGTGATGCCCTCGGTCAAGAACCCGATCCGGCAGGTGTAGCTGCCGGTCGCGCCGGTCGGCGCGACCATCGTGGCGGTGCCGACGGCGAGTCCGCGTGAGGACGTGGCGCTGAACTTGGCCTGTGCCATCGCGGCCACCGAGAGCAGGCACGCGACCAGGGCCAGCACAGTGGCGCCGCGTCGGATCAGGTCGCTTCGGGTCATCGGTCCAAGTGTCTGTGAGGGGGTGTGAGTCCAGTCTGGTCGAACAGGTTCAAGGGCACCGGGTGCGTGGCTCAAGGTTTCCTCAAGTCGGTGGCATGATCGGGGCATGGAGCGCACTGCGTTGGTGATCGAGGACGACGAGGACATCCGTGGGCTGATCGAGCACACCTTGTCCAGTCAGGGCCTGATCGTCGCCACGGCCGCTGACGGCCCGTCCGGTGTCGACCGGGTGCGCGAGCTCGACCCCGACCTGGTCACGCTCGACCTGGGGCTGCCCGGCTTCGACGGGATCGAGGCCTGTCGCCGGATCCGCGAGTTCAGCGACGCCTACATCGTGATGATCACCGCCCGGGAGGACGAGATCGACCGGTTGATCGGTCTCGAGACCGGTGCCGACGACTTCCTGGTCAAGCCGTTCAGTCCCCGTGAGCTGAAGGCGCGGGTCAACGCGCTCTTCAGGCGGCCGCGCCGCACGAGTCCGTCCGGCCCGACCAGCCCGGCGCCAGCCGAGGCACATGAGGTTCTGCACCACGGGGCGGTCAAGGTCGACGTCGACGCCCGCCAGGTGTGGGTCGGCGACGAGGAGCGCGACCTGACCCGCATCGAGTTCGACCTGCTGGCCGAGCTGGTCCGCAGGCCGGCCCGGGTGTGGAGCCGGGAGACGCTGCTGCGCACGGTGTGGGGCAACGAGTGGGCCGGTGACACCCATCTGGTGGAGGTCCACGTCGGCAACCTGCGCAGGAAGCTCGGCGAGACCCAGGGCAGGCGCCTCATCCGGACCGTGCGCGGAGTCGGCTACCGCATGGAGCCGGCGGGCTGAGCCCGGGATCACGCGGCCAGGCAGGCGGTGAGGTCGGCGCGACTGCGGTCGGCCAGGTCCGGGATCCGGGACACCACGGTGTCGGCCAGGGCCCAGTCCTCGTCGCGCACGGCTGCCTCGATGAGGGCCGCAGCATCAGCCAGGTCGCAGGCCCCGACGGTGACCGAGGAGACCTTCAGGCTGAGCACGGCGTCCAGGGCGTCCGAGACCTCGCGGGAGCTCACCGTGACGTCCACCCGCTCGACTCGTCGGGGTAGCAGGTCGCTCCACTGGCCGGCGAAGACGAGGGCATACTCGTCGTCGAGCTCCTCCGACAGACTGGCCAGCGCATCGGCGTACGCCGCCCGGCGGGGCTCTGGGCTCTCCTCGGTGGGAACGTGTGCGTCGGTGGGAACGTGTGCGTCGTCCTCGTCGTCTCGGCTCCAGATCATGCTGAGGCCGACCAGGAGCATCAGGCCGAGCGCGGCCCAGAAGATCTTCCCCTGCACGAACGGGGTGCGCAGGGCGCGGATGCCGTTGCCGATCCAGGGCACGACGGTCTTCATCTCCCAGACCGTGTCGCCGTCGAGCGTGGCCGTCCACGGATCCGGAGCCTCGTTCGCGTCGCCCTGGGTGCGAACGGCGACGGTGCCGTTCTCGTTGTGGATCACCTCGACCACCCGGTGCGTCTCGACCCGGTGGTCCTCGACCGGGATGTGGTAGCTGATCACGTCACCGACCTCGACCTCGGAGGCCGGCTGCGGGACGGAGAGGACCACGTCGCCGGGCGTGATGCCCGGATCCATGCTGCCGGTCAGCATCGTGGCCGTCCGGTAGCCGAAGACGTGCGGGCCCAGGGCGATCAACCCGAAGACCGCCAGGCACCCGACCAGGACCACGGTGAGCGCGAAGCCGGCCAGCCGGGCGAGTGCGGTGCGCAGTCGCTGGAAGGTCATGGTCGTCTCCTGGTCGTCGTGGTCCGGTCGGGTGCTGAGGGGGCTGGTCAGGGGTGGATCACCCGGGTCAGCGGGCCTCGCCGGCGCGCTGGGTGGCGGTGAACTCGAAGTTCACCGCGTTGCTCAGGGTCTGGTAGGTGTTGTCGGCGGCCAGCGGGAGCGACAGCTGGATCCGCAGGTTGGAGACCTTGGCGGCGCCGTTCAGGTCGGTGAGGGCCTGCGGCAGCGCGACGTTGGTCTGCAGGGCCGAGCCGGCTGCGAGGACCGAGGTCGTGGTGCCGGTGCAGGTCAGGTCGTTCGTCGTGGCAGCCTTCGTCCACGGCGACGAGCAGGCGTCGATCTGCAGCTTGAGGCCGTCCGCGCCGGTCTTGAGCAGGTTGTCGGTGGTCATCGTGGTCTTCAGGGTCAGGGCACCGAACGCCTCGGAGGTGGCTGAGCGGGTCAGCTGGACGGCGCGCTGGGCGGTGTCGGCGGGCACCATGTTGGTGACCGCGACGTCGAGCCCGCGGGTGGCCTGGTTCGACATGTCGAGCTTGACGGTGCCGGAGCCGACGTTGGTGCTGGCCGCGGTGCTGGAGGTGAACGAGCCGTAGGTGCCGAGCCCGGCAACTCCGGCGGCCGCGACCACGAGGGCGGCGGAGGCGAGGAGCTTGACGGAGTTCTTGCGGCCGGACTTGTTGCTGCGCATGGTGTGTTCCTTCTGGAAGGACCAGCCCCGCTGGTCGTTTTCTTGACAACCAGAACACTGCCGTCCGGAACTCAAGCCGAGGCGCGGCCCGCCTTCAGGGAATCCTCAAGAGATCCGCAAGGAGCCCAGGCTCTAGGGTGGCCGGGTGCCCGAGCCCAGCGTGACTGTGATCAGTCTCCTGGTGCTGGCGGCACTCGCGGCGGGCTTCGTCGACGCGGTGGTCGGTGGGGGAGGCCTGATTCAGCTCCCGGCCCTGGTGATCGGCCTGCCCGGTGCCGCGCCGGTGCAGATGCTGGCCACCAACAAGCTGGCCTCCGTGTGCGGTACGACAGTCAGCTCGGCCACGTTCTATCGCCGGATCAGGCCGGACCCGAAGACGTTTCTGCCGCTGATGGCGTGTGCGTTCGCCGGCGCCCTGGGCGGCGCGCTGCTGGCCACGATGATCCCGAAGTCGGCGTTCAACCCGATCATCCTCGTCGTCCTGGTGCTGGTGGGTGCCTATGTGTTGTTCAAGCCCGACGTCGGTGAGCTGACCGAGCTGCGTTTCGCCGGGCACCGGCACACGATCCTGGCCGCACTGACCGGGTTGGCGATCGGCTTCTACGACGGCGCCCTCGGCCCGGGCACGGGCTCGTTCTTCGTGTTCACGCTGGTCGGGCTGCTCGGCTACAACTTCCTCGAGGCCTCAGCGAAGGCGAAGCTGGCCAACTGGGCGACCAATGTGGCCTCCCTGGTGATCTTCATCCCCCAGGGCGCGGTGATGTGGAAGATCGGGCTGTTGATGGGCCTGGCCAATCTCGTGGGCGGCTACCTCGGGGCGCGCGTCGCGGTCGCCAAGGGCGCCGGGTTCGTGCGGGCCTTCTTCGTGGTCGTGGTCTCCGCCTTCATCATCAAGATCGGCGGCGACGTGCTCGGGGTGTGGTCGTGAGCGCCTCCTCCTACCTGACCGTCGCGCGCAACGGCAGCGCGGAGATCGAGGTCAGGCGATCGCGGTTCCTGTGCGAGGTCGAGCGGGTTGCCGACGAGGCGGCCGCGCGCGCGGTGGTGGAGCGTGCCCGCAAGCAGCACTGGGATGCGCGGCACCACTGCTCGGCGTTCGTGCTCGGTCCGACCGGAGACGTGCAGCGGTCCTCCGACGACGGCGAACCGGCCGGCACCGCTGGCGCACCGATGCTGGAGGTGCTGCGCGGACGCGAGGTCTCCGACGTGGCGGTGGTCGTGACCCGCTGGTTCGGTGGCGTGCTCCTGGGCGCGGGCGGGCTGGTGCGGGCGTACGGCGACGCGGTGCGCGCGGCCCTCGATGAGGTGGGCACTCGACAACGCTGCTTGGTCATCGAGCACTCACTGGTCGTCGGTCATGCGGACGCCGGACGCCTCGAGACAGAGCTGCGCTCGCGCGGCATCGCTGTGCTCGACGTCGCGTACGGCGCTTCGGTGACGCTGCTGCTCGGCGTGCCTGCCGGGTCGTCGGACGCCTTCGTCGCCCAGGTCGCCGAGTTGACCGGAGGTGCGTCCGAGCCCGTCGAGGTCGGCTCCCGCTGGCAGTAGGGCGGGTCCTGAGGCAGCTCAGTCAGCGGTCAGGTAGAACCAGCGACCGGCGCGACGCTCGAAGGTGCTGCGCTCGTGGAGCACGTCGTCGCCGGCCGGCGTGCGGAAGTGCGCGCGGAACTCAACGATGCCGGAGGAGTCGGCGGGTCCACCGGCCACGACATCCACGATCTCGAGGCCGGTCCAGGTGGTGCCTGGCTGCGGCCTCGGGTCCGCCGGTCGGGTGCGGGGATGCCAGGTGCGGAAGACGTAGTCGAGGTCGCCGACCGCGTAGGCGACGTACCGCGAGCGCATCAGCTCCTCCGCGGTCTCGGCCTGCTCTGATCCGCGGTGCAACCGGCCACAGCATCCGTCGTACGACGAGCCGGAACCGCACAGGCACACCTCGACACCGAACATGCTCGTACCGTAGCGGCATGGGCTCACCGTTCTGGATCTCAGCGTTCCTCGACCTGCCGTGGTCGTCCTACGAGTCGGGCGTGATGTTCTGGAGCGAGGTCACCGGCTACCGGGTCTCGGCGCCACGCGGCGCGCGCAACGAGTTCGCCACGCTCGTGCCAGCGACGGGTGACTCCCACCTGCGGGCGCAGCGGCTCGGTGACGGCGCCGCCGGCCTCCACCTCGACCTGCACGTGAGTGACGCACGCGCCGCCGCCGGCGTGGCTGAGGCGCTCGGCGCGACCACGGTGGCCGACCACGGCTACGTGGTGCTGCGGTCCCCGGGTGGGTTCGTGTTCTGCTTCGTCGAGCACCCGTGCTCAGGCCGTGCGGCGCCCGCGGTCTGGCCGGACGGCACGGCCAGCGTCGTCGACCAGGTCTGCCTCGACATTCCGGCGTCGGCCTACGACCGGGAGTGCGCGTTCTGGGAGGCGCTCACCGGTTGGCCGCTCGATCCGCTGCCCGAGGACGACGAGTTCACGGCGTTGGAGCGTCCGGGCAGCATCCCGCTGCGGCTGCTGCTCCAGCGGCTGGGTGAGAGGTCCGGCGAGGTCCGGGCGCACTTCGACCTGGCCAGCGACGACCGAGCTGCCGAGGTGCGCCGCCATGCCGGACTCGGTGCCCAGCTGCTGGCCGAGCATCCGGGGTGGACGGTGCTGCGCGATCCCGCCGGGTCGTCGTACTGCATCACCGATCGTTCTCCGGCCCGCTGATCGCCCTGGGAGCGCACCGAAAAGGCGGTGTCCGTCGTGGGGCGACGCCGCTACGGTGAGGCCATGACCTCGATCGAACGCGTCGACCCGCCCCTGGCCGCCGACGAAGCGGCCACGCTGCGCGGTTTCCTCGACTACCACCGCGCGACCCTGCTGAGGAAGACCGACGGCCTCACGCAGGAACAGCTCAACCAGCCGCTGGCTCCCTCGGACATGACGCTGGGCGGCATGGTCAAGCACGTCGCCTTCAACGAGCACTGGTGGTTCTCCTGTGTGCTGCACGGCGCCGAGTACGCCGAGCCGTGGGCCAGCGTCGACTGGGACGCCGACTCCGACTGGGAGTGGCACACCGCCCGCGACGACACCCCCGAGCAGCTCCGTGCGTTGCTCGACGGCCACATCGCCGAGTCCGACGAGCTGATCGACCGGGCTCTGGCCGACGGCGGGCTCGACACCCTCTCCGCCCGGGCGAGCAGCAGGCGCGGCGTCCAGTTCAGCCTGCGTTGGATCATCACGCACATGATCGAGGAGTATGCCCGCCACAACGGCCATGCCGACCTGATCCGGCAGTCGATCGACGGCGCGACCGGCGAATGATCCGTGAGGCCACAGCCGAGGACTGGGCTGAGATCTGGCCGATCCTCGAGGCGGTCGTCCATGAAGGCGACACCTACGCCTACCCCACCGACCTGACCTCCGACCAGGGGCGCGCGCTCTGGTTGGAGCCGCCTCCCGGACGCACCGTCGTCCTCGAGGAGGAAGGGCGGATCCTCGGCACCGCGAAGATGGGCCCCAACCGCCCGTCTGGGGGCGCTCACATCGGGACGGCCAGCTTCATGGTCAGTGACGCGGCGCGCGGTCATGGCGTGGGCCGCCAGCTGGGGGAGCACGTGATCACCTGGCACCGTCGGCTCGGCTTCCGCGGCATCCAGTTCAATGCCGTGGTCGAGAGCAACATCGCCGCGGTCAACCTGTGGAGCGACCTCGGTTTCGAGATCATCGGCACCGTGCCCGGGGCGTTCCACTCGAGGAGTCACGGGTACGTCGGCCTGCACGTGATGTTCCTGGACCTGACGTCCTGACGTCCTGACCGCGGCCTGCCCGAGCGACCTGGCTCAGGCGGGCAGTCGCATCAACAGCATCGGCAGCAGGTCGTCCGGCAACCAGCCCGGGCGGGGGCGGATCACGAGTGTCACCCCGGCACGTTGGACCACCACCACGAAGGGTGCGCGAGACGCGGCCAGGCCGACAAGGCGGTGGCCCTCGGCACCGATCGGGGCTACCGTCGAGGTCGGAGCGGTGGGGCTCTCCCCACAGCCGAGCGCACTCGGGGGCGAGATGAGTCAGATCGACATCCGGATGTTCGGGCGGGTCCGGGTGCTTCGCGACGGCGTCGACCTCGCTCTGCCCGGTCGCCGGTTGCGTGCCCTTCTCGCGCTGCTCGCCCTGAGCCCGGGACGGGCCGTCTCGGCCGAGACCCTGGGCAGGGGCATCTGGGGGGATCCGCCCCCACAGCGCCTCAGCGGCAGCCTGCACACCTGTGTGGCCCGACTGCGCTCCGTCGTCGGCCACGACCTCATCACCACGGGATCCTCCGGCTACACCCTGCAGGTGCCGCGCGATGCGGTTGACGTGCTCCGCTTCCTCGATGCGCTCGATCCGGTAGCCGGGGAGGGCTCGACACACGAGGAGCACCGCCTGCGCCAGGCCCTCGGACTGTGGGTGGCCGAACCGTTCGGAGAGCAGCTCTCGGACTGGATCGAGCGGCACGAGCTGCCCCGGCTCGTGGAGCAGAGACTGCTCGCCCTCGAACGGCTCGTCGACCTCGACCTCGCGACGGGTCGGCAGGCCCGTTGGCTGGGGGAGCTCCGTGCCCTGGTCGAGCAACATCCGCTGCGCGAGTCGCTGTGGTTGCTCCAGCTGCGCGCCCTGCACGGCTCGGGCCGCCGCGCCGAGGCGCTCGAGAGGTACGACGACCTCCGTCAGCTGTTGAGCGAGGAGCTCGGCACCGACCCGAGCGCCGAGCTGCAGCAGATGCATCAGGTGTTGCTGCGCGAGCCGTTGCAGTCCCAGGAGTACGACGACGCCTCGACCGGCGGCGGGCCCACCCCCCGTCAGCTGCCGATGCAGGTGGCCCGGTTCATCGGGCGGGTTGCGGAGACCGCGGCCCTGGACACGCTGCTCGCCGCGAGGACGACCCCGGTCGAGCCCACTGAGGTGCTCGACGTGGCGCCTCCGGGAATCGCGGCCGTGACCGGACCGGGCGGCGTGGGCAAGACCTCCCTGGTGTTGAACTGGGCGCGACGCAACGAGTCACGCTTTCCCGACGGGCAGTTGTTCGTGAATCTCGGGGGCAACGGTGCCGGGCCCCCACTGACGCATGCCGAAGCGTTGGCCGAGCTGCTCCGTGGGCTGGGCGTGGCGGGCCATCGCGTCCCCGAGGGCATCGCCGACCGCTCGGCGCTGTTGCGCACCGAGACCACTGAGCGTCGGGTGCTCCTGGTGCTCGACGACGCTCGCGACAGCGCTCAGCTCAGGCCGCTGCTTCCCGGCAACGGCGCCACCGTCGTGATCACCAGCCGGAGCCAGCTTCGAGGGCTGACCGCCCGTGAGGGGGTTCCACGCCTGATGCTGGGGGCGATGAGCGACCAGGAGGCGGTGGCACTCCTGAGGAGCCGATTCGGCCGGGAGGCAGAGACCGCTGACCTCACCGAGCTGGCCGGACTGTGTGGTCACCTGCCGCTCGCGCTGGCGGTGGCCGCCGAGCGGGCCGGTCGTGACCATGCCTACGCCGTGACGCAGCTCAACGAGCAGCTGCGTGACGAGCGGTCCCGGCTCGACCTGCTCAGCGCGGGAGAGGAGACCAGCATCCGAGCCGTGCACGACTGGTCCTACAAGCAGCTCGACGAGCCCGCTGCGCGGATGTTCCGTCTCCTGGGCCTGCAGAGATGCGGATTCGTCAGCGCGCCCGGTGCGGCGGCGTTGGCCGGGGTCGACGAACGCGAGGCCGCCGGGCTGCTGGACCGGCTGACCGACAGCAGCCTGCTCAGCGTCGGATGGCCGGGCTGGCACCAGATCCACGACCTCACCCGCCTCTATGCGCTCAGCCGGCTGGAGGAGGCGACCGCTGCACGCGAGAAGGTCGACGGTGTCGAGCGGTTGCAGAGCTGGTACGTCCACAGCGCGCGCAACGCACGCGACGCTCTCCAGCCGGCACGCATCAACCTCGAGCTGCGGGACCCGGCACCCGGGATGACCCCGCAGGAGTTCGAGACCCCGAGGGCGGCGTACGAATGGTTGTCGGCCCACCACCGCAGCCTGTCCGTGCTGATCGCCGATGCCGTCGAGTCCGGGGCGCACAGGCTCGTCGCAGAGCTGGCACCCAGCTTGTGCGAGCGGCTCACGTTGCTCCGGGACAATGCCGGACAGATCGCCGTGTGTCGGACCCACGTCCGCGCGGCCGAGCTCGACGGTGACCCCCGCATGATCGGTCTCGCCGAGGCCCAGTTGGGCGGCGCACTGAATCGGTCCGGGCGGCTCGACGAGGCTCACGGCGCCTACGAGCGGGCCCACGCGCAGATGGTGCGGGCCGACGACCTCGAGGGCGAGATCTTCGCGCTGTCCAGGATCGGCATGAACCTGGTCACGAGTACGCGCATGGCTGAGGGGATCTCGCTGCTGGAGACCGCCCTGGACATGCGCGTCCGCGACGGAGACGGCGAGCGCGACACCGCCACCCTGAACAACCTGGCCTGGGCGCACGCCATGGAAGGGCGACTCGACGTGGCGATCCGGTATGCCGAGGAGGCGGTGGCTGGCTACCGTCGCCACGGCAATCTGCTCGGGGAGGCCAACGGCCTCGACACGTTGGCGATGGTGCAGGCGTTCCGTGGCGCGTTTCCCGAGGCGAGCAAGACCTTGGTCGAGGCGATCGACATCCACCGGTCGTTGGGCAACGTCCAGGGAGAGGTCCTGCTGCTGACCACGCTGGGCACCGTGCAGCGCGACGCCGGATGGCATCGCGACGCGTTGGAGACCTGGGGGAGCGCCCTCCGGGTGATCGACGGTGCCCCCGGCTGGATGAACTTCGATCCGGCACCCGTCATCGCGCTGCTCGACGACCTGGGGCGTACGCCGATCGTCCCGGCGCAGCGCGTCAGCGGTCAGGTCTGGCCGACCTCGATCCGCTGATCTGCGCGCACCTGGGAACCGAGTTGCCCGCCGGCGCTAGCGTGGGGGCGTGACCCAGGCACCTGACATCTCCACGCTCGGCGCCCTGCGCGCTTCCGGACACGAGTTCAAGGAAGTGCGCCAGGAGATCCGCGACAACCTGCTCAGCGCACTCGCCGAAGGACGTGACCCGTGGCCCGGACTGCACGGGTTCGAGGCCACGGTGATCCCTCAGCTCGAACGCGCGTTGATCGCCGGGCACGACGTCGTACTGCTCGGCGAACGCGGGCAGGGCAAGACCCGGATCCTGCGCACGATGGTGGGCCTGTTCGACGAGTGGACTCCCGTCATTGACGGGTCCGAGCTGGGCGAGCACCCCTACGCGCCGATCACCCCGGCCTCGATCCGCCGCGCGGCCGAGCTGGGCGACGACCTGCCGGTGGCCTGGCGACACCGCGACGAGCGGTACGCCGAGAAGCTGGCCACCCCGGACACGTCGGTGGCCGACCTGATCGGAGACGTCGACCCGATGAAGGTCGCCGAGGGGCGCTCGTTGGGTGACCCCGAGACCATTCACTTCGGCCTGATCCCGCGCAGCCACAGAGGAATCGTGGCCATCAACGAGCTGCCCGACCTGGCCGAGCGCATCCAGGTCGCAATGCTCAACGTGATGGAGGAGCGCGACATCCAGGTGCGCGGCTACGTCCTGCGGCTGCCCCTCGACGTGCTGGTGATGGCCTCGGCCAACCCCGAGGACTACACGAACCGTGGGCGCATCATCACCCCGCTCAAGGATCGGTTCGGTGCCGAGATCCGCACCCACTACCCGGTCGAGCTGGAAGCCGAGGTGGCCGTGATCCGTCAGGAGTCCCACCTCACCGCCACCGTCCCCGACCACCTGGTCGAGGTTCTCGCCCGCTTCACCCGCGCGCTGCGCGAGTCCAACGCGGTCGACCAGCGCTCCGGCGTCAGCGCCCGTTTCGCCATCGCGGGCGCGGAGACCATCGCCGCCGCCGCACTGCACCGGGCCACCGTGCGCGGCGAGGAGCACGCCGTGGCGCGCGTGGTCGACCTCGAGACCGCCGTCGACGTGCTGGGCGGCAAGATCGAGTTCGAGACCGGCGAGGAGGGCCGCGAGCACGAGATCCTCCAGCACCTGCTGCGCACCGCGGTCGCCGAGACGGTGCGAGGCCGCTTCCGCGGCATCGACTTCGCCGTGCTGATCAACGCCATCGAGCAGGGGGCTCCGATCACCACCGGCGAGCAGGTCACCGCCCGTGAGCTGCTCGAGGCGCTCCCGCCGCTGGGGGAGTCGGAGTTCTACGACACGGTCGAGAAACGCTTCGGCGCCACCAACGACGGTGAGCGGGCGAGTGCGATCGAGCTCGCGCTCGAGGGCCTCTACCTGGCCCGCAAGGTCGCCAAGGACGTCGGCGACGACGGGGAGACGGTCTACGGATGACCCGTCGCCCGGATCGTCACCGTTCGCGCTACTCGCGCTACGCGGGCGGGCCGGACCCGCTCGCGCCACCGGTCGACCTGGCCGAGGCACTCGACGCCATCGGTGAGGACGTGATGGCCGGTTACTCGCCCGAGCGGGCCATGCAGGAGTTCCTGCGCCGCGGAGGCCGGGACCAGGCCGGGCTCGACGACCTGGCCCGACGCGTGCAGGAGAAGCGCCGTGAGCTGCTGCAGCGGCACAACCTGGACGGCACCCTGCAGGAGGTGCGGGAGCTGCTCGACAGGGCGGTCCTCGAGGAGCGCAAGCAGCTGGCGCGAGACATCGGGATGGACGACGACGACCGGTCATTCCGCGAGATGCAGCTGGAGAACCTGGTGCCCTCCACCGCTGCGGCCGTCAGCGAGCTGTCGTCGTACGACTGGGCCTCATCGGAGGCCCGCGCGGACTACGAGAAGATCAAGGACCTGCTCGGTCGCGAGCTCCTCGACCAGCGCTTCGCCGGCATGAAGCAGGCGATGGAGGGGGCGACCGACGAGGACCGCGAGCGCATCAACGAGATGCTCGAGGACCTCAACGGACTTCTCGAGAAGCATGCCCGCGACGAGGACACCCCCGAGGACTTCGACGAGTTCATGGCCAAGCACGGGGAGTTCTTTCCCGAGAACCCGCAGGACATCGACGAGCTGCTCGACGCCCTGGCCCAGCGTTCGGCCGCGGCGCAGCGGATGCTCAACTCGATGACACCCGAGCAGCGTGAGGAGCTGATGCAGCTCTCCGAGCAGGCGTTCGGATCGCCGCAGCTCACCGAGCAGCTCAGCCGGCTGGACGCCAACCTGCAGGCTGCCCGGCCCGGCGAGGACTGGGGTGGCTCCGAGCAGTTCGACGGCGACCAGGGGCTGGGGCTGGGCGACGGAACCGGCGCCCTGCAGGACCTGGCCGACCTCGATGACCTGGCCGACCAGCTCGCCCAGTCGTACGCCGGCGCCCGGATGGATGATGTCGACCTTGACAAGCTGGCCCGCCAGCTCGGAGACCAGGCCGCCGTCGACGCCCGCACCCTCGCCGAGCTCGAGAAGGCGTTGCGTGACACCGGCTATCTGAAGAAGGACTCCTCGGGTCAGTACCGTCTCTCGCCCAAGGCGATGCGGCAGCTCGGCAAGGCACTGCTCAAGGACGTCGCCACTCGTCTCTCCGGTCGACAGGGTGCCCGCGACCTGCGCCACGCCGGCGCGGCGGGGGAGCGCAGTGGAGCTACCCGCGAATGGGCCTTCGGCGACACCGAGCCCTGGGACATCCCGCGGACCGTGCTCAACGCCGTACGCCGTACCGCGTCCTCGATGGTTGAGGAGCGCGGCACGAGCGCCCGTCCTGAGGTTCGCCTCGAGATCGGCGACGTCGAGGTGACCGAGACCGAGGCTCGCACCCAGGCGGCGGTGGCGCTCCTGGTCGACACGTCGTTCTCGATGGCGATGGACGGACGATGGGTGCCGATGAAGCGCACCGCCCTCGCCCTTCACACCCTGGTCAGGAGCCGGTTCCGTGGCGACCACCTGCAGCTGATCGGCTTCGGACGGCATGCCGAGGTGATGGAGATCGAGCAGCTCACCGCCCTCGACGCCTTCTGGCAGAAGGGCACGAACCTGCACCATGCGCTGCTGCTGGCCAACCGGCACTTCCGCAAGCACCCCAACGCACAGCCGGTGCTGTTGATCGTCACCGACGGCGAGCCGACCTCGCACCTGGAGCCGAACGGCGAGGTCTACTTCGACTATCCGCCGCACCCGTTGACGATCGCCTACTCCGTGCGCGAGCTCGACAACGCCGGACGCCTGGGCGCGCAGACCACGTTCTTCCGTCTCGGGGACGACCCCGGCCTGGCCCGCTTCATCGACTCCATGGCCAAGCGTGTCGACGGCCGCGTGGTGGCGCCCGAGCTCGACGACCTCGGGGCGGCCGTCGTGGGTTCCTACCTGGGCTCGCGCGGTCCGCGCGACCGGTCAGGTGGTGGGTTCGGCGGTGGCTTCGGAGGGTGGGGCGGCCGCGGATTCTGGGTCGACGAGTGACCCGTCACCAGTCCTGCCTCGCGATGGGTCCGCCGTCTGGTTGAGTGGCAGCCATGACGGTGTGGATCGAGGCCGGCCTCTGGGGGCTGCTGGCCGGTGGGGCCCTGGTGCTGGGCGCCTGCGTGGCGTGGTTCGTGCGCGTGCCGCGCTCTGTCGTCGCCTCGGTGATGGCCTTCGGTGCCGGCGTCCTGATCTCGGCGTTGTCGTTCGACCTGGTCGATGAGGCTGAGCAGATCGGCGGGCTCTGGCCGACCGTGGCCGGCTTCCTCGGCGGAGCGGTGGTCTACGTCGCGGCGAACATCGCGCTGGCCCGCCGGGGAGCCCGGCACCGCAAGCGCTCTGGTGAACTCCAGTCCTCCGAGGAGGAGCAGACAGGCAGTGGTACGGCGATCGCGGTCGGCGCGCTGCTCGACGGCGTCCCCGAGTCGGTGGTGCTCGGTGTCTCGCTCCTCGGTGGCGGTGGGGTGGCGCTCCCGGTGTTGGCCGCGATCTTCATCTCCAACGTGCCCGAGGGCCTGTCCAGCTCAGCCGGCATGAAGGCCAACGGGCGAAGTGCCCGCTACGTCTTCGGCGTGTGGATCGGCATCGCGGTGGCCAGCGGGGCGGCCGGTCTGCTCGGAGCGCTCCTGCTCGACGGGGCGGCCCCGGAGGCGATCGCCGTGATCACCGCCGTCGCGGCCGGCGCGATCCTGGCGATGGTGGCCGACACGATGATCCCGGAGGCGTTCGAGCGCACCCACCTGTACGCCGGACTGATCGCCACGCTCGGCTTCATCACCGCGTTCGTGATCGAACGCGCGTGATCTGACTGCGTCCTGCCTCCGTGCGTCGAGAAGGTCTCCGTCGAAGGTCTCCGGGTTCAGCCGTCCGTGTCGTCGCGGGCTGCATCGGCGAGCCGGCTGAGCTCCTCGCCCATCCGGGTGATCACCGCCTGCAGCGCCTTGACCGGGCGGATCATCACGGTGAAGTCGGTGATCAGACCGTCGTCGTTCCAGGTGATGCGGTCGATCCCGGAGACCTCGAGCCCGTCGACGACCGTGTGGAACTCGAGGATGGCCTCTCTCTCGCGAGTCCACTCGTCGACGTACTGCAGCTCGGGGCCGAGGATGGTGACCGCGCCGGCCAGATAGAGGTGGACCAGGTCGCGACCCTCCTGTGGTGCGTGCACGGCGGGCGAGCGGAAGACGGCATCGTCGGCGATCAGGTCGCGCAGGCCACTCGGGTCGCGGGTCTCGACGAGCTCGTGCCAGCGGGCCAGGCCGATTTCGGCGGGAGTGCTCATGCACGTCAGCCTGCCAGATGGCCCGTCGCAGCGCAGCCGGCCTGCGTATCCTGACGCGATGGAGATCGAGTTCACCGGGCCGGTGGTCGAGTGGCGCGGGCCGGCTCCCTTCCATTTCGTGGTGCTCCCAGAAGAGGCTGCCGAGGTGGTCGACGACGTGAAGGCCGCAGTGGCCTATTGGGGCGTGGTCCCGGTGGTCGCCACGATCGGGCGCACCGACTTCACGACGTCCATGTTTCCCCGCGAGGGCACGTGGTTCCTGCCGGTCAAGGATGCTGTACGCCGGGCGGAGCGGGTGGTGCTCGGCGACACCGTCGACGTGCGGTTGTCGATCGACGCCTGATCAGACCTCGGGGATCGCCCCGAACCTGCGCACCTCCTGTGGCCAGCCGCAGCCCACGGCGACCTTGCCCGCCCACATCTTCGCGGTCTCGTCGTCGGGCACGTCGATGATGGTCAACCCGCCCAGGAACTCGGTGGTCTCGACGTAGGGGCCGTCGGTGACCGCCAGCGGGCCGCTGGTGTCGTCGGCGTGGTAGATCGGGGCGTCCTCCTCGAGGCCGCCGGCGAAGACGACCACGCCGGCCTCCTGCATCTCGCGGTAGACCGCCATCGAGGGCTTCACGCGGCCTTCGAACCACTCCTCGGGGTGGTCGCCGACCCACTGCTGGTTGAAGTAGATGAGGTACTGGGCCATGTCTGCTCCTGGAGTCGTGGCGGACCCGGTGCCCGCCTCCACCTCAATGACGGACGACGTGAGATGGAATCGACACGATCATGCAGGAAACTTCACGCCGGTGTTGGCGTGGCAGCGGTAGCCGAACGGGTTCTTGGCGAGGTACTGCTGGTGCACGTCCTCGGCGTAGTAGTACGTCGGCGCCGGGCGGACCTCTGTCGTGACCGATCCGAGGCCGCGACGCTCCAGCTCTTCGCCGTACTTCTTCGACAGCTCGATCGCCGTCTCGCGCTGCGCCTCGCTGAGCGTGTAGAGGGCGGAGCGGTACTGGGTGCCGACGTCGTTGCCCTGCCGCATGCCCTGGGTCGGGTCGTGGACCTCGAAGAACGTCTTGACCAGGTCGGCGTACGAGATCACGTCGGGGTCGAAGACGACGCGCACGGCCTCGGTGTGGCCGGTCATGCCCGAGCAGACCTCCTCGTACGACGGATGCGGGGTGGAGCCTCCTGCATAGCCCACGGAGGTCGACCACACGCCGTCCTTCTGCCAGTAGATCTCCTCGGCACCCCAGAAGCAGCCGAGGCCGAAGACGGCGACCTCGAACCCGTCGGGCACCTCGTCGGTGACGACCGGGGCGTCGAGGACGACGTGCTTGTCGGCCAGGTTGAACCAGGCTTCGGTGCGGCCGGGCAGGGCGCGCTCAGGGGTGACCATCTCGGACTTGTTGCGGCCGAACACGGGCGTCTCCTCGGTCAGGCGGATGGGGGTCGTGCTTCCAGTGTCTCCAACAAGGCAAGGGCGCGAATCGTTCCCGTCGCCCCTCATCTCGACCGGAGGGTGCACAGGACGGTGCGATCGGCATCGCTGTCGGGGATCACGCGCACCGTGGTGCCGATCCGCCAGGGTGGGGGCGTCTGGAGGTTCGTGCCCTTCTCCCCGGGAATGTAGGACGGCACCCGGAACTGCTCGATTCCCACGCCCCGCATGGCGTCGCGGCACAGTTCTTCGGCGAGGTCACTGTCGATCTCCCGGACGGTCTCCGGGGATTCGGCGTAGTGCTGGGACAGCTCGTTGATCGCGACGCTGCCACCGATCACCGTCAGCATGGCGACACCGGCCCACAGCCAGGCGAGCCGGCCACGTCGCGCGTCCGGGTCGTCCGGCGGTCCGACGGGGGACAGGCCGGGTTCCTCGTTGACGTGAACCGGATCGATCATGGGCGCCCCTCTGACCCCATCTTCGTCCGATGCCCGGCCGACGACAAGGCCCACACCACCGCCCCTCGCCGGGCCCGACCCTCGCCGCTACAGTCGAACCCGTGAGCACTCAGGAACACGCCGACAAGTCAGGTTTCGAGACGCGTGCGATCCACGCCGGCTATGAACCCGATCCGATGACCGGTGCGGTGATCCCGCCGATCTACGCAACCAGCACCTACAAGCAGGACGGCGTCGGCGGCATGCGCGGCGGCTACGAGTACAGCCGCTCGGGCAACCCGACCCGCACCGCCCTCGAGGGCGTGATCGCCGCTCTGGAACAGGGTGAGCGCGGCTTCGCCTTCGCCTCCGGACTCGCCGCCGAGGACACGCTGCTGCGTGCCGTGTGCCGGCCCGGGGACCACGTGGTGATCCCCGACGACGCGTACGGCGGCACCTACCGGCTGTTCGACAAGGTGGCCAAGGTGTGGGGCCTGGACCACAGCCCGGCGGCGGTGTCCGACGTCGACGCCGTCCGTGCCGCGATCGTGCCCGGCAAGACCAAGGTCGTGTGGGTCGAGACGCCGACCAACCCGCTGCTCAACATCGGTGACATCGAGGCCTTGGCGTCGGTGGCCCACGACGCCGGCGCCCTGCTGGTCGTCGACAACACCTTCGCCTCGCCGTACCTCCAGCAGCCGATCACGCTCGGCGCGGACGTGGTCGTGCACTCCACCACCAAGTACTGCGGCGGTCACTCCGACGTCGTGGGCGGTGCCCTCGTCGTGCGCGATCTCGAGATCGCCGACCAGGTCGCCTTCCACCAGAACTCCATGGGCGCGGTGCCCGGGCCGTTCGACGCGTTCCTCACCCACCGCGGTCTCAAGACCCTCGGCGTCCGCATGGACCGGCACTGCGACAACGCCGAGAAGGTCGTCGAGTTCCTCACCGGCCATGCCAAGGTCGCCCAGGTGATCTACCCCGGCCTCGAGGAGCACCCCGGCCACGCCGTCGCCTCCAAGCAGATGAAGCGGTACGGCGGCATCGTGTCCTTCCGGGTCGCCGGTGGGGAGCAGCAGGCCCTCGACGTCTGCGCGAAGGCCGAGGTCTTCACACTGGGCGAGTCGCTCGGCGGCGTCGAGTCGCTGATCGAGCACCCGGGGCGGATGACCCACGCGTCCGTGGCCGGAACCGACCTCGAGGTCCCGGCCGACCTGGTCCGGCTCAGCGTCGGCATCGAGACCGCCGACGACCTGATCGCGGATCTCGACCGTGCCCTCGGCTGACCTGGTGCCGGGGGTCGGCCTGTTGGGCGCCGTGGGCGCCGTGTCCGTGACATAGCCTTGGCGACCGTGAGCAACGAAGCTGACGACAACGACCAGCCCGAGGCCGACCAGGCGACCCCTGGCGAGGTCGCAGAGGACGAGCCGAGGCGGCGCACCAAGCTGTTGGGACGCTCGCGTGACCGTGAGGATGACCGCGACGGGGACGACGAGGAGTCGATCTCCGAGCGGTTGACCCAGCAGTTCGCCCACCAGTGGGCGCTGCTGCGGGCCGACCGCCGGAGCGAACCCGCCCCGATCGAGGCCGGGCCCTCGAACTTCAACCGGGCCCAGGTGCCGTGGGCGTTGGACCTCGCGGCGGCCTGGGCGTGGCGGTTCCTGATCATCTCGGCCGCGGGACTGGCCGTCCTGTGGGTGCTGGCCTACTTCGCGGTGATCACGCTGCCTCTGGTCATCGCGCTGCTGATCGCAGCCCTCGCCGCGCCGGTCGTGCGCGGTCTGGCCAAGGTCGGGGTGCCGCGCGCACTCGGTGCAGGACTGGTGGTGATCGGCGGCATCGCCTCCGTCGGCGCGCTGCTCACCTTCGTCAGCCGCGAGGTGATCCGCGGCGGCACCCAGCTGGCCGACCAGGTCGTGGTCGGCATCGAGAAGATCCGCAACTGGCTCCAGGACGGTCCGTTGCATGCGAGCGACTCGCAGATCAACGGCTGGCTCGAAGAGGTGCAGAAGTCCATCGCGGAGCGGTCGAAGGACACCGAGGTCCTCGCTCACGTCAGCGAGTTCGGCACTGCGCTGGGTCATGTGCTGGCCGGGTTCTTCATCGTCCTGTTCGCCACCTTCTTCTTCCTCGCCGACGGTGACCGCATCTGGTCCTGGGTGGTGCGCATGTTCCCGCGGGCGTCGCGCGAGCGCGTCGACTCCTCGGGGCGGGTCGCGTGGGTCTCGCTGACCCAGTTCGTGCGCGCCACGGTGGTCGTGGCCCTGGTGGACGCGATCGGCATCATGATCGTGGCCGCGATCCTCGATCTGCCCCTGGTCCTGCCGATCGGTGTCCTGGTCTTCCTCGGCGCGTTCGTGCCGATGATCGGAGCCACCATCGCCGGTTCCGTGGCCGTGCTGGTCGCCCTGGTCGCCCAGGGCCCGTTCACCGCGTTGATCATGCTCGGCGGTGTGATCCTGGTCCAACAGATCGAGGGCCACATCCTCCAGCCGTTCCTGATGGGCCGCTTCGTCTCCGTCCACCCGCTCGGCGTCATCATCGCGATCGGCTGCGGGGTCATCGTCGCGGGAGTCGCGGGCGCGCTGGTCGCCGTACCGCTGGCTGCCGTCATCAACGCCGTGGTGCAGCACCTGGCCTCGTTCACCGAGGTCGGCGAGGATCCGGTCGAGGTCCTCGACACCGAGTTGGAAGCAGCCGGACGGGAACCCGGAACGTCTCGGGACGGCGCGGCTCTCGCGGACGGAGCAGACAAGTGACCGAGATTCCCACCGTGACCCTGGCCGACATCGAGGCCGCGCGTACGGCGCTCGAGGGGGTCGCCGTGCACACCCCGATGGAGGAGTCCCGCTGGCTCTCGGCGCTGGCCGGCGGACCGATCAGCCTCAAGTGCGAGAACCTCCAGCGCACCGGTTCCTTCAAGATCCGTGGCGCCTACCTGCGCATCTCGAGGCTCAGCGCCGAGGAGCGCGCACACGGCGTGGTCGCGGCATCGGCCGGGAACCACGCCCAGGGCGTCGCACTGGCCGCGCAGCTGCTGGGCATCAAGTCGACCGTCTTCATGCCGGAGGGCGCCCCGATCCCCAAGGAGCGGGCCACCCGCGCCTACGGCGCCGAGGTGATCTTCCACGGCAAGTACATCGACCAGGCCCTCGAGGCGGCTCGGGAGTTCGCCGAGCGGACCGGGGCCGTGCTGATCCACCCGTTCGACCACGCCGACATCGTCGCAGGCCAGGGCACCACCGGCCTCGAGATCCTGGAGCAGGAGCCGCAGGTCCGCACGGTGCTGGTCCCGGCCGGTGGCGGCGGGCTCGTGGCCGGCATCGCCACGGCGATCAAGGCGCTGCGGCCCGACGTACGCGTCGTCGGTGTGCAGGCCGAAGGAGCCGCGGCCATCCCCGGGTCATTGGCCCACGGGTCGCCGGTGGCATTGGAGTCGATGGCCACGATGGCCGACGGCATCGCCGTGGGCCGTCCCGGTGACGTGCCGTTCCGCGCGATCCAGCAGCACGTCGACGAGGTGATCACGGTCTCCGAGGAGTCGCTCTCACGCGCACTCCTGGCCCTGGTCGAGCGGGCCAAGATGGTCGTCGAACCCGCCGGCGCAGCGGCCGTGGCCGCCGTACTCGACAACCCGAGGGCCTTCGAGACACCGGCTGTTGCGGTGCTCTCGGGCGGCAACATCGACCCGCTGCTGCTGGGCAAGGTGATCCGGCACGGCATGGCCGCCGACAGTCGCTATCTCAACCTGCGCGTGTGCATCCCTGACGTGCCGGGTGGGCTGGCCAAGTTGCTCGGTGAGCTGGCCGCGACCCAGGCCAACGTGCTCGAGGTGGCGCACGAGCGCATCTCACCCTCGCTCAACCTCGACGAGGTCGAGGTGCACCTGCAGCTCGAGACCCGGGGCGCGACCCACGCAGAGGTCGTCCTCACCCGACTCCGGGAACGCGGCTACACCGTCTACGAGTAACCGGTCCCGACAACGCGACAGTCCCCAACGATCCGCAGACGGAGGGACCTCCGGGACCTGCCAGACGTTGGGGACTGTCGGTGAAGATCAGGCGGTGTAGGGCTTTGCGTCGAGGATCTCGACCTTCAGCTCCTTGCCGTTGGGCGCGCTGTAGGTGACCGTGTCGCCCTTCGAGCTGCCGTTGATCGCGGCACCCATGGCCGACTCGGGGGAGTAGACCGTGAGGTCGTCGCCCTCGTTGAGGTTCTCGCGCGCACCGAGCAGGAAGGTCTCGTCCTCGTCGAAGTCGAGAAGCTTGACGCTGACCACCATGCCGGGCTCGACGACACCGTCGTCGGGCGGCACCTCGCCGACCTCGGCGCGACGCAGCATGTCCTCGAGCTGGCGGATGCGGGCCTCCTGCTTGCCCTGCTCGTCCTTGGCCGCGTGGTAGCCGCTGTTCTCCTTGAGGTCGCCCTCGTCGCGGGCAGCGGAAATCTTCTCGATGATCTCTTGGCGGAGCGGGCCCTTGAGATTCTCCAGCTCGGCCTGGAGCTTGTCGTAAGCGTCCTGGGTCAGCCAGATCGTTCCCTGCTCAGTCATGGTGCAACTCCTGCGTGCAGTGCGGATGGGGCAGTGCGGTTGGGGATGGCTCGGGCGGTGTGGGGGACGCACACAACCGCGGAAAGGGCACACGTGCCTGCTCCGTCGGCAGCACGTCATAGTCCCTGCTCGAGGTGTCGAAAGAATGAGTTTAGCAAAACTGCCCGAGTGCGGCACGTCCTTGCCGGTTCGCCCGGCCGCTCAGCCCGGCCGCTCGGCCCGCCTGCTCAGCCCGGCCGGTCAGCCGGGTCGGTTCTGGCCGGGTGCGGTGCAACCGACCAGCTCCACCGAGGTCGCCTCACGCTCGGTGCGGATCTCGACGTCGTTGCGCCCGTCGACCGGCGTGAAGTTCTCCTCGCCGACCACGACATGGTCGGCGGCCAGGGCACGGACCTTGCATCTCGCGTCGACGTCCTCGGCGAGGTGCACCTGCACGACGACCTCGGCCTTGTGCGCGTCCACCACCTTGTACGTCGACAGGTCCGAGGAGACCTCGGGCGTGGAGTGGAACCAGACGATCCAGCCCAGCCAGACCAGGAACGCGACGCCCAGGACGGCAGACACCGCCAGCAGCAGGGCTCGCTGGCGCGGCCGGTTCGTTCCGTACCGCTCGGACAGGTCAACACTCACGCGCGCCATCGTCCCACCTAGAATCATGGGATGCAGACCCCGCCCCCCACGGACTCCGACCGCCTGCGACTGATGCACGTGCACGCCCACCCCGACGACGAGTCGAGCAAGGGTGCCGCCACGACCGCGAAGTACGTCGCCGAAGGGGTCGACGTGCACGTGGTCACCTGCACCGGCGGCGAGCGCGGCTCGGTGCTCAACCCGCGGATGGACCGCCCCGACGTGCTCGCGAACATCACCGAGATCCGCCGCCGCGAGATGGAGACCGCCCGCGACATCCTCGGGATCACCCAGGACTGGCTCGGGTTCGTCGACTCCGGCTGGCCCGAGGGCGACCCGAAGCCGCCACTTCCCGAGGGCTGCTTCGCCCTGGAGGACGTTGCGGAAGCGGCCGCACCACTGGTCCGGCTGATCCGCGAGTTCCGGCCGCACGTCGTGACGACGTACGACGAGAAGGGCGGCTACCCGCACCCCGACCACATCCAGTGCCACAACATCTCCATGGTCGCCTTCGAGGCCGCCGGTGACCCGGAGCGCTACCCGGAGGCGGGCCCGGCCTGGCAGCCGATGAAGCTCTACTACCAGCACGGGTTCAACCGCCCGCGCACCGTCGCGATCTCCGAGGCGATGGACGCAGCCGGTCTGGAGTCACCGTGGAAGGAGCGCCTGGCCACCTGGAAGCCCGACCCCGAGCACGACGCGCGCATCACCACGCGGGTCCCGTGTGGGGAGTTCTTCGACGTACGCGATCGTGCGTTGCTCGCACACGCCACCCAGATCGACCCCGACGGCCACTGGTTCGCGGTGCCGTTGGACCTCCAGCAGCGTGTGTGGCCCACCGAGGAGTTCGAGCTCGTGGTCAGCCATGTCGAGTCGACGCTGCCCGAGGACGACCTCTTCGCCGGCATCCGCGGCACTGCTGGGAGACTGACGTCATGACTGACATGCTCCTCTCCCTCGTCCTCGTCGCCAAGGACACCACCAAGATCCCCGAGGACAAGGACGTCGTCGCTGGGTGGCTCGGCTTCGGAGTGTTCATCGCCCTGATCGTCGCGGTCGCGCTGCTGTGCTGGAGCCTGACCCGTCAGCTGCGCAAGACCAAGGCGGCCAAGGATGCCGGGGTCTTCGGTGACGAGCCGGTCAACGACCGGAACAACGAGGACCACGACACCGAGGCGTGAACGGCTGCCCGCACGCTCCTCACAGCACGAGCTCGGGGCGCACCCGCTTGGCCGACCAGACCCGTTGCTTGCGGGCGACTCTGCTGGTGACCAGCAAGGCGGCCAGGCCCCAGGCGGCGATGACCAGTACGTCGGTGAGCACCCGCGCCTCGAGTCCGCCGTACATCAGCTGTCGCAGCCCGTCGACGGCGTAGCTCATCGGCAACAGGTGGTGCAGGACGTAGAGCGGTTCGGGGATGGTCTGCCACGGGAACGTGCCTCCGCAGGTGACCAGCTGCAGCACCATCAGCACCAGACCGAGGAACTGCCCGGCCGAGCCGAGGAGCGCGTTCAGGGCGTGCACGATGGCGATGAACGCGGCCGAGGTGAGCATCAGGAACAGCAGCGTGGTGGGTATGTGCACCGGTGTCACGTCGAGCGCGAAGGTGACCACGCCGAGCACGACCACCATCTGCAGCAGCCCGATCAGCATCGGCGGGAACCAGCCCCCCAGGGCCACCCGCAGCGGGGTCTGGTTGGCGGCAAGGGCTCGCTGGGAGAGCGGCCGGACGAGCATGAACAGGACGTAGCCCCCGATCCACGCCGAGAGGGCGAGGAAGAACGGGGCAAGACCTGCGCCGTACGTCGCCGCCTCGGCCTGTGAGCTCGACCGGACGTCGACCGGGTCCCCGATCGTGCTGGCGACCCGCGTACGGGCCTGTGCATCCATGCTCGGCACCTGCTCGGCCCCGTTGCGCAGACCGTTGCGCAGCTTGACCGCACCCTGGCGCAGCTTCCCGACGCCGGTGTCGAGTCGAGAGGCGCCGGTCTCCAGGCGATCGGCGCCCTCGCCGAGCCGGTCGGCGCCGGTGGCGAGCCTGGTGGCGCCGTCGTGCGCCTGCGAGATGCCCTGCACCAGGCGAGGTACGGCGTTCGCGAGCTGCTCGTTTCCGTCGGCCACGGCATCCGCGCCGGCCGCGAGCTTGTTGAGCTTCCCCTTGACCAGCTGGGCCTTCGCGTCGGCGTCGCGCAGCGGTTGCCCCAGCCGGTCGTAGATCCGCAGCGCACGGGTGCGTTGCGCTGGGGTCAGCCCGGCTGCACGAAGCTCGTCGGAGAGGTCGGCGCGGGTGTCGCGGTAGCGGGTGCGGACGTCGCCCACCGCGGAGGCGGCGAGTCGGCCGTAGGAGGCGATGGTGGCGTCGCCGTCGGCCACCCGGCGGGCGCCGTTCGCCAGTTTGCGGCTCTGGCCGGGCAACGGGGCGACCTTGCTCTCGACGGTGCCCAACCCGGTGGCCAGCGTGTCGGCGCCGTCCGCGAGCTGGTCGGTGCCGTCGGCGAGCTCGCTGGCACCGTTCGTCAGCTTCGTGGCTCCACGGCCGGCCTCGCTGAGCCCGTCGACGAGCTTGTCGGCGCCGTTGGCGCCCTTGACCAGGCCGGTGCGCAGGTCGGCGATGCCGAGCAGGAACGTCTCGGTGGCCTCCTTCGACACGCGGGTCGCGATCGCGTCGCGCACCTTGTCGGTGACGGTGTTGGCGATCGTCGTGGAGAGATAGGAGTTGGCGTCGTTGGTGATCATCTGCAGCCGCGCCTGCTCCGGGTCGGCGGTGCCGGCACTGGTCAGCGACGTGGAGAAGTCCCGGGGGATCGCCAGTGCGAAGTCGTAGCGGCCCTCGTGGACGCCTTGCTCGGCCTCCTCCCGGCTGACCTCCTGCCAGTCGAAGTCCTTGCGTTCGAGGAGGTCGTCGGCCACGTCGCGTCCGGCCTGCATCTCATCGCCGGCGGTGTCCTTGGCGCCGGTGTCCTCGACGACGAGGGCGGCCGGCACGTGGTCGAGGTTCGCGTAGGGGTCGTGGTTCGCATAGAGGTAGAGACCGGCGTACAGAGTGGGGATCAGCACCATCGCCAGCACCGCGACCTTCGGCAGCCGGCCCGCGGTGATGCGTCGCAGCTCGGTCAGGGCAATGCGCAGGGACGTCATCGGGCAACCCCCTCGGGTCCGATCGGGAAGCGGTGGACGTCGCAGGGAAGGTCGACGGCCGCGCTCGCGGTGACCAGCACGCCGAGACCGTCGGACGCCAGGGAGCGAGCCAGGTCCAGCCACGACCCCGGGGGCAGCCCGTGACGCTCGGGGTAGGTGATCACCAGGAAGCGCACGCCGGGTCGTTGCGCGGCCAGCCGGGCCAGGGCGCCGACCCGGGCACCGGCAGGTACGTCGTCCATGGCGGCGTCGGCGTGCTCCGTCATGGTGGCGTCGGCCAGCCAGCGGGCGACGGCCTTGCTCGAGGCTTTGCGCCGAGCCATCGCCAGCTCCTCGCCGACGATGGTGCGCAAGGGGACGCTGTCGTCGGGTTCGCTCACACCGGGGACGTCGACGAGCGCGACCGCGCGTTGCAGGGCGGCCGGGCTCTGGCTGCCGTCGAGCGTGACCTGTCCCGCTGCCAGCGGGAGCCGACCGGCGAGGGTCAGGGCCAGTGCGGTGTGTCCGCTGCCGGGTCGCCCGACCGCGACGGCGATCTCTCCCTCGGCCAACGACAGCGTGGTGCGGGGGAGCAGCACGGACTTGTTCTGGTGGGCCTCGACGTCGTCGGCGTGCAGGCCGGCGCCCGGATCGGGCTCGGGGTCGGCGGACCGTGAGAAGCGGGCCGCGTCGGCGGGACCCGACCGGACGGTGGTGCCCCCGGGGACGACCGTGGTGCGACGCAGCCCGCTGGCCTCCAGCACCTTCTGGCTCGCGCGATTGTCGAGGGCGGCGTGCCCGATGATCGTGCCCAGGCCCAGCGTGGTGAGGCCGTGGTCGACCACCAGTCGTGAGGCCTGCGTGGTCAGGCCCTTCCCCCGACCGGCCGGATGGGTCCAGTAGCCGATCTCGGCCCTGTCGCCGGGCTCGATGTCGAAGAGGTTGATCGCCCCGATCAGGGCGTCGGTGTCGGGGTCCGCGACCGCCCACGTGACCGCCGTGCCGGAATCGGCTCTCCGTCTGCAGTCGGCCAACCATGCGCGGGCGTCGTCCTCGCCGTACGGCAACGGCATCCGGCCCAGCCACTTCTGGGTGACTGGGTCCGCGCAGGCCTCCACGATGCGGGGGATGTCGGACTCGCGGAGCTCACGCAGGACGACGTCGTCACCGGTCAGGACCGGCGGGTCGGGTGCCGTGCCGGGCTCGGCTCGATGGTGGGGGTGGTCGGGTGCAGTCATCGGCTTCCTTCCACGGACAACCAGTCGTTGCGAGACTTTCGGAGTCTGTCATCGATGCTTGGCCCGACCACGTACGGTCGAACCATGTCTCGCATCGTTGTCATCGGCGGCCACGGCAAGGTGGCCCTGCACCTGGGCCGCATCCTCACTGAATCCGGGCACCACGTGAGCTCGGTGATCCGCAACCCCGACCACGCGGGCGACGTCTCCGCAACCGGTGCCACCCCGGTGGTCGCCGACATCGAGGCGCTCGACGTCGATGCCCTGGTCGAGCTGGTCGCCGGCCACGACGCCGTGGTGTTCTCCGCCGGCGCCGGTGGGGGCAGTCCCGAGCGCACCTATGCCGTCGACCGTGACGCCGCGATCCGCGTCGTCGATGCCTCCGCGCAGGCCGAGGTACGCCGGTTCGTGATGGTGTCCTACTTCGGCGCCGGGCCCGACCACGGCGTGCCCGAGAGCGAGCCGTTCTTCCACTACGCCGAGGCGAAGGCCGCCGCCGACGAGCACCTGCGGGCCTCCACGCTGGACTGGACCGTCCTCGGTCCGAGCGGCCTCACCCTCGAGCCGGCCACTGGGCAGATCGAACTCGGCCCCGAGGCCGCCAAGGCCACGGTCTCCCGCGAGAACGTGGCGCTGGTGGTCGCGGCAGCGTTGGACGACGACGCCACGATCCGGCGCACGATCGAGTTCAACGACGGCGAGACGCCGATCGCCGAGGCGCTGGCCCGCACCTGAGGGTCCCTAGTTCGCCGCGATGTCGCCGTGCTCGTCGCGCAGCTGACGCTTGAGGATCTTGCCGCTGGGGTTCTTCGGCAGGGCGTCGGCGATCACGACGTACTTCGGCGTCTTGTAGCCGGCCAGCACTGATCGGGTGTGCTCGATGACCTGCTCGGAGGTGAGCGCCGCGTCGGGCCTGGGTACGACGACCGCGGCCACGGCCTCGACCCAGGTCGGGTGGCTGACCCCGAAGACCGCGACCTCCGCGACCCCGTCGAGGGTGTAGATCGCCTCCTCGACCTCCCGGCTGGCGAGGTTCTCCCCACCCGTCTTGATCATGTCCTTCTTCCGGTCGACCACGAACAGTCGGCCGTCGTCATCGACGTACCCCAGGTCCCCGGAGTGGAACCATCCGTTGCGGAAGGCCTCGGCGGTCTTGGCGTCGTCGTGGTAGTAGCCCAGCGTGGCGTGCGGGGAGCGGTGCACGATCTCGCCGACCGTGCCCGCGGGCACCGTCTCGTCTGCCTCGTCGACGATGCGGGTCTCGACGTTGAGTGCCTGGCGCCCGGCGGATCCGGCACGCGAGAGCTGCTCGTCGGGCCCCAGGATCGTGGCCAGCGGCGCCATCTCGGTCTGGCCGTAGAAGTTCCACAGGTCGACCTCGGGCAGCCGCTCGCGGATCTCCTTGAGCACCTCGACCGGCATCGCCGACGCGCCGTAGTAGCCCTTGCGCAGCGAGGACAGGTCGGTGGAGTCGAAGTCGGGGTGACGCAGCAGGGCGATCCAGATCGTCGGGGGAGCGAAGAACTTGGTGACCCTCTCGGTGGCGATGGTGCGCAGGATCGACGCCGGGTCGGGGCCGGGCAGGATGATGCTGGTGGCGCCGAGGTAGACGTCGGGTCCGAGGAAGCAGTCGAGCTGGGCGCAGTGGTAGAGCGGCAGGGTGTGCAGCTCGATGTCGTCGGCCGACATCGACCCGTCGATGACGCACGAGACGTACTGCCACATCAGGGAGCGGCTCGAGAGCAGCGCGCCCTTGGGCCGCGACTCGGTGCCGGAGGTGTACATCAGTCGGATCGGGTCGTCGTCGGCCACGACCACCTCGGGTGGGGTGCCGTCGTGCTCGAGCCAGGTGCGTACGTCGGTCCAGCCGGACGGTGGCTGCGTCCCCATCACGACTCGACGGGTGACGCTTCCCCCCGACGTCATCGCGTCCTCCGCGGTCGGGACGAGCGCGCCCTCGACGACGAAGGTCTCGGCTCCGCTGTGGTCGAGAATGAAACCGATCTCATCGGCGCCGAGCATGAAGTTCACCGGCACCAGGATCGCGCCGAGTCTGGCCGTGGCGAAGGAGAGCACCGCGAACTGCCAGCAGTTGTGGGAGAGCAGCGCGACCCGGTCGCCCTTGACGATGCCGTCCGTCGCCATGCCGGCCGCCGTACGGTCCACCAGGTCGGCGAACTCGGCGAACGTGAGCCTGGTCTGGCTCTCCGGATCCGGGCCGTCCACGATCGCGATGCGGTCGGGGGAGCGCTGGGCGGTGCGCCGCGGCAGGTTGCCGAGACTGTGCTGGCGGGCCGAGTCGATCACGGAGGCGGCGTCTGCGGTCATGGCCCCAGTCTGCCCGAGCCCGCAACTGGGCGACCTGCGACGGGCCCGACTCTCAGCCTCGACGATGGGCGGCGACCCGTTCCCGTGGCTCGCCGGAGGCCAGCAGCACCTGCTGTTCGCGGGATTCGGCGAGCAGCAGCTCCCCGGCCGGGGCCGACTCGTCGAGAGCCAGCGCGAAGAGCCGTTTCGCGGACCTGACCGCGCTGGTGCTGTTGGCAGCGATCTGGCGGGCCAGCTCGAGCGCCTCGGCCCGGGGGTCATCGGCGGTGCGGGTGACGAGCCCGAGGTCGGCGGCCTCGGAGCCGTCGACCTGGCGACCTGTGTAGACCAGCTCTCGGGCCACGTCGCCGGGCACCAGCTCGCGCAGGAGCGGGAATCCGCCCATGTCCGGCACCAGACCCCAGCGTGCCTCCATCACCGAGAGCCGGGTGGCGGGGTGGGCGATGCGGATGTCGGCACCCAGGGCGATCTGGATGCCGCCGCCGAGCACCACGCCGTGCAGCGCGGCGATCACGGGCATCGGCAGGGTGTGCCAGCCCCAGGCCACGTGCTGGAAGAGGTTGGCCTCACCGTGGGTGCGTCGCTCGAGGTCGGCGACGTTGCCCGGGTCTCCGAGGAAGGCCAGGTCGATACCAGCGCAGAACGCTCGCCCGGCGCCGGACAGCACGACCACGTCGACGTCGTCCCGCTCACCCAGTTCGGTGACGGTGTCGCTGATCGCGTCGAACATCGCGCCGTCGAGGGCGTTCATCTTGTCCGGACGGTTCAGTACGACGTCCGCGACACCGGCGTTGATCTCGAGGGTGACCCTGGGTTCCATGCGACCAGCGTGCCAGACCTGCCGAGCGCCGCCAGCCGGTGGCCGTCAGTCGGCGGAGGCCTCGATCCTGTCGTAGCCCGGCTGCTCGACCGCCCGCTCGTTGCAGTCGATCTCCTCGGGGTCATCGAAGATCCGTTTCCCGGAGAAGCATCCGATCCGGAAGACCTCGGTGTCGCCCCGGTAGAAGATGAGACTCACCCCGGCCACGACGGTGCGCTCCTCCTCGTTGATCCGGTTCGCCCTCAGCCCGCGTACGTCGACCTGCGGGAACCCGCGTTCCTGTGGCTCGACCACGACCTCCCAACCGTCGTGGTACTCGACGCCGTCGAGGTCGAACGCCTCGCCCTCGGCCACCTGGACCGGGCCGTCGCCGCCGTCGGACTCGAAGCCGCGGGCGACCAGGAACGCGACTCCCGCCGAACAGGCAAGCAGCACCGTCGCAGCGATCGCGATCAGCACGACCTTGGACTGGTTGCCAGGCCGGGCCGGTCGCGGGGTGAAGGACTGTTCGGGTGAGGCTCGGCGAGGGTCGGGCTGCTGGGGCATGGGCGCGACCGTACCCACACCGGCCGGAGGAAGACCAGAGCACCCCGCGCGGGCACCGAGAATCCGCAGCTCGGGAGCGATGGCCCGGAAATCAGCGAGGACCTCATCGCGGATAGCGTGGGGAGCATGGTCAATCGACTCAGTGACGCGACCTCGCCGTACCTCCTTCAACACAAGGACAACCCCGTTGAGTGGTGGGAGTGGTCACCCGAGCCATTCGCCGAGGCGCGTGAACGCGACGTGCCGATCCTGCTCAGCGTCGGGTACGCCGCGTGCCACTGGTGCCAGGTGATTTCACGCTCGCTCAAGAATTGGCCTGAAACTGCAAAACCACAAGTCAGGGGCACTGCCTCGGTTTGTTCCGGCCCGGCGAGAATCGCCGTTTGACACCGACTCCCGGCGAGTTTGTATCGGAGTTTGTATCGCTCGCGGCCCCGTCACTGGTCAGCCAGTGGTGGCCGATCCCGGCATCAGAGGTACCTGCGCACCGCGCTGGCGAAGTCTGGAACGCCTGCGTCGGCCAGGCGTACGAGCAGGTCCTCCATCTCCAAGGTAGGGCTGGAGTAGTCCTCGATGAGCCGGCGTAGAACGCCCACGGTCGGCCCTGGATACAGGTCGAGCTGGTCGAGGAGGAACTTGTCTGGATGAACGATCTCGATGTCGTAGGGGTCGACGCTCTCATCGGGGAAGTCCTTGAGGTTGAACGTCACCAGCACTTCGCAGTTCGCACGGATCCCGGCAGCGAGAACATGCCGATCCTTCGGGTCGTTCGTCATTCTGCCGACCAGGTTCTCGAAACCAGTGACCGTCGCGTCCGGGAACGCCTGGCTCATGGCGGTCACGCGTCGCTTGACGCTCGCCTCCGGAATGCCGTACTCGACCAGGTTCGTCGACAGTTCCTCCAGGATCTGGTCTGACCACAGCGGTCGAAACAGTCCGCGCTCGGCCATTCCCAAGATGACATCGTTGAGGTGGAAGCCGAATAGGACGTTGGTGTCGAAGAGTGCTGGAAAGGCCGCCACTCAGCGCTCAGTCTCTGAAGACCGGTTCAGTGAGGGCACGCCCTTCGGCAACTTGTCGTAGTGCTCGATCGAGTCCTTCGCGAGTTCGGCCAACGTTGAGCGGCGTTCGGCTTGGGCGCGTGTCTGGTACGCGACTACGTCTCGAAGCGTCACTCGGCGATGGCGGCCAACCAGCTCGAACTCGATCTCGCCGGCCTGCAGGATTTTGACGAAGGTTGGGCGAGACATGCCGAGGAAGTCGGCGGCCTCCTGGGTGGTGAGCTTCGCCGCGTAGGGGAGGATCGAGATGCCGTCGCCGAGGGCCAAGACGTTCGCGGCCTCTTCGAGTACCTGGAACAGTTCAGCCGGAATCGGCACCTGCTTGCCGTCGGGACCCACAAGCATCGCGTGCCCGGGCTCGTCGAGGGTGACGTTGATGCTGTTCATTAGCTGGGCGAACTGGAGCAACTCCTCGCGCTCGTGGTCAGGCAGGTACGTCTTTGACTGCCGCAGTCTGGCGGTCTTTTCTACGGTGGCCATGGCACAACCATACTCGAAATATTCGAAAAGCGAATGTGCCCGAATCAGGCACCGATCATCGCCCGCGCGGCATTGGTGTTGCACATATGCAACGCCTTCGTAGTCTGTTGAGATGGACCTTGCCGAGCGCATCTCGACCCTCCGCCGCGTCAACGGGCTCAGCGCCCGTCAGCTCGCGGCGCTGGTCGACGTCGCCCCGACGACGGTGACCCGAATCGAGTCCGGTGCGGTGAGTCGTCGTTCGACCTGGCGCAGGAGATCCTGAGCGTCTTGGGGGAGCCGATCGGCTTCACCGGGGTTGCCGACAGGGCCGCGATCGCTGCCGCGAGGCTGGCGCTCGACCCGGCCCTCGACATCGCGGTGGTGCCGGGTGTCGAGGTATGCCAGCAGCGATGGGGGCGCATGGGTCTCGTCGATTCCTCCGGTCGCGTGGTGCCCGGCAAGGTGGCGGCCCTGCTGTTCCGTGCTGGTCGTGCTGCACGTCTGACACGTCGCCCAGGCGCCGTTGACTTCAACGCGGGGATGAGTGCCCACGAGATCGCCGCACAGTTCGCGGAGTCCGGTGTCGACTACGCGCTGACAGGTGACGCGGGAACGAACCTCTACCACTCCAGCGCTGGCGAAGCGTGGCCGGTGTTCTACGTCGAGGATGTCGCCCGCGCTGCAGAAGCAGCGGGCATCAGTCGAAAGGAGTCCGGCTCGTTCGGCATGAGAGTCACCCTGATCCCGTTCGACGGCGTCAGTGAGCTCGGCCGGACCAGGATCGACGACATCAAGGTTGTTGCGCTGGACCAGGTGATAGTTGACGCCTATGGCGGTATCGACCGTATGGCGGAGCAGGCCGACATCTTGCTCGGGCGGCGAGTGGCGTGAGCGAGTTCAAGGCTCCTCGTACCGAGATCGAATGGTGCCGCCGCGCGACCATCAATGTCGTCAGCGTTCTCCCGGTGAGCCATGGGCGGGCCAAGTCCACCTTCGGCACCCTCGTAGACCCCGCCGAGATCGACCGCGTCTTCGACCTCTGGCGCGACGCCCTCCCTGACTGAGTCAACCGAGTGCGGTGGACAGAACTGTGGGCGGCACCCCAGATTCAGGTACCGCCCACAGTCGGGTGAGCGTCAGCCGTTCTCGGTGACGGTCGTGTTCGGGTGCCGCTGCGCGGTGCCCTTAGTGACGTACTTGCCACTGATCGCGGACCGGTAAGCCGTGCCCGAACTCTTGTTGCGGCCGCTGCTGACGACGGTGGTGCGGGGGGACCGCGCCGCCGTTGCCTTGGTGACGTAGCGGCCGCTGATCGCACTGCGGGCGCTTCCTCTTGAACTTCCCGAACGAGCCATTAGAACCCTCCTCAGGGTTTCGCGCGTCCGCAAATCGAGTAGTCTTCTCGTTGTCTAGGCGTGAGGGTTCTTCGATTCGCTTCTGCGAGTTGAGGAGCCTCACCTTTGTGGGGCTCCATCAGTTGCTCCGTTCGAGCACCTGACATCCATGTATAGGTCGCGGCTCTCGACCTACCCCCCAGACTTCGGGCGAGAATTTCCGGTCGCCTTTCCGTGAGTCGCAGCACGGGCTACGACCTTGGACGCAGCGGTCACCGTGACCGACCTCCTGGCGGCTGCAGCCTTCTTCGTTCCGAACGAGCTGCGCTCGAGTGACTTCTTGATGTCCTTGCTCACCCTGCTCGCCTCTTCTTCATTCGCTGCCTCTCGTTATAGAGCATCCTCTCGACGGTCTTCTCCGTGACGTCTAAGTCGACGGCGATCTCAGCCTGCGAACGACCGGCCGCGCTGAGTATCATCGCCCGCTTCACCCGGGGGTCTTTCACCTCGGCCAGTGCCTGCTCGATGATCGAGCGATCGGCGACAGAGCGAGCGAAGTCCTCTGTGCGCGCCCCAGACAGATCGAGCAGTAGGTCGTTGTCGTCCACACGACTGGCGTTCCTGAATCTGGCCTCGTTGCCGTACCAGTGCCGGTAGATGTTCGCAAAGCGGATGATGCCCTGGCCTATGAAGAAGGTGCGGAGATTGGCACCCTTGGTGCTGTCCCACTTCCTCTTCATCAGGACGTCAACCCGGAAGTGATAGAGCGCCTTCGCGACAGTCTCGCCCTTGATCTCCTCGATCTCGTCGAACGTGAAGGGGCGGTCCAGTACCGGGAGTCCGTAGCCGCGCGCTCGGCACTTCTCGAAGATGGTCTTACGGAACATCCATGCCCCGAAGACAGCCAGACCGTACCTAGCGAGTTCGGTCTCGAAGTACTCGTAGTCCGGGCCTTCGAAGTTCTGGAGCGCCAGCGTCGTCACCAAGTCAACGTCACCAGCAAGCCGGTCGACGCTGTCAGCGAGGTGTCGGTGCTCAGGGTCGCGCAGCCAGTCTGACGGCACCGGCATGGGCCGCGATGAGCGTTGTAATGGATCGCTTGAGGCGCCGGGGTCCCCCGGCTCGCGCTTGGGCTCGGAAGCCATAGCGTCTCCTCAATCTGTCGGCGACGTCCACGAGCAAGCTCGTCGATGTCCCCTCTTAAGTGCCGCTGCTGGCCCTACCCCCCAACTTTTCTGAGACTACTTTTTTGGGGTCGCGAACCGTCGAGTTCATTGTCCCAAACGCCACCGACATTGCGCTGGATCACGTGGGGCGGTATGGAACCGGGTGGCGCACCTGAGCACATCGGCGATCGGCCTAAGGAGCACGTCCGCGAGCGCGGCGGCGTCCTCGTCACCGTCGACGAGTAATGCGGGCGACGCAACAGGCACGGCGCAGTTCCCCGGCAGCTCGGGCCTCACGCGACGTCCCCAGGCCCCCTAGCCATAGCCAGGGCTGACCTGTCCGGAGCCAATTTTCTCCGCCGAAAGAGGTGTGAGATCACTTTGGAGTATCCCCGCACACCGAACGGGTATGACACATACCAGTTTGCTCCGCATGGCCGCCCGGACCTCGATGCTGCTGATGCAGCAGCGCGCCGACCGCCCTGGCCCCTTCCACTTCGCCTTCGCTGTGCGAGAGGTGCTGCGAATGCTCGGTGTGGTGTAGTCGGCTCGACGGCAGTGGATGCCGGGTGGTCACCGACGGGTGGTCATGCCGAGCTGCGACGGCGCTTGGGCTGGGGGAGCAGGTCAGTGATGGTGAGCTCCTCCCGACCGGGCGCAACGAGAGTCGCCAGCGCGGCCTCGGTCATCGCCATACGCCGCTCCTCCCAAGCCAAGAGTTGATCGAGGCGCCAGCGGTCGGGGTGGGTCATCACGGGCGCGGGCACGAGCGAGCGGTCCTTGAGGTTCTGGTAGCCCTTGGTCTTGCCCCAGTCGTAGCGACGGATCACGTCGCTGGCGTGCAGGAAGACGTGGCGCGGATCTTCGTCCATCGTGGTCACACCCCCTTCGGTCGACCGATGACGGGCTGGGAGGAGAGCCGCTGCGCCCGGATGTAGCGCCGCAGGTCACCGACCGTCGTGTAGAGGCGTCGGCCGATCTTGAAGAACTCCGGGCCGGTTCCCGTCTGTCGCCACCAACGGACGGTGTTGACCGGGGCCATCAAGATCTCGGCAACGTCGTCGAGCGTCAGCAGCTCGTCCTCGTGACGGGCGTGAAAGGGGATCTCGGTGTTGTTGTGCATGGTTCCTCCTGGTTTGGCGCGGGTCCGTTTAATCCGCTGCTGACAGGTAGGTGTGCGGGCGGTGCCAACCAAAGGGCCGAATACACCTGATCAGATATCGTCGAATGATGGATCGGGCCTATCTGCTCGAAGTTGCGCGGCGGGAGCGCGGTCTGACGCAGGCTCAGCTCGCCAAGCAATCCGGTACGTCGCAGGCAGCGCTCTCGGCATATGAACGCGGGTTGAAGTCGCCGAGCCTGAAGGTTGCGTCGCGGATCCTGGAAGCCGCCGGATTCGATCTCAACCTTCGGGTCCACATCGACTGGAAAGAGCACCACCCGACAGGCATCGTCGCGTTCTGGGCGCCGAACATGCTGTGGACCGTCGAGACGCCCGACTGCTTTGCGACGCTGTCGATGCCCGACTTCATCCGGAACACCGGGATGCGGGACTGGGATATGCGCGACCGCGAGCAACGCAAGGGTGCCTATGAGCAACTGATCCGGCGAGGCTTGCCGTCACAGATGATCCGCTGGATGGACGGGGCTCTGCTCGTCGATGCGTGGGACGAGCTGGATCTGCCAGATCCGGTGCGCGAGGTGTGGAGGTGGCCAATCCGGTTGGCTCTGGAGCAGGTGACATCCAACGCGTTGTCGTTCTCCTCCGACACCTCGACCGCGTCGATCCGGGGATATGAGCCGCTTCCGCCTCCGCCACCGCCTGTGCGGCCGAAGCAACGACGCACTCGGTTTGACCCCCGGCCGCCCGAGTAATGGAGGGTCCACAACCTCCGGGCCGGGCGTCGTCCTCCTGGGATTCGGCGACGCCGTGAGTGGCCCGACGCTGGCTCTGCCGACCGATAACATTGGCCACTAAGTCGCAAGTCTCTGCCGCAACCGAGGAGTGAGCCGCGTGACGAACTACTTCATGGTCGGGACCATCCATGGCGGGTGGCATGGCCAGGGAGCGCGGGAAATGCTCGACGACTGGATTGCAGCGGGCGACTGGGTCTTGGGGTGGCACGATCTGGAGTCGGATCCGAGCTACCAAAAGCAGGTGCCGAACCTCGCGCTGATGGGGGTGGGCGATGTGCTCATCGCCAAGCAGATGAACAACGACTTCAAGACGATGCTCGTCAAGGCGATCGGCGTCGTGACGGAGCCGTCGGTCGACGGCCACAGCGTGGGAGTGAACTGGGTCGGCGACTTCAGATCGTCTCCGGTCACGCTCCCGAGCTCGTACCGGCAGACGGTGACCAAGGTGTCCGATACTCCGAAGTCGAGGGCGCTGATCAGGGACCACATTCTTCCGCTTCTCGGTGACTCGCTGCAGACCTGAGCACAGGCGTCACAGGCCGAGACCGGGAGCCGACGACCGATTCGGCGGGCGGTAGGCGGGCTCCGGCGCGGGCCGACGTGGCGGCCCGGGTGGCCGGATCGCAGGACGACGCTGCCGAACCTGCGGCCCGTAGCGGTCGATCGCCTCGACGGCCAGTCCACGAGCATGCGACGGGCCCAGATCAGCACGGTCGCGCCCGAACACGTCGATCCACTGCCGACGCGCATCCTCGACGGACTCGGCGACGAGGTGGGCGACGTTGCGTTCCCGGCCCCGGGTCATCCCGACGTACGCCGACGCGGCGCCGCTGTGGTCACCGATGAGGACGTGGGAAGTGGCGACCGTCGAGCCTTGGGCGCCGTACGCCGTGGTCGCGTAGGCAAGCTCGACGTGCTCGTGGACGTAGGCCGGTGGCAGGACGCGCTGTCCGTTCTCGCCCCTGATGTTGAGCCCGGCAGCCGACCAATCGATCACGGTCCAAATCTCCCGGTTGGCGACACCGACCTCGGCGTCGTTGTGGCGAGTCGCGATCGTGTCCCCTCGGCCGATCTGTTCACCTGCGGCTGTGACGACGGAGTCGACTGCCTGGGCGGTGACCACCCGCAGGCGATGGGCGGCGTGGTTGATCCGGCCGACCTGCTCGCGGGTGTCGGCGACGACGAGCTCACCTCGCGATGCCTTCACAGCGAGGAGGTCCTGGCGCTCGACGTCGCTGGCGTGGATTACGACGCCGCCACGGCGTACGAGTTCGTCGAAGACTTCTCCCGGCTTGGCGCCGGAGCGCATCCGGAGCGACAGGTCGGCGTACGCCGGATCGGTGAAGCGGTGGACGCCGCCGTACTCGACGCACCGATCCGGGGCATAGCGCGCGGCAAGGTCGAGGACGCCTCCGCGGCCGACGGCCGGGAGCTGGTGCCGGTCGCCGATCAACGCCACTTGGGCGCCGCCGGCGTCAGCGAGGGCGAGAAGGGCGCGGGCGCTGTCCTGGTCGAGCATGCCAGCCTCGTCGACGACGAGGAGCGTGCGGCTGTCGAGCGGGGGAGCGGAGGGCGACGGCTGGGTCCGGCTCCAGTGGCCTTCGTCGTCCCAGCGGAGGCCGTGCTCGTGGAGCAGTTTGGCGACGGCGCGGGTCTCACTGCCGACCTCACCGGCCGCAACCTGGGCCGCCTTGCGGGTCGGGGTGACCACGACCATCCGACCGCCGCGTGCCTCGACCTGTTCGCGGGTGGCGGCGAGTCGACGCGTCTTGCCTGCTCCAGCGGCGCCTTCGACCACGGTCATCTTCTCGCGTTCGGCGCTGCGGATGATCTGGGCGACCAGGTCGAACGCCACCGCCAACACCTCAGGCGAGCTCAGCGCCCGGACATGCTCGGCAGCATCGTCACGGTCCACCAACGGGATGCAGGCGGAGACCGCCCGCGCGGTCAGATCCTCGGCGAGCTCATGTCGTACGGCGCCACGGGCGACCACGTCGCTGGCCGCGATCAGCTTCTCGACCTCGCCGCGTATGTCGGCGGCGTTCCACGCGGAGTGCTGGGCACCGAGCCGGTCGATGGCGCGCTTGGCCAGAGCGTCCCGATCGAGCAAGCCGATCGGAGTCCAGCTCGCGCTGGCTCGCCGCGTCGGCAGGTGGAAGCCGAGCTCGATGAGTTCATCGATCCAGCGGTTGCGCAGGTCGGCTCCCGAAACCGGGACGACCTTGTCGGGCCGGGCGTCGGCCCAGGCTCGGCGATCCCACGCCTGCCGGATCGCGGGGCCGGGCTCTTCGCCGGGGTGGTCACGGCGCCACTGTGCTTCGTACCGGTCAATGTTCGCCTCGATCTGCTTCGACCGCGCGCTGAACTTGCTGGCGTACGGCGCCAGTTCAGTGACCTCGCCGCTCTCGGGATCGAGGGTGTAGCCGTGCGCTGCGACGGCCGCTCGGAACTCCGGGTTGGTCATCACAGCTGCGTGCCCGATGCCGTTGATGGCCTCGAGGCTGTCGCGGACGCCGACGGTGTGCAGGCCACGCCACGCGTCGTGCGCCCAGACGCGGGCGTTGATCTGGAGATGCAGGTGCCGATGCGGGTCGCCGGCGCGTGAGCTGAAGTGGCGTACGACGGCCGCCTCGATCTGCTCCACCGGAACCTGTACCTGGCGGCCGCACGGCCCGACCCGCGTTGTGGTGTGTTCGGCGAGCCAGCCGATGATCTCCTCGGCCGCCGCCATCTGGGCCGCGTCGTAGGCCGCGGCCACATCGTCGTGGAGCGCTGCCGCGAGCGACCAGGTCTTCGGGCCGTTGACGGTGACCTCGACGAACCGCACGGCCTGGCCGTCGGTACGCAGCCGACCCTTCGCCGCGCCGGTCTCGACGTCGAACCCTGCGACCCACTGCTCGTACGTGTCTCCGTCCATGTCGGCTCGGCGCTCGACGCCGTCCAGGCTCGCGGTGAAACGCATGGCGACGCCGCTGCCCTCGGTGAGGTAGTAGTCGTCGGCACGCGACCGGTCCGCCTCGACGTAGTGCCGGGCTGCGGCTGCGGCTCCGTGGTAGATCTTCATGCCACCGTGCACGAAAACACCTCCGTCAACAACCGTCAACAACTATGAAAGCCCTTGTCAGCAAGGAGATTCGCCCGGCTGGGGTACCTACTTTCGTAGCATGCGTGCCGCCTGATGAGGAGGGTGAGAAGACGGGTAGGAGGCAGGGAAATGGGAGCCATGAATGGTTGGTGATGAAGGTCGAGGGAGTCGGGAGGATGGCCTGAAGGGGCGATGCAGGATCAGCACAGGGTGGAGCGGTGACGATCGCGCCATGTTTCGATCAGTCGGCGTCCTCGCGTTCGGGAGCCGCTCAAATTTTCTCTACGGCGTCGAGAACGTCGAACCCGTCCCTTGTGGATCGGAAATGGAAAGGGCAAGAGAGCGAGATTTGTGCACGCTCCTGTCAGTCGGCCTGAGCGGGATCGTCGTCGCCGTCCGCCGTCGGAACCTCTGGACCGCTCGCAGCCTCGGCCTCTTGGCGACGCCGCGCGCGTACGCGTTCCAAACCGGTGAGGGCGTACTCGATTCTCGCATTGAGATCGTCGGCATCTACGCGCCGATCGAAGTAGACATTCGGGTTGTGCCGATCCAGGAGCTCGGGATTCTCGGGTATGCGGTCGAGCACCTCGTCGACGCCAAGCATGTCCTCGATGGTGCCCTCCGAGAAGTCGCCCATCGACGTCCAGGATTCCTCGCCGTTGCTGGCCTGCCCGAGCGGGATCAACAGTCCTAATACCTCCTGAAGATCCCACGCGCCCGAGTCGATGGCCTCCCAAAGTAACTCGCGGGTCTCGGCTGGCTCGGCAAGGTGGAAGTGGTCGTAGAGGAACGACAGGAGCCGAGGATGAGATCTGGCCGGCTGGCTGGCGAACTCGCGGATCCCGCGCGCAAGAGCGTCGGCGACTGGAGTCTTCGCGCCCGCCGCCCACGGGTGTGGTGTGTCGGATTCCTTCAACGCCATCCGCACGGTGTCTGCAGCCAGCGCGAGAGACGCCGGGTCGGCAGCAGCCAGCGCCTCGATGAGGCTGCCGGCGATCGACGGGTCAGTCTGGTCGAGCACGTCCACTGCGAGGCCAATGATGCTGAAGTTTGGTGATAGTCCGAAGGGGCCGCTCTTCTGCTCCATCGCTGATAGGTAGATGTTGCCAAGGAGCGGAAGGGTTGTAGAAGCGGGCAACGGCGACGCTTGGTGTTCTCGGCGCAACTTCCGCAAGGCGGGCGAGGCGTCGTCGCTCATCCGGTGCACAAGCTCGGTGATCGCCGGGCCCAGCTCGCCGGCCCGCAGTTCGTCAGCGGCAGCTCTGACCGTCGCCTCGGCCAGATCTGACTCCGGGACCCCGATCTGGACGTAGCGGTCGAAGTGTTCGGAGGTCCCAACTCCCATCCTCTGGGTGACGTCCTCTTGGTAGGACGAGCCAACGTATTGCGTGCCTTCCTTGGCGCCGCGGATGTAGATGAACAGGTCTGCCAAGAGGTTCTCGATTGCGGCCGGATACCGTGGCTCAGCAGCGGCGATCCGTTGCTTCCAGCGCGCCCATCGGTCCTGCGGCGATTCCTGACGCGTTCCGAAGTTGAACGAAGAAGCCTGCTGAAGGATCTCCGCACGATGATCGACGACGAGGTCGAGTGTCCGGCGCTCGAAGACTCGCAGGAAGGTGATGGCGACGAAGTCGGCAAAGTCGACCTCTCCGGCGACGTCCGGCCACGTGGCGTCGACCTGGGTGAAGAGCCTCTTCACTGAGCGCGGTTGGTCCAAGTAGATCGCCAAGCAGTCCTGCCAGACTCGTTGCATCCGTCGGTTTGCGCCGGCTGTCAGCGTGATGCCACGGCGTGCGCAGATCTCATCGATCGCCGCGTTCGCTAGCGCGGCTTGCTGCTCGGCGAGCATGGGAGGAATCTCCAGTCGTACCTGGATGATCTTCTCCAGGTACTGCTGAGCGCGGCCTGAACCCTTGCCCACCAGGTCGGTCGCTTCGAGCAGGTCAGTGAGGGTTGCCTCGTCGTACGCGAGCAGGTAGTAGACGTTGGGCAGCCGTCCAAGAAGGCGCACGAGCTTGAACGTGTACAGGAGCTCATCGGGCGCCAAGCGATCGAGATCGTCCAGCACCATGAGCACGGGCTTATCGATCTTCTTCAGCCCCTCGGCCGCGACTTCGCGCAGGCGGGCCGGACTGCGATTCCCGGTGATCACCGCGCCAACAGCTCCGATTGCGCCCGATCCGTCCACGCCAGCGACGCCCCCAGCCGCCCCGAGTGGCGCTGCCTTCGAGACCCACTCGCCGACCGTCGCGCGCCATTCCTTCCCTAGAACTTCCTCAGGAACTGCGTCGCGCAAGGACGCGAAGAAGCCCGCTGCGGAGCCGGCAAAGTCTGAATAGGCCCAAGGGTTGTGGTGCCCGATGTACCAGTCGCTACTCGCCAAGTCCGTCTCGATCTGGCCCAGAAGGCTGGATTTCCCTGATCCCCAAGGGCCAACAAGGCCCACGACCGCGCTCTCGGTCTCTTCGGCCAGGTCTCGAATCGCACGCGCCAATTGGGTAGCTAACCGCTTCCGATTCAGCACGTCGCGTTCCAGGCCGTCTGCGTCGTCTGCGTAGAGAGACTGTGTCTTGCGATCGAGGGTTCGAGGTGTGCGGACCTCGCTCGCCTTCTTGTGGCTGAACCTCACGCCACTTCCTCCGGGGCCGCTGTTCGCTTGATGCCGTTCAGCGTCTCGACGATGACCTCGACATCGGCATCGGGGAAGAAGTAGTCGGGGCCTGTCGGGGCGTGATCCGTGTACGGCGACTCGAAGAGACGGGCCGGTTCCATGACGCCGTTCTTAGTGAGCTCGTCGACGATCAGGTTCACGAAGCGGATCTGGTCGGCGGAGAACGTGGTGCCGTCCAGATACGTCTCGAACGCTTCCGTGGCCGCGGTTCGGTCAAGGCCGACAAGCTGACGGACGAAGATGCCGAGGCCGCCCTGCTCGGTGGCCCAGGCGATGTCGACCTGCTGGCCGCCGGACGCGACGAGCATCTGCTCGAGCTCGGTGAGGTCGATGGCCGTGAGCTGTTTGTTACGACGCAACCGCTGGAGCGCGAGGTTCTCGAGATGCTCGCGAAGATACGCCTCGGCCTTGGCGCGGAAGCGCTCGAAGTTCGTGCCGGGCGTCACGCCGGGCAGCACGACCTCGATCCCTGGGCCGATGGTGTCTTCGAAGTCGGTGTAGATCGGGTTGCGTTGGGTCTTCTCGATGAACCGGACGAGTCCGCGGAGGCGCAGGCGAGCGAGTTCGAGCATGGGGAGGGTGACGTCGATCCACCACTCGTCGCCGGCGACCGACTCCAGCAGGACGGCCTGCTCGGCGACGCTGGGAATGGTCGTCTTCCCGAGCAGCGCGGCGGCGATCCGCTGTGCAGTCTCACGCAGGCGCTCTGCCAGCACGGCGTCACCGTCGAGTTGGGCGAGCTGGCGGCGCAGGATCAGCAGGTCGAGCCGCTTGGCGTCCTCGTCGTCGTCACGGACCGAGGACGGCAGTCCGGCGAGCCCAAGCAAGTCTTCGGTGTCCTCTGGCTTCAACGCTTTCCACGCGTCGGCGGAGGCGAACTTCTCGACCGCCTTGCGGTGAGGTCTCACGACGAAGTTGTCGAGGTTCATCCCTACGACGACCTCGTGGAGCGTCGCAGCGGTCGACTTCCGCAGGTCGGGCTCGTCATCAGACAGCGCGGTCACAAGACCGAGCCTGGCCTCGAAGAGCCGCTGGGAGAGCGACCTCTGGATCTGACCCTGCGAGCCGGGCAGGTCCTGGCTGAAGTATTCGAGGTTGCCGCAGAAGTCGAAGACGAGGAAGTCCTGCTTGTCCTCGCCGGGCCCGAACAAGTCGAGACACAGCCGGGTGCCGCGGCCGATCATCTGCCAGAACTTCGACTTCGAGCGCACCATCTTGAAGAAGACGAGGTTCACGACCTCGGGCACGTCGATGCCCGTGTCCAGCATGTCGACACTGATCGCGATGTGCGGAGCCTTGTCCTTGACCGAGAAGTCGTCGATCAGCGACTGCGCGTATGGTGTTCCGTGGGTGATGACGCGTGCGAAGTGCCCGGCGAGTTCGGGGTAGGCGAGGTTGAAGCGCTTCTCGATGAACTCGGCGTGTTTCTGGCTCTTGGCGAAGATGATCGTCTTGCCCAGCCGATCGCCGCTGGCGACCTTGTACCCCTGCACCATGAGGGTTTCGAGCACTTTGTCGACGGTGTCCTCGTTGAACAGGAAGCGGTTGAGCTCCTCGGCCCCGACCTCGTCGGGAGGTCCGTCATCGCCCCAATCGAGGGCGTCCCACTCGTCCTTCTCCTGCTCGGTGAGGTCGTCGTACTTGATGCCCGAGCGGAGGAACTGAGTGCCGACGCTGATGCCCTTCGGCGGCACCAGGTAGCCGGCTTCAACGGCTTCGTCCAACGAGTAGTTGTCTGTGGGGACGCCGTCTTCGAGGTGGAACAGCCGGTAGGTGTTGTGGTCGACCTCGTCCTTCGGAGTCGCGGTAAGCCCGATGAGCAGGGAATCGAAGTAGTCGAAGATGGCGCCGTACTTGGCATAAACGGAGCGGTGGGCCTCATCGATCACGATGAGGTCGAAGTAGCCCGGGCCGAAGCGACGAAGGCCGCCGTCGACCTCGTTGATGAGGTTCATCATGGTTGGGTAGGTCGAGACGTAGACGCGTCCCTCGATGGCCTTCTCAGTCACGAGGTTGACCGTCGTGGAGCCGGGCAGATGTTCCTTGAAGGCGTTGGCGGACTGGTTGACCAGGGCGGTGCGGTCGGCGAGGAACAGCACTCGCTTGACCCAGTTCGCTCTCTGCAACAGGTCAACGAGCGCGATGGTGGTGCGGGTCTTGCCGGATCCGGTCGCCATGACCAGGAGCGCCTCGCGTTGCTTGCGGTCGAACGCATCGCCCACTGCCTTTATGGCTCGCACCTGATAGGGCCGCCCGGCGATGTCGGTGTTCACTGGTGCCGACGAGAGCGAGAGCTTGGTCTGGCGACGCTGGATGAGCAGTTCCAGTTCGTCGCGGGTGTAGAACCCCTGGACCTCGCGCGGCGGGTAGCCGCCGGCATCGTCCCAGATCCGGTGCTCGTAACCGTTGGTGTAGAAGATCACCGGGCGGCGGCCGAACTGCTTCTCCAGGCAGTCGGCGTAGAGCTTGGCCTGCTGCTGGCCGACCTCGGGTGACTTGGAGGTGCGCTTGGCCTCGACCACCGCCAGTGGCAGTCCGTCGGCACCCCACAGGACGTAGTCGACGAATCCCTTGCCCTCGGCGTTGGGCATGCCGTTGACTGGGTACTCGCGGTCGTGCTCGTCATCCAGCGTCCACCCGGCCTCGTGGAGGAGGACGTCGATGAACAGGTCGCGGGCGGCTGCCTCGTCATAGTCGCGCGTGTCCGGGGCAGCGGCCACTTGCGCTGCTGCGATTTGGGCCTGGAGTTCAGCGACCTCGGCCTCGTGGGCGGCCAGTCGCTCGTCCTTCTCGGCCAGTTCGCGGGCGTGGGCCTCGTCCTGGGCCTTGAACTTCGCCGCGAGCCGTGTCACGTCCTCGCGAGACAGGGGCGCGGCCTTGGCGGCGATGGCTGGATCGAACTGTGCCTGCAAAGGCACCGAGCCCGGCTGCGGGGAGTGGTGGTACGACGTCCACACGACGACGTTGAACAGCTCGCGCAGCACGGCAAGCGACACGTCAGGCCGGATCTGCCGGTTTTCGTGGACGGCTGTGTTGGCGATACGCCGAATCGCGGTCAACTTCTGCGTGATGCCCTGAGGCACCTTCGCCTTGAAAGCGGCGTCGCTGATCTTCGCTGCCAGGTCGTCGCGATAGGGGATCGGGAGTGACAGGACGTCATAGAGGTAGCCGACCAGCTCCTCGACGACTCGTCGGCTGTAGAAGCATGCCGAGCGGGGATCCGATGACAGGTACGACTCAGCTCGGGCGCAGTCGTCGTGGAGTGACGGCAGCGTCTGTCGAACGAAGTCGAAGTTGCCCATGCGGTCGCTCAGTCCTCGTCGATGCCGAAGTGATCCGCGAGACGCTCCAGAGTGAACTCTTGTCGGAGCTTGCACGCGCTGTGTGTGCTCGCGAAGAGGCCCTTCTCCCAGAAACCGCCCTCCAGCGGCCGGGAGTCGATCCACTCGACGGGGACAATCCACTCGGCGAGGTCATCAGCGACCGAAGGGTCTGCGCCGTAGTAGCCCTGCAGGGGCTGGTCGACGAGGGATTGCCACTCCCCGCCTACCCTGACCTGCGCTTCCTCGAAGCGAACCGCAGGGCCGAGCACCCGACCGACAGCGACGTAGCGCATGGGCGCGGCGTTCACCCAGACCCGTGCACCGTTGGGCAGCGACCGCATGCCCTGTGACCACATCTTGCCGCCGCCTCCGCAGACGAAGCCCCAATGTCGTCCGTCGTCCCACACCCGCTGACCGCCGGCGAAGGTCACGTACCAGTCCTTGCCGTTCCATCCGGCACGCTTGCTCTTCTTGCTGCCGGACGGCGCCGCCACGGTCGCTTCGTCAGAGGAGGAGAGCCACGATCGGGCCAGGTAGCGACGGCCGTCATCTTCGAGATAGGAGAAGTAGACAGCGTTGACGGGCACGCCAAGGCTACGAAGGTAGGTGACGATCCGCTCGGAACTCGCGTCGAGCTCGGCGGCCACGATGGTGAGGCAGAGGTCGCCGTTGAGCTCGTCGGGCGGGGCGCTTCCGAAGACGTCCTCGAAGGCGGCCTCGAACGGTTGGTCGAGGTGCTTGGTGGCGATGTCGATGATGTCGTCGCGGGAGAGCGTCGATACCCACGATCCGTAGTCGAGGACCTGCGCGACGACCTCCCTTGGAGTCTTGTCCCGCTTGAGCTCCAGCAGATTCAGGTTGCCGTCGGCGTCGACCGCGAGCAGGTCGAGGCGCGCGCCGAACGGCGCAATCACCTCGCTGCCGATGACCAGCAGACGCTCGCCCAGCAGAGACGGGTCACGCTTGAGGAATTCGTGCAGATCCTTCTCGGCAGGCAGCACGGACGTCGTCAGTGGCTTCGGCTCCTCGCCGTCGATCCGCCACATCCTCATCTCAACCGGCATGTGTCACAACTCCCCTCGGAAGGCACGGGACTCAAGGGATTCGAACAACTCGTTCCCGGCAACCACGCTGCGCCGCAGGGCGGCTCGGTGGACGTTCACTATTGCCATCTGCGATTCGTACCGAGATTGTTCCTCCACCGCCGGGACTGGGATCGAGAACTTGGCCAGCTCGGTGATCTGCAGGTGCTTGAGTGCGTTGCCCTTCCCCATGCCATTCATCAGGCGCTGCACCCGCGAGAGCGTCAAATACCCGACCAGGTATCGGGGTCTCAAGTCTTGACGTGGCCGCACTACGGCGACGGATTGGTTGATGCAAAATGGCTCGGTCGTGTCGACAACGGCGCATCGACCGATCGTCCCGTCCTTCGTGATTAGCACGTCGCCTTTGCGCGGTCGAGACTTGTCAGTCAGTGCATTGAACTCATCCCGGGTAGTGAAGGCGCCTCCGACTAGGTCGATGTCTTGGTTGCGGACGCTCTTCGCTGTGACAATCGGAATGCCAGCCGACACGTGGGACATGGGATTCGTGAATCCATATGTAATCCGCTCAACTACGTCCTCCAAACAGACAATCGTTGTCTTCGATCTGCTTGACGAGCCGTCGCCAAAGAGACTGATGAAGATCGATTGTGCAAGGGCATCGAGGTGAGCGAGTTGCTCGCTGCGCCTGGCTCGCAGGGCGTCGACGTGGTCGAGAATCGCCGCGATGCGGCGCTGCTCGGGGAGCGGTGGGAGTGCGACGTTGAGCCGGTAGACGTCGTCTCGGTTCAGTCCGGGCACTGCGGCGGACTTGTTCATCGTCTCCATACGGAGCGACTTGAGCATCCAGTAGGCCCACCGCCGATCGAGGTCATCGCGCTTCGGTTTGACGAAGTACGCGGTGTCGATCGGCCATGCAGGCCCGTCGATCCAAGTAACGCTGCCAATGCTGCCCTTGCGGCCCACGACGATAGTTGGAGAGTCGGTGATTCCAGTGGAGTGGCCGCCGACGATGCCGCCGGATCCGACAACCGGAACGTTGCCGCCGTCGCGATCGGACCCCTTGAGTGCCTTCCCATACGACAGCTCCAGAATGTCTCCCACCGCTGTCACGAGAGCATCGCCTTCAGCTCGGCGAGCCCCTTGACGATCTCGTCTTCGAGGATCTCGACGTCGGCGATGATCTCGAGCGGGGTGCGGTGCTCGATCTCGTCGTGCACGACCTCCTTGTAGCGGTTCAGCGAGAGGTCGTAGCCCTGGGCGACGATGTCGGCCTTGGGTACGAGGAAGGACTGCTCAGTGCGGGCGCGGGCCATCTCATCCGTGAAGTTCTGCCAGCGGCCGAGTACGTCGGGAAGGTCGTTGGCCTCGACCGGGTTGCGCTTGTCGTCGAGCGAGAAACCGTCAGCGCGAACGTCGTAGAACCAGACGTCATCGGTGCCGCCGGAGTTGGTCTTGGTGAAGAACAGGATCGCTGTGGAGACACCGGCGTACGGTCGGAAGACACCAGACGGCAACTTCACGACGGCGTCGAGCTTCTGGTCCTCAACGAGGATCCTGCGCAGCTCCTTGTGGGCCTTGGACGAGCCGAAGAGCACGCCGTCGGGGACGATGACGGCTGCCCGGCCTCCGGGCTTGAGCAGTTTCAGGAACAGCGCCAAGAAGAGCAGCTCGGTCTTCTTCGTCTTCACGATCCGCTGAAGGTCCTTGGCGGTGGCCTCATAATCGAGCGACCCTGCGAACGGTGGGTTGGCGAGGATGAGGGTGTACTTGTCTGCGTCGCCGGCTGCACCCTCGGAGAGGGAGTCGCGGTAGCGGATGTCAGGTGATTCGATTCCGTGCAGCAGCATGTTCATGCTCCCGATGCGGAGCATGGTGGAGTCGAAGTCATAGCCGTGGAACATCGAGTTGTTGAAGTGCTCACGCTGCGTCGAGTCGAGCAAGGCATCGGCGTGTGTGTCGCGGACGTACTCGCTCGCAGCGACGAGGAAGCCGCCCGTGCCGCATGCCGGATCGCAGATCTCATCAGACGGCTTCGGTGCGGTCATCTTGACCATAAGCTCGATGATGTGGCGAGGCGTGCGGAACTGGCCGTTGACGCCAGCCGCTGCGATCTTGGAGAGCAGGTACTCGTACAGGTCCCCGTTGGTGTCGCGGGCGGCCATCGGGATGTCGTCGAGCATGTCGACGACCTTCGATAGCAGCGCCGGGGTCGGGATGGTGAAGCGGGCGTCCTTCATATGCTCGCTGTAGGTGCTGCCATCGCCCAGGCCGCGCAGGAACGGGAAGACCTCGTCGGCGATGGTCTTGTGCATCACGTCGGGGGAGGCATTCTTGAACTGGCTCCATCGCAGGTGCGCCTGACCGGGCAGGAATACGGGATTCTCGATCGCCCCGCCGGTCACGCGGGCCTTATTCTCAGCCAGCGTCTGGATGTCGTTGAGGCGCCGGATGAACAGCAGGTAGGTGATCTGCTCGATCACCTCGAGCGGGTTGCTGATGCCGCCCGACCAGAAGGCGTCCCAGACGCGGTCGATCTTGCTCTTCAACTCACCGGTGATCACTGGTGAGACTCTAGTAAAGATCGCTGACGTTGGGTGCGACTTGGGCATGTTGCCTTCCTGGTGCCCGGCTTCTCCGGAGCAACTGAACAGACTCGCAGGTGCCACCGACAAGTCATCGGTCGGCCAGTTTGTTGACCGAGTCCCGCAGCGCGTCCTCGCCTGCTCGGACGTAGTGGTTGAGGACGGTGGTGAGCTTGTCGCCAAGGTACTGAGCGACGACCTCCCAGGACTCGCCGAGCTCCTCGTGGAACCACTTGGTGGCGGCGTGGTGGCGCAGGTTGCGGTAGACGATCGTGCGTGGCCAGGCGTTCTCTGGCTCGTTCTCGTCGACCCGGGCGCGGACTCGGTGCCAGCGTTCGTTGTGCAGCTCGGGCTTCACGGGGAGGCCGGTCACGGTATCCACGAAGAGCCACTGCTCGTCCTCGGCCGGTACGGGGTAGTTCCACCAAGCCAGGTTGGAATCGCCAGAACGTAGGGCGAGAGCGGCGCGGCGTTGGCGTTCCTCCTCTTGTGCGTTGAGCACCTGCTGCATCGAAGCCTTCACGGGCAGGTCGAGTAGTTCCTTCACTCGTGGCAACAGCTCGTCGTGCATCAGCGAGCGGGGGAGGGGGACTTCGTGGATCACGTGATTCTTCACCGGGCCCCGGAAGCCGGGGGAATGGCGCGGGGTGGTCCAACTGCCGTTTACGTGGACATAGCCGCGTTCGAAGAAGACGTCGATCGCGCGCAGCGCGTTCTGTTCGCCGAGGCGGAGGCCGCCGTACGCGGCGACCCGGATCTTGGTGCCGAACAACGGCAGCCGGGTCATCAGCGGGTCGGTGCCGTCCGGTCCGCACAGCGCATCGGCGCCGGCGGCCATCGCCTTCACCTGGCGCGTCTCCGGACGCAGCCGCGGGTCGACGTAGTGCGTCGTCGCACCCTGGAGCAGGGTGGACTTGCCGATCTCCAGCCCATCGAGCGGGTCGATCGACCGGTCCAGCCAGCCCAACCGCCAAGCCAGCTTGCGCATCGCAGCCATCGCTCCGCGCAGGTCCTCCTTGCCTCGCGCCGAATGCAAGGTCGCTGCGGCGCGTTCCATCACCTTGCGGCTGTGCTCGATCCGCCACTTCCCGACGGGCACATCGCCGATCGCCGGCACGATGTGGGCGGCCAGGCGCGACTCGCGTCCCTGGATCGTCCGGATCGCCTTGCCGCGCAGGCGACTGTCCTCCACGTATTTCTCCCCGAGCGCGGCGATCGTCTGCGTCGCCTTCTCGCGAGCGCTGGTCGGCGCCGCCTGCTCGGTGTCGAGAGCCGTCTCGGCCCGGGCGAAGATCTGGCGGGCCTCGGACTCGGTGGCCGCCCGACGGAGCACCCGCTTCCACGGTTCGCCCTCGCCCGCCGGCGCCTTGAACATCACCTGGTAACCATCGGCGGTTGCATAGAGCCGCACCCGCCAGGACTGGCGGCCGCCGTCGACCCTTCGCTCCTTGCCTTGGACGAGCAGTGTCGACTTCGCCCGAGTGGCCATCGACGCATCCCTTCTAGGCTGGGGGTGTGGTCTCGACAAGCGCAGACCTTCGAGATCGACATCGTACGCCCGATCGGGCGCGAGTTTGTATCATGAGTTTGTATCAGTGGCCAGAATTGATACGAACTCACACTGGTAGAAGGTGGCAAGAATGGCGAATCGATTGGCCAGCGCGACGAGTCCGTATTTGCTCCAACACGCCTCAAATCCAGTGGATTGGTGGGAGTGGGGACCTGAAGTGTTCGCGGAGGCCAAGCGCCGTGATACACCAATCTTGCTGTCAGTCGGCTATTCCGCCTGCCACTGGTGCCACGTGATGGCCCACGAGTCGTTCGAGGACGACGCGACCGCGACGTACATGAACCAGCACTTCGTCAACATCAAGGTCGACCGCGAGGAGCGGCCCGACGTCGACGCGGTCTACATGAACGCCACCCAGGCGATGACCGGGCACGGCGGCTGGCCGATGACCTGCGTGCTCGACCATGACGGCAACCCGTTCTTCGCCGGCACCTACTTCCCGGACACCCCGCGCCACGGCAGCGCCAGCTTCATGCAGATCCTCGAGGCGCTTGCCGACGCGTGGGTCACTCGTGCCGACGAGGTACGCCGTGCTGCGTCCGAGATCGGCGCCCACCTGCAGGTGCAGGGTGACCTCGAGACCGGGCTGGTCACCGTCGAGGTGCTCGACAGTGCGGTGCGTGCCCTGGCCACGGAGTTCGACGGGCAGAACGCCGGGTTCGGGGGAGCGCCCAAGTTCCCGCCCGGCATGGTGCTGGAGTTCCTGCTGCGACACGACCGAAGGGTCTCGACAGGCGCGACCACCAAGGAAGGCTCGACCACCGAGCCGTCGCTCGCGAGGCGGATGGTGGACGCGACCTGCGTGGCGATGGCGCGCGGCGGGCTCTACGACCAGATCGGCGGCGGGTTCGCGCGCTACTCGGTCGACGCCGGCTGGGTGGTGCCGCACTTCGAGAAGATGCTCTACGACAACGCGCAGCTGCTCGGCCTCTATGCACGGTGCGGTCTCAACCGGGTGGCCGAGGAGACCGCCGACTTCCTGCTTCGCGAGCTGGGTACGCCGCAGGGCGGGTTCGCGTCCGCGTTGGACGCCGACAGTGAGGGAGTCGAGGGCAAGTTCTACGCATGGACCCCGGCCCAGCTGGTCGAGGCGCTCGGCGAGGAGGACGGCGCGTGGGCGGCTGCCACGTTCGAGGTGACCGACGCCGGCACGTTCGAGCACGGCTCCTCCACCCTGCAGCTGCTGCACGACCCCGACGACCTGGCCCGGCTCGAGGACGTGAAGCGGCGGCTGTTCGAGGCACGTGCGGCCAGGGTGCGGCCCGCACGCGACGACAAGGTGGTCGCGGCGTGGAACGGCCTGGCGATCAGCGGGCTGTGCGCGGCCGGCACGCTGCTGCGCAGGCCGGAGTACGTCGATGCGGCCGTGCGGGCCGGCCGGCTGCTGGTCGACGTACACCTCGTCGAGGGGCGCCTCCTGCGGGTGTCGCGCGACGGCGTGGTCGGTCGTCACGACGGCGTGCTGGAGGACTACGGCTGTGTCGCCGCCGGGTTCCTCGACCTCCTGCAGGCCACCGGCGACGCGGTCTGGTTCGAGCGTGCCGGCGCCCTGCTCGACGACGCCCTGGCCCGCTTCCGTGCCGACGACGGCGGCTTCCACGACACCGCCTCCGACGCCGAGGCCCTGATCACACGGCCCCGTGAGCTCTCCGACAACGCCAGCCCGTCGGGCCAGTCCGCGATGACGCACGCCCTCGCGACGTACGCCGCCCTCACCGGCTCGGGCCGCCATCGGGACGCGGCCGAGCAGACCCTCGGCGTGCTCGCCCACCTCGCCGAGCGCGCCCCCCGGTTCGCCGGCTGGGCGCTGGCCGTCGCCGAGTCGATGCTCGAGGGGCCCGAGGAGATCGTCGTGGTCGGTCGGCCGGGCGTCGAACGTGACCGCCTCGAGCTGGCTGCGCGCCGCCGGCACGGGGCCGTCGTACTCGTGGTGGAGCCGGGTCGCGACGACATCCCGCTTCTTGTCGGCCGCGACGAGGTCGACGACGCGCCCGCGGCGTACGTGTGCCGCAACATGGTCTGCGAGCGTCCGGTGACGGACCCGGCCGCCCTCGCCTGAGCCGGTGGATGCGGGCTGAGCACCGATCTTGGTGAGGATCGGGGTCAGTCGATCTCGTCGCACTCCGAGCGCAGCTCGTCCAGCGTGTCCCGGGACAGCTGGAAGTCCATGTTGAGCTCGCCGCGGGCCTTGGTCGCGGCGTCGGCGAGGGCGTCGTAGTCGTCGTCGCCCTCCTGCGCTGCCAGGGCAAGGCCGAGCGCTGCGCCGAGCCGGAGCTGGTCACGGGAGGTGTCGGCATCATCCTGCGTCATGTCGTCCGGCAGACGGTCGACGATCTCGCAGGCCTGCTCGGCGTCGACGGAGGCATCGTCGGGATTGTCGAGCACCGCCCAGAGCAGGGCACCGCCCACGAGGAGGAGCAGGGTCACGGCGACGGCGACGATCAGCACCCGTCGGCGGTGACGGTCGGCAGCAGGGACAGGGTCTTCGGTGGCCATGGGTGGTCGCCTTCCCCGATCGCGCGCTTGCTACACCCCGGAAGAGACACCTCGATGTCTGCGTCCCCGGGACCACCGGAATCTGCGACTCTGGAGGCATGAAGATCTCGGACGTGGCGGGCGGGCAGGTCGAGCAGGAGACGCGGCGGTTCTACGACGGTGGGCTGCCCGCCGTCGCCGACCAGCCGGAGGTGCCGCCGAATCCCGGTGAGGACCCCAAGATCCTCCTGGAGCGGCTGTCGGTGCACGGCCACGAGCAGTTCGTCCTGATGCGTCGGATCGCCTACCGGGACCGGCATGTCGGCGAGCTGCTGGTGCCCGCCGATCCGGCCACGTTCCGCACCGACCTGACGTCGGTGCCGACCCTGTTCACCTGGTTGGTGCCCAAGACCGGGGCGCACCTGCCGGCGGCCCTGTTGCACGACGGTCTGTGCTTCGGCAACGACGAGCCGCCGACCTACGTCTCCACGGGCGGGCATGCCGTGCACCGGGTCGAGGCTGACCGCATCTTCCGCGACGCGATGGCCGACACCGGCACGGGCGTCGTACGCCGGTGGTTGGTGTGGTCCGCGGTGGCCACGGCGACCCTGCTCAAGGGGGAGCAGGTGCCGTGGTCGAGGGCCACCACCTGGCGGCACCGCCTCGTGATCGGCGGCTCGCTCCTCGTGGTGATCGCGCTCGGTGCGCTGGCCACGCTCGACCTCTTCGACATCGGCGGGACGCCGGACCTGCCGTGGATGGGCGACCGGCCGTGGTGGCTGGAGCTGATCGGCGGGCTGGCCGGCGCGATCGTCGTACCGCTGGTGCTGGGGCTGGCCTGGGGGCGTTTCCGGGTGGCCGGCTGGGTGATGGGCATCGGCCTGGCCGTGCTGCTGCACGTCACCGTCGGGTTGCTGGGCGTGACCGCGCTCTACCAGGTGACCGAGAAGTCCGCCGACCGCCAGCCGTTGATCGTGATGGGCCTGGCCGTGCTGGTCAGCGTGATCGCGGCAGCCACCGTCCTGGCGCTGTGGGTGGCCTAGGGCGGTGGGTGGAGCAGGCGTCAGCGCAGGGAGTACGTCGCCAGCGAGATGCCGACGTAGTGCGTGATGAACGCCAGGATCGTGAAGGTGTGGAACACCTCGTGGAAGCCGAACCACGAGGGCGAGGGGTCGGGGCGCTTGAAGCCGTAGACCACGCCCCCCATCGTGTAGAGCAGACCGCCGGCCGCCACCAGGGCGAGGACGGCGATCGCGATGCCGTTGCTGAAACGGTCGGCGCCGTCGATGAACTGGGGGATGAAGAAGACGGCGGCCCAGCCCAGGGCGATGTACATCGGGGTGTAGAGCCAGCGCGGGGCGTCGGTCCAGAAGACGCGGAAGAACACGCCCGAGATGGCGGCGGTCCACACGACGGCGAGGAGGGTGAGACGGGCCGACCCCTCGAGGAACAGCACGGCGAACGGCGTGTAGGAGCCGGCGATCAGCACGAAGATGTTGGCGTGGTCGAAGCGCCGCAGGAACGCCCACGTGCGGGGTGACCAGGTGCCGCGGTGGTAGATCGCAGAGACGGTGAACAACACCAGCGCGCTGGCCGCGAAGACGGCCGAGGCGATCCGCGTCGACTGGGTCGGGGAGAGCACGATCAGCACGATGCCGGCGGCCAGGGCCAGTGGGGCCGTGCAGGCGTGCAGCCAGCCTCGAAGCTTCGGCTTCACGTCGGCGAGCTTGTCCTGGGCGCGGTCCACCACCTCGTCGAGGCGCGTGCGAATCATGTCGTTCATGGTTTCCAAGTTACGGCACCGTAGGTTGCGACGCAGCGGAATGAGGGCCAGGTCACCCGAGATGAGGACCCGACCCCGGTAACATCGAGGCGTGGCGGACTGGAAACGAGCGATTCGACGGGTGCTCTACCCGGCCTACGAGGCGCGTGTCGTGAAGTTTCTGCCGACCGACCGGTTGCCCAAGCACGTGGGTGTGATGCTCGACGGCAACCGTCGCTGGGCCAAGGCCGTGGGCGCCGACACCGCTCACGGGCACCGCGCCGGGGCGGCCAACATCGAGCCGCTGCTGGGTTGGTGCGAGGAGGTCGGCATCGAGGTGGTCACCCTGTGGCTGCTCTCCACCGACAACCTGAACCGCCCCGCCGCCGAGCTCGAGCCGCTGATGACCATCATCGAGGACGCGGTCGCCTCGCTGGCCGACCAGAAACGCTGGCGCCTGCACCCCGTCGGTGCGCTCGACCTGCTCCCCGCGGCCACGGCCCGCCGGCTCAAGGAGTCCGAGGACGCGACGCGTGAGGTCGACGGCATGCTGGTCAACGTCGCCGTCGGGTACGGCGGTCGCCGTGAGATCGCGGACGCCGTACGCTCCCTGCTCCTGGAGCACGCCGAGAAGGGCACCTCGCTCGAGGACCTCGCCCACGACATCGACGTCGACAGCATCAGCGAGCACCTCTACACCAAGGGCCAGCCCGATCCCGACCTGGTGATCCGCACTTCGGGGGAGCAGCGCCTGGGTGGGTTCCTGCTCTGGCAGAGCGCGAAGAGCGAGTTCTATTTCTGCGAGGCGTTCTGGCCCGACTTCCGCCGGGTCGACTTCCTCCGCGCGATCCGGGCCTACGCCGAGCGCGAGCGCAGGTTCGGCGCCTGAGCCTGCCCGGCACGGGCCGGGAAGCGGGTGCCTCTCCCGGCCACGCAACCTTCACCCTGCGTTCGGGCGTGTCTCCCGAATTCCTTGGTCACCCGGCGTAATTTCGCAGTACCGGCGAGTGGGGAAGCTCGCTGTATCGGGAGGCCCGGACGTGAAGGTTCACGACTGTTGCACAGCCGCTGGGGCGGCCTGTGCCTACGGAGGCCGGCACTCCGGTCTTCGGGCGATTTCCCGGTCCATGTGGATGAGTTAGAGCCGGGAGCGGGAGTGCGCGTACCGGTTCGTAAAGGGTGAGATCCGTGGCCTCCAAGCAGAGCAAGACCGTCACCACCCGCACCTACGTGCTCGACACGAGCGTGTTGCTCGCCGACCCGGGTGCGATGCGCCGGTTCGAGGAGCACGAGGTGGTCCTGCCCGTCGTCGTGATCACCGAGCTCGAGGGCAAGCGTCACCACCCGGAGCTGGGCTACTTCGCCCGCTCCGCGTTGCGCATGCTCGACGAGATGCGGGTGACGCACGGTCGACTCGACAAGCCGATTCCGGTCGGCGACGCGGGCGGCACGATCAGGGTCGAGCTCAACCACACCGACCCGATGTCGCTGCCGAGCGGGTTCCGCCTCGGTGACAACGACACCAGGATCTTGGCGGTGGCGCAGAACCTCTCCGACGAAGGCGCTCGGGTCACGCTCGTCTCCAAGGATCTCCCGCTGCGGATCAAGGCGTCCTCGGTCGGCCTCGACGCGCAGGAATACCGTGCCGAGAACCTCAACGAGGACTCCGGGCACACCGGCATGGCCGAGCTCGACGTGGCCGCGGCCGACCTCGACGAGCTGTACGACGACGGCGTGCTCGACCTGGAGGCGGCCCGGGAGCTGCCCTGCCACACCGGTCTCGTGCTGCTCTCCGACCGCGGCACCGCGCTGGGCCGGGTCGGGCCCGACAAGCAGGTGCACCTGGTGCGCGGCGATCGTGAGGCGTTCGGCGTCCATGGTCGGTCGGCCGAGCAGCGCATCGCGTTGGAGATGCTGCTCGACCCGGAGGTCGGCATCGTCTCCCTCGGCGGCCGGGCCGGCACCGGCAAGTCGGCGATGGCCCTGTGTGCCGGCCTGGAAGCGGTGATGGAGCGTCGCCAGCACAAGAAGGTGGTGGTCTTCCGCCCGTTGTTCGCGGTCGGTGGCCAGGAGCTGGGCTACCTGCCGGGCTCGGAGAACGAGAAGATGTCGCCCTGGGGGCAGGCCGTCTTCGACACCTTGGGGGCGCTCACCACCCGCGACGTGATCGAGGAGGTCCTGGACCGCGGCATGCTCGAGGTGCTGCCGCTCACCCACATCCGCGGCCGCTCGCTGCACGACGCGTTCGTGATCGTCGACGAGGCGCAGTCGCTGGAGCGCAACGTGCTGCTGACCGTGCTCTCGCGGATCGGTGCCAACTCCAAGGTGGTGCTGACCCACGACGTCGCCCAGCGTGACAACCTGCGCGTCGGCCGGCACGACGGGGTGGTGGCCGTGGTCGAGAAGCTCAAGGGGCACCCGCTCTTCGCCCACGTGACCCTGACGCGCTCCGAGCGGTCGCCGATCGCGGCCCTGGTCACCGAGATGCTGGAGAACGTCACGATGTAGTGACGCGATGCCTGTGGGGCGAGGCGAGCCCGGTGTGACCCGTGTGACTGATGAGTCGCGGGTGTGACCGGGCTCGCCTGTGGATTGGCCGTGTCCGGTTTGCCTGCAGTGGCCCTGTCATGCAGGGTGGTCAAGATCTTTCGGGCGCCGGGGGGCACGTTGGCCGATCGATCAGTCCTGACCTCAACCCGTGGGTACCCCTTTGTCAAAGCACAAGAAGTACATCCCCAAGCACAAGCAACCCACCGCTGCCGGGATTCCGAAGAAGGCGCTGCGCAACACCCTCGTGCTGTCGTCGATCGCTGTGGCCGCCACCGGCGCCACTGTCGGAACAGGAATGCTCAACGACGGTGCCGTCGCCAAGCGCGACGTCACCCCGATGGCCGCCAGCCTCGACGCGGTGCGGCCGCTGAGTGCCGATGACCTCGCCGAGCGTCGCGAGGAGGAGCCGTCGCGCTCCGACCGTCGCAGCGCCGCGGACCCGGCCAAGCAGGCCGAGCTGAGTGCCGCCACCAGCACCGCCACCGGCAACGCGGTCGTCGCCACCGAGGATGCGACCGACGACGACCCGCGCAGCGTGGCTCGTGCCCTGCTCTCCGAGTTCGGTTTCAGCTCGGACCAGTTCGGCTGCCTGGACTCGCTGTGGACCAAGGAGAGCGGCTGGAACCCCAGCGCGGACAACCCCAGCTCCTCGGCGTACGGCATCCCGCAGGCGCTGCCCGGCTCCAAGATGAGCTCGGCCGGTGCCGACTGGGCCACCAACCCCGCCACGCAGATCCGCTGGGGCCTGGGCTACATCCAGGACCGCTACGGCTCGCCGTGCAGCGCGTGGGGCCACAGCCAGAGCAACAACTGGTACTGAGCGCGCCCTACTGAGCGAGGCGCTTCTTCTGCACCTTGCCCATCTCGTTGCGCGGCAGCGCGTCGACGAACACCACCTCGCGCGGACGCTTGTGCGCCGAGAGCTCCTCGCCGACGTGCGACGTGAGCTCGGCCGCACTGACCGGTGAGTGGGCCACCACGAAGGCCACGATCCGTTGGCCGAGGTCCGGGTCGGGCACGCCGATCACGGCGCACTCCGCCACCGCCGGGTGACCGAGCAAGGTCGACTCGATCTCACCGGCACCGATGCGGTACCCGGCCGACTTGATCAGGTCCACCGACTCCCGGCCCACGATGCGGTGGTTTCCGGCTGCGTCGATGACGGCCACGTCGCCGGTGCGGAACCAGCGGTCGTCGGTGAACGACTCCGCGGTGGCCTCGGGGCGGTTGAGGTAGCCGCTGAACAGCGTCGGCCCGCGCACCTCGAGCCGGCCGACCGACTCACCGTCGTGGGCGACGGCAGCTCCGTCGTCACCCACCACGCGAGTCTCGACACCGTCGACGGGGACGCCGACCCATCCGGCACGTCGCACGCCGTCGGCGCGGGTGGCCACGGTGATCAGGGTCTCGCTCATGCCGTAGCGCTCGGCGACCTCGTGCCCGGTGAGCTCCCGGACCCGCTCGAAGACCGGCACCGGAAGGGCCGCGCTGCCGCTGACCAGAAGTCGCGCATCACGCAGGGCAGCAGCATGCTCGGGTGCCTCGGCGATGCGCGACCAGATCGTCGGCACCGCGAAGTACATGGTGCCGGCCACTCCGGCGTACGCCTCGGGGGTTCCCTTGCCGACGTGCACCAGGCTGCCGCCGACTCGCAGCGGCCCCAGTGCGCCGAGCACCAGCCCGTGCACGTGGAACAACGGCAACCCGTGGACCACGGTGTCGTCACCCGTCCACCCCCAGGCGTCGATCAGCCCGTCGAGGCCGGCCGTGAGTGCGCGGCGGGAGAGGAGCACGCCCTTGGGCAGGCCGGTGGTGCCGGAGGTGTAGAGCACGAAGGCGATGCGTTCGGAGTCGACAACCCCCGGCTCGTACGACGCCCGCGCGGCCTCGTCGACGTCGATCGTCGGCAGCGTCGTCTCGTCGGGGGCCCCGCCCAGCCAGGCATCGGGAGCGGCATCGGTGAGCATGTGTCGCAGTTCGGCGGACCCGGAGTCGGGCGGCACGGGAACGACCTCGACGCCGGCCAGCAGCGCGCCGGTCACGCCGACGACGGTGGTCATCGTCGGAGTGGCCGACACCGCGACCCGCTGCCGGCCGACCAGGGACTCGGCGACCGCGCCGGCGGCGCCGAGCAGATCGGCATGAGACAACGTGGTGCCGGCGACGGTCACGAGGCGGTCGGTCCGCGCGTCGAGCAGGCCGGCCAGCAGGTGGGAGCTCATGGGTGCGTCATCGACGCGAGGTCGAGCGCCTCGTCGAGCTGCGTCTCGGTGAGCTGCTTGCCGTCGACGAAGCCCATCGCGACCACGGTCTCGCGGATCGTCTGCTTCTCCGCCATCGCCTTCTTGGCGACCTTGGCGGCGTTCTCGTAGCCGATGTACTTGTTCAGCGGAGTGACCACGGACGGCGACGACTCGGCGTACGTGCGCATCCGCTCGACGTCGGCGGTGATCCCGTCGACGCACCGCTCGGCGAGCAGCGTCGAGCTGGTGGACAGGATGCGGATGGACTCCAGCAGGTTGCGAGCGATCATCGGCAGCATCACGTTGAGCTCGAAGTTGCCGGCCGCGCCGCCCGTGGCGATCGCGAGGTCGTTGCCGATCACCTGCGCGCAGACCTGGAGCGTCGCCTCGGGAAGCACCGGATTCACCTTGCCGGGCATGATGCTCGAGCCGGGTTGCAGGTCGGGCAGATGGATCTCGGCGAGTCCGGTGGTGGGGCCGCTGCTCATCCAGCGCAGGTCGTTGCAGACCTTGGTCAGCCCGACCGCGTAGGTGCGCAGCACGCCGCTGAGCTCGACCAGGGAGTCACGGGTGCTCTGGGCCTCGAAGTGGTTGCGGGCCTCGATGAACTCGAGCCCGGTCAGCTCACTGAGCTGCTCGATCACGGCTGCGGCGAACCCGGGCGGTGTGTTGATGCCGGTGCCCACCGCTGTGCCGCCCAGGGGCAGTTCGCGGACCCGGGGGAGCGCCGAGTCGAGGCGTTCGCGGGCGTAGCGCACCGTGGCGGCGTACCCGCCGAACTCCTGGCCGAGCATCACCGGGGTGGCGTCCATCAGGTGCGTGCGCCCCGATTTCACGTGGTCCTTGAACTCCTCGGCCTTGGCCTCGAGGGAGGCGGCGAGCGTGTCCAGAGCCGGGAAGAGGTCGTCGACGACTGCGGTCGCCGCGGCGACGTGGATCGAGGTGGGGAAGGTGTCGTTGCTGGACTGGCTCGCGTTGACGTGGTCGTTGGGGTGCACCTCGACCCCCGCCTTCGCGGCCAGTGAGGCGAGCACCTCGTTGGTGTTCATGTTCGAGCTGGTGCCCGATCCGGTCTGGAAGACGTCGATGGGGAACTGGTCGTCGTGCTCGCCGGCGGCGACCCGGTCGGCGGCGGTGACGATCGCCTCCGCCTGGCCTGCGGTGATCACGCCGAGGTCGGCGTTGACCCGCGCCGCGGCCTTCTTGACCAGGGCCAGGGCCCGGATGTGACGCGGCTCGAGGACCGAGCCGCTGATCGGGAAGTTCTCGACGGCCCGCTGGGTCTGGGCCCGCCACAGTGCCTCGGCCGGCACCTTGATCTCACCCATGGAGTCGTGTTCGATGCGGAAATCATTCATGGCCTGACGGTAGCCGGTGATAAACAAGCAGGGATGCTTGCTTTGCTGATGTGACGTGGCTTACATTCGGCCATCGTCGTCGTGAGGGAGACCCGTCATGTCTGATCCCGCCACCATCTGTGAGGCGTTCCAGCGAACCGTCACCATCGACCCGAACGCGGTCGCGCTGCGCACGCCCGGGGACGCGGTCTCGGTCACGTGGAAGGAGTACGCCGACCACGTGCGCGCCGTCAGCGCGGGTCTCCATCGGCTGGGGCTTCGGCATGGGGACACGCTCGCGATCATGCTGACCAACCGACCCGAGTTCGCGTGGGTCGACGCGGGAGCGATGCACCTGGGTGTGGTCGCCTTCTCGATCTACAACACCTCCTCGCCCGACCAGATCGACTACCTCTTCGGCAACGCGGGGAACAAGGCGGTGGTCACCGAGCTCGCGCTGCTGCCGGCGATCCTCGCCTCCGGTGTCGCTCTCGAGCACGTGATCGTGGTCGACGCGCGAGCCGGCGACCTGCCGGAAGGCGCGACCGCGAGCCTGGCCGAGGTCGAGGAGTCGGGGGACCCCGACTTCGACTTCGATGCCGCCTGGCGCGCGGTCGAACCGGACGACGTGCTCACCCTGATCTACACCTCAGGCACGACCGGACCGCCCAAGGGCGTGCAGCTGACCCACGCCAACCTCCTGGAGACCTCGCGCGCGGCTCTGCAGGTCGTGCACGTGGAGTTCGGTGACCGGATCACCTCGTTCCTGCCAGCGGCCCACATCGCCGACCGCGCCTCGGCGCAGTACTTCTCCGCGACCACGGGGGTGCAGGTCACCTACGTCGCCGACCCGCGCGCCATCGCCACCGCCCTGCCCGACGCCCGGCCGACGATCTGGTTCGCGGTGCCGCGGGTCTGGGAGAAGATCAAGATGGGCGTGGAGGCGAAGCTGGCCGCCGAGGAGAGCCCGGTCAAGAAGAAGCTGGCCGGCTGGGCGCTGGGCATGGCCGAGAAGAACGCGGAGGCCCAGCTCGCCGGCCGCCGGCTCGGTGGCCTCGACAAGGTGCAGTTCGACCTGGCGGACAAGCTGGTTCTCGGCAAGGTCCGTGAGGCTCTCGGCATGGCCGAGCTCAAGTGGGCCTGGTCGGGTGCCGCTGCGATCGCACCGGAGACCCTCAAGTTCTTCATGGGGCTGGGCATCAACGTGTGCGAGCTGTGGGGCATGTCGGAGCTCTCCGGCGCCGGCACGATCAATCCGCCCGGCAAGGCCCGGGTCGGCAGTGTCGGCCCGGCATTGCCCGGCACTGAGGTCCGCATCGCCGAGGATGGTGAGGTGCTGTTCCGTGGCCCGGGCGTCATGCCCGGCTATCGCAACGACCCCGACAAGACCCGGGAGGCCATCGACGAGGACGGCTGGCTGCACACGGGCGACGTCGGCACCCTCGACGCCGACGGCTACCTGACGATCGTGGACCGCAAGAAGGAGCTGATCATCAGCTCGGCGGGCAAGAACATGTCGCCGTCCAACATCGAGAACACTCTCAAGGTCACCACGCCGCTGGCCGCCACGATCACCGTGATCGGCGACGGACGCGCCTTCAACGTGGCACTGGTGACGCTGGATCCCGACGTCTCGGCCGCCTTCGCCGAGAAGGCGGGCGTTGCCGCCGACCCGGCGACGCTGGCCAAGAACCCGGAGCTCCTGGCCGCGGTCCAGGCCGGCATCGACGCCGGCAACGCGAAGCTGTCGCGGGTCGAGCAGGTCAAGAAGGTCGAGGTGCTGCCCGAATACTGGCTGCCCGGCAGTGAGGTGCTCACCCCGACTCTCAAGCTGCGCCGCAAGCCGATCAACGAGAAGTACGCCCACGTGATCGCACGCCTCTACGAGTGACATGAGCCAGCCGCAGCAGTCTCGGTCTCGGGCGACCCGGCAGCGGTTGCTGGACGCGACCATCGAGAGTCTGGCCGAGGTCGGCTGGGCGGGCACCTCGGTGGTCGCGGTGGCGGCACGGGCGGGAGTCTCCCGTGGGGCCGCGCAGCATCACTTCGCCACCCGCGACGACCTCGTGCGGGCGGCCGTGGAGTCGGTCACCGACCAGCTCACCCGTGAGATGCGAGAGCAGGAGGCTCGTGTCGCCGACAGTGGAGACCGGCCTCTGGCGGTCGTCGAGCTGCTCACCGATCTCTGGGCAGGTCCCTACGGTCGCGCCGCCACGCACCTGTGGGTCGCCGCATCCACCGATCCGACGTTGCACGATCTCGTCATGCCGCTCGAGCGTCGGTTCAGTCGCGAGCTGTTCCGGACCACGGCCGAGCTCCTTCGTGTGGACCGCGCGGTGCCCTCGGCCGAGGAGTCGGTGCGGCTGACGATCGACCTGACACGCGGCATCGGCCTGGGCGCGATGCTGCGAAACGACGTACGACGACGGCAGACGGAGCTGGCCCAGTTCGCGGCCGTGCTCGCGACCATGCCCGGGATCGGCGCCTGATCGGCTGCCGTCCTGGGGCAGGTCGAACCTCGTGGTGCGCTGTCTCCTGATCGGGTCCCCGGCTGCCGCTGTCGAGCCTGTGGATGTGGTGTGGAGAACCTGGTGGTGGTGTGG
>NZ_BCRJ01000057.1 GCF_001552535.1 Nocardioides jensenii JCM 1364 = NBRC 14755 | reverse complement strand
GGGCGGGCGGGCGGGCGGCCCGACGGTGCAGGGTTTCACGCAGATGTTGCGCGAAACCCTGCACCGTCGGCGGCCAAAACTCTCAAGCCGCCTCCCGAAGTTGCGGCGCCTGACACAATGACCCACGTGGCGCAGCAGGGTGCGGGAAGACGGGCAGGATCACGGCGGGGGCCAAAGAAACGGTCACTCCCGAACAAACGCGTGCTCGTGCTCAGCCTGGCGATCACGCTGTGCGTCGTCGCCTGGGGCTACCTCGTCTACGCCGCGATCGACTTCGGCTCGACGGCACGTGGCGGCGAGTCACGAGCCTGGGGCTTCCTCGCGCTGGCCTGCGTCGGCGCAGCGGCCTGCCTGTTCGCCGGGATGATCCTGGTCGGCCGCCTGCTGCGTGCGGCAGGCATCATCACCGACCCCGCGTCGATGCCCACGCAGGTGCCCCGGCTGGTGTCGAACATTCCAGCGCCCTTGCAGGAGGCAGACGGCCACGCGACGAACGGACACGAGACCGGCTGGCCCGCCGCGACGGAGCAGACGGCGCCGCTCCCGGTCGTTCCCGCGGCTCGACAGCAGGGCGGCAAGCGCGCCGCTCGCTGAACACCGGCCCGAGGACGACCACCTCAACAGTTAGGCTAACCTAACTTGGTGACGTCGCCGATCCCTCCGACCGCGTGGGCCCTCCTCCTGCGCGGGTTGATGCGCAACCGGTGGCCGATGGCGGCCAGCTTCGCGCTGCTCAGCCTCTGGCAGGTCTGCGAGACGATGGTGCCGGTGATGATCGGCGTGATCATCGACCGCGCGGTCACCACCGGCGAGGTCCGCGAGCTGGTCATCACCGGTCTCGGGCTGGTGTTGCTGTTCACGGTGCTGAGCTACGGCTACCGGTTCGGCGCACGCATCGGCTTCGGCGTGGTGCAGCGCGAGATGCACGAGGTGCGTGTCGAGATCGCCGCCCATGCCCTGCACCGTCGCGGTGCACGCAGCAACCTGATGCCCGGCGAGACACTCTCCCTGGCCACCGCGGATGCCGAGATGGTCGGGCTCGTGCTGCGCTCGATCGCCTTCACCGTTGCCGCCTTCTTCTCCGTCGTCGTCGCCGCCGTGCTGCTCTTCAGCATCGACGTCGTGCTCGGGCTGGTCGTCGTCATCGGTGTACCGCTGGTGCTGCTGCTCGCCCAGGTCGTCACCCCGGCGATCTCGCGACGCACCGAGCACCAGCAGGCCACCATCGCCGAGGCCACCGGCGTGGCCACCGACCTGATCAAGGGCCTGCGCGTGCTCAAGGGCATCGGCGCCGAGGCTGTTGCCGGATCGCGATATCGCAGGCTCAGTCAGCATGCGCGCACGGCGAGCATCGCCAGCACGTCGTCGTACGGCCTGATGACGGGCCTGACCGCCGGCCTGAGCGGGCTCTTCCTCGCCGTCGTCGCCCTGATCGCCGGCCATCGAGCACTCTCGGGCGAGATCACCGTCGGCGAGCTGGTCGCGGTCGTCGGGCTCACCCAGTACCTCGCCGAGCCGCTCGGCATGCTCGGCGACATCAGCGCCCACGCGGCCCGCTCCCACGCCTCCGCCCGACGCATCGTCACGTTCCTGCACACGCCACCGCTGGTCGAGGCGGGTGGCTCCTCCGCCGGCTCGCACGAGCTCACGCTGCGCGGTGTCCACGCCCCGGGGATGGACGGCCTCGACCTCACCTCCGCGCCCGGCGAGATCCTGGGCCTGGCCGTCGCCGACCCCACCACCGCCGGTTCCCTGGTGCGGCTGCTCGCCGGCGAGCTGCCGCCCGGCGCCGGCGTGGTCGCCCTGGGCGGGGTTCCGCTTGCCGAGCTCACCACCGACTCGCGCCACGCGCAGCTGCTGGTCAGCCCGCACCACGTCGACCTCTTCGAGGGCACCCTGCGCAGCAACGTCGACCCCCTCAGCGCCCTGGACGACGCGGCCCTGCAGACACTTCTCGAGGCCTCGTCGGCCGTCGACGTCGCTGCGCTCGACCCGGCCGGTCTCGACCAGCCGGTCAGCGCCGACGCCAGCACGTGGTCGGGTGGCCAACGGCAACGCATCGCGTTGGCCCGCGCACTGGCCGTCGACATCCCGTTGCTGGTGCTGCACGACCCCACGACCGCGGTCGACGCGGTCACCGAACACCGCATCGCGGCCGGGATCCGGGCCATGCGCGGCACGGGACGGCGTACGACCTGGCTGGTCACCAGCAGTCCGGCACTGCTCGCCCAGGCCGACCGTGTCGTGCTCGTGCGCGAAGGACGGGTGGTCGCCGAGGGCAGCCACCACGACCTTGCCCACGATGCGGCGTACGCCGAGCTGGTGCTGCGATGAGCGCCACCACCGAGCGCGACATCCTGCCGATCGCCACCCGCGCAGAGACGTCAGCGCTGGCCTGGCGACTGGTCAAGAGCCACCGCCTGCCGCTGATCCTCTCCACGATCTCGTTCGTGATCGCGGGGCTCGCCGCACTCGTGGCGCCCTGGATGCTGGGCAGCATCGTCGACCTGGTCCGCGAGGACGCGGCCCCCGCCGACATCAACCGCGCCGCTGTCATCATCGCAGTGGCTGCCCTGGTCGGCGCACTGGCCACCTGGGTGTCCGTGGCCTGCCTGGCCCGCGCGGGCGAGCCGGCCCTGGCGCAGCTGCGCGAAGACGTCCTCGACAAGGCACTGGCCCTTGACTCGGCCCGGGTCGAGGCTGCCGGCACGGGCGACCTGCTCTCCCGGGTCGGCGACGACGCACGCTCGGTGGCGGAGTCGCTCACCGAGATCATCCCGACTCTGGTCAACTCCCTGGTGCTGGTCGGGTTCACCGCGGTCGGGCTCTTCGCGCTGGACTGGCGACTCGGCATCGCCGGCCTGTGCGCCGTGCCGTTCTATGTGCTGGGACTGCGTTGGTACCTCCCGCGCTCGGGTCCGTTCTACGCCCGCGAACGCGTCGCCCAGGGCGAACGAGCCCAGGCCCTGGTCAGTGGGCTGCAGGGCGCCGCGACCCTGCGCGCCTACTCCCTCGAGGGCGGCCAGCTCGAGGTGATCACCCGACGCTCCGACGAGGCCCGCGGCATCACGGTCACCGTCTTCGCGTTGCTCACCCGGTTCTTCGCCCGCTCCAACCGAGCCGAGGTGATCGGGCTGTGCCTCGTGCTCGGCACGGGCTTCTGGCTGGTGCGCGCCGATGAGGTCACCGTCGGCGCGGTCACTGCCGCGGCGCTCTACTTCCACCGACTGTTCAACCCGATCGGCGCGCTGCTGTTCATCTTCGACCAGGTGCAGTCCACGGGCGCCTCACTCGCCCGCCTGGCCGGGGTCGCCCAGATGCCACCGGCACCCGCCGGCACCGCCACCACTCCTGGGGAGCCCGGACCGCTCGTGCTCTCCGCGGTCGGACATGCCTACGTCGAGGGCCGGCCCGTGCTCAGCGACGTCACCGTCACCATCGCCCCCGGAGAGCGGGTGGCCGTGGTCGGCGCGACCGGCGCCGGCAAGACGACGCTGGGCGCGATCGCGGCCGGCGTACTCCCGCCCACGGCCGGTGCCGCCACCTTGGCCGGCGTGTCGTACGACGACCTCGCGCCGGCCGGTCTGCGTTCACGGGTTGCGTTGATCAGCCAGGACTTCCATGTCTTCTCCGGCACCGTGCGTGACGCAGTGACCCTGGTCGACGAAGCCGCCGACGACGTCTCCGTGCGCGCCGCGCTGGCCGGAGTCTCCGCGCTCGGGTGGGTCGACGCCCTGCCCGACGGACTCGACACCCGGGTCGGCGGAGGCGCCCACCACCTCACCCCCGCGCAGGCGCAGCAGCTGGCGCTGGCCCGGATCGAGCTGGCAGACCCGTGGTTCGTCGTCCTGGACGAGGCGACCGCCGAGGCCGGTTCGTCCGGTGCTCGTGACCTGGAGCAGGCCGCGCTCGCGGTGACCCGGGGCCGCGGGTCGTTGGTGGTCGCGCACCGGCTCACCCAGTCCGAGTCGGCCGACCGGGTCCTGGTCATGCACGAGGGCCGCATCGTGGAGCAGGGCAGTCACGACGAGCTGCTCCACGCAGGCGGCCGCTACGCCGAGTTGTGGGCGGCCTGGTCGGGTGCGTGAAATCAATGGAAACGCTCACTCGCCGTCCGCGCTTGACCTAGCCTGATCCCCGTGCGCCCACAGGCGTGCCTTCATCCGATGAGGGGTTCACATGTCTGTCCGCGCGCTCGTTGCCCGCACCAGCATCTTGACGCTCGCACTGACCGGCCTGGCGGGCGTGACCGGCGCGGCGGGAGTGGCCACGGCCTCGAGCGTCGCATCGTCGAGCGTCACGTCGTCGAGCGTCACGGCCGACGACTTCGACGACCTGCCCACCGAGGCGACCTGCACCATCACGCGGGCCGGCCAGGGTGCCGCGATCCCCGCCAGTCCCGTGTTCCAGACGACGTCCGTGAGTGCCACCGTCCCCGTGGCGGCCTACCGGCCCGGGACCGTGATCTCGGCAACGGCGACCTTCGCGATCACGCACCCCGCGCCGAACAACCTCACGGTCAGCCTGGCGACGCCGGACGGCAGGTCCGGCACCGCCACCTCCGCCTCCCCGATCGGTGCCTTGACGGGTGGTCAGGCCAACGGGACCTGGACCCTGAAGGTGACCAACACGCCACCCTTCCTGCAGAGCAGCCCGGCCGGCACCCTGACGTCGTGGTCGGTCAAGGTCGTCTACGACTGCGACATCGACGACGACTCCTGGGAGAACAGGAAGGACAACTGCCCCGAGGTCGACAACTACGACCAGGCAGACCGGGACGGCGACGGCCTCGGCAACGCGTGCGACCCCGACATCGACGGCGACGGCGTGGCCAACGCCTCGGACAACTGCCCCGGCCATGCCAACGCCAACCAGCGCGACATGAACCGCAACGGCCTCGGCGACCCGTGCGATCCGGACGCCGACTCCGACGGCTACGAGCGGGGCGACATGTGCCCCCTGGCCGCGGCCTACAACGACACCGGCTGCCCCAAGCGCGCTCGTGCGGCCAGCTTCGCCTACCGGGTGCGGACCAAGCGCTTCGAGGGTCGCCTCACCTCGACGCTGGCCGCCTGCCGCTCCCGCCAGGTGGTCAACCTCATGCGCGTCATGCCGGGGACCCGCCGCGCCGCCCGCGTCGGCAGGGTGCGTACGACGGCCGCGGGCAACTGGGTGCTGCGTCGCGCGGGCCGCAAGCCCGGCAGGTTCTACGTCGAGGCGCCGGTCTCCTTCGTGACCTTGGGTGAGTGCCGCCCGGCGCGTTCGAAGGTGGTGCGGGTACGCCGCTGAGGTCTCCCGCCGCTCGCTCCTCGGACACCGAGTACCCGGTCGAACAATTGTTCGGCCGGGTTCTTGCATCGTTCGAACACATGCTCTACCGTCGTACATGTGTTCGATCGAAAGTTTGATCGATCCCCTGCTCCGGAAGCCCGTTGTCGGTGGTCGTCTGTAGACATTCGTCGGACACAGACCACCCCCTTCCCCCGGAGGTCCCCATGAGCACCATCACCCTGAGCCCGACCACGCTGAGCCCGACCACGCAGCGCTCGACGACGCAGCGCTCGGCCGGCCAGGTGCGCCTGACGCGTCGCGGTCGCCTGGCCGTCTTCGTCGCCGCGATGCTCGTCGTGCTCGCCGCCGCCTTCCTCTTCGGCGCCTCCTCGATGGCCACCAACCACGCCGGCGTCGATCAGCCCACCCGGGCCGTGACCGTCGAGGCAGGCGACACCCTGTGGGCGATCGCCGCCGACCTGGCCGAGGACGGCGAGGTGCGCGAGATGGTGCACACCATCAAGGAGCTCAACGCCCTCGACTCCTCCATGCTGGTCGCCGGCCAGGAGATCTACGTCCCGCTCGACTGAGCGCCACACAGCTTCCGCAGGTTCGACTCGACCCCGGCCTGCGGATGGGGAAGACAAAGGGCGGGACTCCCACGCGAGTCCCGCCCTTTGCGCTTCCCGACAACCCCGATCGACCACCTCGAAATCGACCCACGACACGTTCGAACAGGTGTTTGAACCGACGGGCGAATCGGGCTAGGTTGAGAACCCCACCAGGACCAGCACTGCGGAAGGCACCCCGATGGCATCGAAGGACAACGTCGCCGAGTTCCCCGACGGCCCCCCGGACGCGACGGGACTCACGCCGCGCCAGCAGCGCATCCTGAACACGATCCGCGACTCACTCGAGAACCGCGGCTACCCGCCGAGCATGCGCGAGATCGGCGAGATCGTCGGGCTGACCAGCTCCTCCTCGGTCTCCCACCAGCTGAAGGTGCTCGAGGCCAAGGGCTTCATCAAGCGCGACCCGAACCGACCCCGCGCGATCGAGGTGTTCCTGCCCGAGGTGCTGGCCGCGCGCCGTTCGATCAGCGCCGCCGACGACACCGGCATCGACGAGACCGGCATCGGCGACGCCATGCCCGCCGCCACCTACGTGCCCGTGGTGGGGCGCATCGCAGCCGGTGGACCAATCCTGGCCGACGAGCGGGTCGAGGAGATCTTCCCGCTTCCCAAGACCCTGGTCGGTGAGGGCACGCTGTTCCTGCTCGAGGTCTCCGGCGACTCGATGATCGACGCGGCGATCTGCAGCGGCGACTACGTCGTGGTCCGCCAGGAGCAGACCGCCCGCAACGGTGAGATCGTGGCCGCCCTGATCGACGGCGAGGCCACCGTGAAGACCCTCCAGCGCAAGGACGGCCAGGTCTGGCTGATGCCGCACAACGACGCCTACGACCCGATCGACGGCACCAACGCCTCGATCCTCGGCATCGTCACCGCGGTCCTGCGCCGGGTCTGACCAACATTCGGCTCGTCTCGACGAGTACCACGAAACGTACCGCCGAATTCGTGGCACGATCACGCCATGCTGCGCGCCACGACCCTGACCCTGACCTCCGTCTGCATCCTCACCCTCGGGGCGCTTGTCGCCGTTCCGGCGAGCGGCACTGCGGGGAGCGGCACCGCGGGGAGCGGCAGCCCCGACGGCGGGCGTGACCTCACCTCCGCAGGCGGCCAGCGCGTCGCCCCGTCAGAGTTGAAGGACGCGGCAGCGCTGGCCGGGCAAACGGTCGACCAGGTCACGGACCTTCTCACCGAGGATCCGTCCGCACGGCTCACGGGCGGCAACCGCCTCTACTACGCCGACACGTTCGAAGGTGCCGGGGCAGCATCCGACGCCGAGCCGGCGGCCCGGGCCTCGGCTCCCCTGTCCCAGACCTTCCGGCTGCACAGTCGCCCCGGCTCCCGCCGTACGATCTATCTCGACTTCGACGGCGAGCGGGTCTGCGACTCCGAGTGGAGCCAGGGCCTGCGCCCGCGGTGCTATGACGCGCCCGGCTTCGACACCAACGGCCGTGCCGGTTTCGGTGCCGGCGAGCGCCGGGCGATCCAGAGCACGTGGCGCCGGACCGCGGAGGACTACGCCCCCTTCCAGGTCGACGTCACCACCGAGCGCCCACCTGCCGATGCGCTGACCCGTTCCGGCTCCGCCGACACGACCTTCGGCGTGCACTCGGTGATCACCGGCTCGACCACGATCCGCAACCAGGTCTGCGGTGGTCCGGGCTGTGCCGGAGTCGCGTTGGTCGGCGTGTTCAACCACCCCGCCGCCAACGGCGCCCGCGTCTTCTGGGTCTTCCCGCGCGAGGTCGACAACCGTCCACAGCAGATGGGGCTCGTGGTCGCGCACGAGGCCGGCCACACCTTGGGGCTGAGCCACGACGGCAAGAACGGCAACGCGTACTACACCGGCCACGGCATCTGGGCCCCGATCATGGGCTCCTCGCTGCGCCCACTCACCCAGTGGAGCCGCGGCGAGTACGTCGGCGCCACCGAGCGCGAGAACGACCTCTCCGTGATGCGCGCACACGGGGCGCCGTACCGCGCCGACGATCACGCTGCGCGGTTGAGCCGGGCCACCCGCCTGCGCTCCGGGCTCGCGCGGGCCGGAGTGATCGGCAGGCGCAACGACACAGACGTGTTCCGCCTGCGCACGACCTGTCGAGCCCGGCTGAGCGTCCAGGTCGCCAACGCGCCGTACAGCCCGAACCTCGACGTGTCCCTGACCCTGCTCAACCGCAACGGCCGAGTGCTGGCCAGGCGCAACCCGCTGTCGGCCCGTTCGGGCTCACCGACCGGCCTGGACGCGAGCTACGTCGGGACCCGCACGGCCGGCACCTACTACGTGCGCGTCGACGGCGTCGGTGCTCGAGACCCGCGCAGCACCGGCTACAGCGACTACGGCAGCCTGGGCAACTACCGGGTGAAGTTCCGCTCGCGCTGCGGCGTGCGCTGACCGGAGTCACTCGAACTCCAGGACCTTTGCTCGCTCAGGCGCCGGCCAGCCGCTTGAGCGCATTGCGAGCGATCTGCGGGTCGGTGGTGGCCCACATCGGCGGCAGGCTGGCCTTGAGGAAGTTGCCGTAGCGCGCGGTGACCAGGCGCGGGTCGAGCACCGCGACCACGCCCCGGTCGGTGTGCGTGCGGATCAGGCGGCCGGAGCCCTGCGCCAGCAGCAACGCGGCGTGGGTGGCCGCGACCTGCATGAAGCCGTTGCCGCCCGACTGGTCGGCGGCCTTCTGGCGCGCCGACATCAGCGGGTCGTCGGGCCGCGGGAACGGGATGCGGTCGATCAGCACCAGCTGGCAGGTCTCGCCGGGCACGTCGAGGCCCTGCCAGAGGCTGAGCGTGCCGAACAGGCAGGTGTGCGGGTCGGCCACGAACTGCTTCTGCAGCTCGGCCAGCTGGGCCTCGCCCTGGGCCAGCGTGGTCAGGTGGGGCAGGCGCCTGCGCACCTCGTCGGCGGCCGCCTCGGCAGCGCGCTTGCTGGAGAACAGGCCCAGGGTGCGGCCGTCGGCGGCGTCGACCAGGTCGACGATCTCGTCGAGCTGCGCCTTGCCGAGCCCGTCGCGACCGGGCGGTGGCAGGTGCCTGGCCACGTAGAGGATCGCCTGCTGGCCGTAGTTGAACGGTGAGCCGACGTCGATGCCCCGCCAGGGCAGCACGTCGTCGGTGCGCTGGACGACCTCGGTGGTGGCGATCCGCTCGGTCGGCCTGAGGCCCAGCGACGAGCCGACGTTGGTGAAGTCACCACCGAGCATCAGCGTCGCCGAGGTGAAGACCACGGTCTTGTCGGTGAGCAGCTTGTCGCGCATCGGGCCCCACACCTGGAGGGGCGCGACGCACAGCTGGGGCCCACCACGCTGGGGCTCGCGGTCGTTGAGCCAGAGCACGTCGGAGTCGAGGTCTGCGGCCATCCGCTCGGCGGTGGTGAAGACCTCCTGCACACCGGCCTTGGCCTGGTTGCGCCCCGGATCGGGGTCGTCGGACTCCTTCGGCATCGCGCCGAGGCAAGCCCGGGCGCCGTCGCGCAGCAGCACCAGCGCGTCGGCCAGCTGCTCGTCGATGCGGTCGACGCGGCCGGCCTCGGTGCGTTCGAGGGCGTCCTTGAGCGCACCGGCCGCGTCGTCGAGCTCGTTGGCCTCGTCGCCGTCGACGTAGCGCTGGGCACGACGTGCGGCTCGTTCGACGTCACTCACGCTCAGCTCGTCGGTGGCTGCCTGCGTGACCCGGGCGGTGACCTCGTGGGCCTCGTCGACCACCACCGCGTCGTAGTCGGGGATCATCGGCACCCCCTCGATGGCGTCGATGGCCAGCAGGCTGTGGTTGGTGATGATCAGCTGGCTCTGGGCCGCGCGCTCGCGGGCCTGCTCGGCGAAGCACTCCTCACCGAACGGGCACTTCGCCTTGGACAGGCACTCGCGGGCGCTGACCGCGACCTGACGCCAGACCTTCTCGGTGTGACGCGGCGCGTTGTCCTTCTCGCCGGTGCCACCCGAGGTGGCCTCCTTCTCGGCCCACTCACGAAGCTTGATCACCTCGGCGCCCATCGACCCGGTCGGCAGCTCGACCAGCGCGCCCTGGTCGTCGGGGGCTCCCTCACGCACGCGGTGCAGGCACGCGTAGTTGGACCGGCCCTTGAGGACGGCGTACGACGTGTCGAGGCCGGGCTTGCCCTTCAACGCATCGACGAGGCGCGGGAGGTCACGCTCGACGAGCTGGTGCTGCAGGGCCAGGGTCGCGGTGGCGACCACGACCCGCTTGTCGTGCAGCAGGCTCGGCACCAGGTAGGCCAGCGACTTTCCGGTGCCGGTGCCGGCCTGGACCAGGAGGTGTTCGTCATCGGCCATCGCCCGGGCCACGGCGTCGGCCATCTGCACCTGACCGGGCCGCTCCTGGCCGCCGAGCGCCTCGACCGCCTCGGCCAGCAACGCGGCGACCTTGGTGGTCTCGGCGGCTTCGGTCATCGTGTGGCTCCGGTCAGGCGGGTGGGGTCTTCAAGCACCCACAGACCCTAGCCGCCGCCACCGACAGAGTCAGACCACGGCGCCGGAGTCGTCGGCCGCGCGGACCTTCTTCTCCTTCTTCTCGCGCGAGAACGGCGAGAACTTCTGAAGCAGGATCAGGGCCGGGGTCGCGGAGAAGACCGAGGAGTAGGTACCGATGATGAGGCCCAGCAGCAGGGCGATCGCGAAGTCCTGCAGCGAGTCGCCACCGAGGAAGGCCAGCGCACCGAGGATGAACATGGCGCCCAGACCGGTGTTGATCGTTCGCGGCATGGTCTCGATGCAGGCCGTGTTGCTGATCTCGGCGAACGTGCCGCTGCGCGTTCCCTGCCAGCGTTCTCGAATGCGGTCGAAGACGACCACGGTGTCGTTGACCGACAGACCGACGATCGTCAACGCGGAGGCCAGGAAGAGCCCGTCGATGGGTTTGTCGAGCCAGGCGAAGATGCCGGTCACGATGAGCACGTCGTGGAACATCGCCCCCACGGCCGAGACCGCGAAGGTCCAGTGGAACCGGAACGCCAGGTAGAGCATCATCACCAGGAGCGCGATGCCGAAGGCGATCAGTGCCTTCTCCTTCAATTCCTGGCCGAGGCTGGCCGCCACCGTGTCATCGCTGAACTGGGTGGTCTTGCCGGCCTCCTTGGTCAGGCCCGCCTCGATCGCGGCCTTGTCCTTGTCGCTGATGTCACCGGCGCGGATGGAGACCCGCTCGACGTCGTCGCTGCCCTTGACGATCTGGACGACGGCCTCGGGCAGACCCACGTCCGCGACGACCTCACGGGCGCTGTCGGCCGTGATCGGCTTCGCGGTGGTGTACTCGAGCGAACGACCGCCGGTGAACTCGAGACCGTAGTTGAGGCCGTGACCGAAGATGCCGATCAGCGAGACGATCAGCGCGGCACCGGAGATGCCGAGCCAGAGCTTGCTCTTGCCCATGATGTTCGGGTTCTTCTTGGTCAGCCAGGTGCGGGCTCGACCGACGTTGGCCAGACCGGTGATCTGCGGGCGCCTGGCCACGAACTTGTTGGAGACACCGATCTCGGTGAGCACGCGGGCGATCACCAACGCGGAGACCATCGACGCGATGACACCGATCGACAGGGTGACACCGAAGCCCTTGACCGACCCGGAGGCCAGCAGGAACAGGAGTACGGCAGCCAACAGGGTCGTGACGTTGGAGTCGATGATCGCGGTCCACGCCTTGTTGAAGCCGATCTGGAGGGCACGTCTCATGCCCGCCTTCGGATTCTCGGCGTACTCCTCCCTCGCTCTCTCGAACACCAGCACGTTGGCGTCGATCGCGAGACCGATGGCCAGCACGAAACCGGCGAGGCCGGGCAGGGTCAGCGTGGACCCGAGCGCCAGCAACATCGCGTAGGAGAGGACGGCGTACGTCGTCAGCGCGACAGCGGCGAGTGCGCCGACCAGGCGGTAGACGATGATGATGAAGAGGCCGGTGATGATCAGGCCGATGATGCCGGCCTCGGCGGAGGCGTCGATCGCCGCGTCGCCGAGGGTCGGGCCGACCGTGCTCTGCGAGATGATCTTGACCTCGACGGGCAGGGCGCCGCCCTCGATCAGGATCGCGAGGTCCTTGGCCTCCTTGTTGGAGAAGCCGCCGCTGATGTTGGTGCCGTTGTCGATGCGGCTGCCACAGCTGACGGTCACACCCGGCGACGAGATGATGTCGCCGTCCAGCACGATCGCGATCCGGTTCTGGTAGTCGCTGGCACACGCCGCCTTGGCACTCAGATCGCCGAAGGCGTCACTGCCCTTGCCGGTGAACTCGACCGTGACCTCCCAGCCGACGCTGTTCTGCGGCTGTACGGCGTTGGCGCTGGTGATGTCATTGCCCGTCAGTGCCGTCGGGCCGACCTCGAGGAACTCCCCCGACTCCGTGTCCTGGAAGATCTCGTCACCCTTCTTGGTGACCTTCGCGTCCTTCGACGCGGCCGGGCCGACGACCGGGTGAACGCTCAGCTGGGCGGTCTTTCCGATCGCCTCGACGGCACGCTCCGGGTCCTGCAGGTCGGGCAGCTCGACCAGGATGCGGTCGTCGCCGACCCGGGTCAGCGTCGGCTCGGCGACACCGAGCGCGTCGACACGACCGCGCAGGATCTCGATCGCGCGGTCCACCGACTCGGCGTTGGCCTTGACCCGACCCGAGTCCTCGGCCTGCAGCGTGATCTGCGTACCGCCACGAAGGTCGAGTCCGAGACGGGGTTCCTTGTTGAGGGCCAGTGCGACGCATCCGGCAAGGAGGCCGATGACGAGCAGGAGCCGGATGAACGCACCACGTGACATGAGCGACATCTTCCCCCACACCTCCAAGTCGCCACGAATCGGGCCACCGATACTCCCTGACGATCCCGTGGCGGATTCCGGATCGTCCCTGACGATCCCGTGGGTGCCGCGTTACTCCGTGAGGGCGGTCGCCACGGCGGCGCCGAACGCACGGTGCCCGGCCTGGGTCAGGTGCAGGTCGCCCTCGAGATAGTCGAGTGGGAGGTCGATCATCGAGATGTAGTCGACCCCGGCCCGCTCGCACTCCTGCGCCAGGACCGTGTCGACCTTGGTGGCTCCCGGCATCCGACGAGGCGCCGGGACCGGCCCGACCACGACCACGTGCAGCGCGTGCAGGCGTTCCAGCACCCGGCGTACGCCGTCCCGCAGCTGCGCCTCGCTCGAGAACACGTCGTTCAACCCACCCTGGAGCACCACCAGATCGGCTCCTCCGCGTGTGGCCCGCGCCGCACGGTCGTCGTACGAGACGCGACCGCAGGGGCTGGCGTCCTCCCCGAAGCCTGAGCCGGAGAAGCCGAAGACGTGCACCTCGCCGGTCAGCTCACGCGGCCAGGAGCGCGCCGGGTCGTCCAGGCCGAGACCGGCGGAGTAGGAGTCGCCGATCACCACGATCCGCCGACCGGCGCCGGTGACGATCACCTGCCGTTCCTTCGACTCCAGAGCGAAGCGCTGGCATCGTGAGAGGTCCTCACTGGTGGCGCGTTCGAACACGGCATAGCTCAACGCCGACGCCAGCACCAACACGAGCAGCACGCCGATGCGCGCCGGCCACCGCGAGCCCGAACGGCTCGTCCCCACCGAGATCCCCACGTCCCCCATTGTCCTCGACCCGCGACGGGTTCTCCCAATCAGACGGCGTACGCCGCGAGCTCGCCGGCGAGGTCTTCGTGCGCGCGGCCTCTGACCAGGGTGCCCTCAGCGGTGTGCTCGAGCGACTCGATCTCGCCGCGTTGGTGCAGCCGGTTGATCAGGTCTCCGCGCTCGTAGGGCAGCAACGCGTTGAACTCGACGCCGGGACGGGGCAGCTCGGACTCGACCAGGGCCAGCGCCTCGGTGATGCCCTCGCCGGTCTTCGCACTGACCACCACCGAGTGCGGCTCACGGGCACGCAACCGGGCCAGCACCATCGGGTCGGCCGCGTCGGCCTTGTTGATCACGATCAACTCGGGCACCTTGCTGGCCTCGATGTCGGCCAGCACCTCGCGCACCGCGGCGATCTGACCCTCGGGGTCGGGGTGGGACCCGTCGACCACGTGCAGGATCAGGTCGGCGTCCGCGACCTCCTCCAGCGTCGAGCGGAACGCCTCGACGAGCTGGTGCGGCAGGTGGCGCACGAAGCCGACGGTGTCGCTCATCGTGTAGATGCGGCCGTCGGCGGTCGTCGTACGACGCGTGGTCGGGTCGAGGGTGGCGAAGAGCGAGTCCTCGACGAGTACACCGGCGTCGGTGAGCTTGTTGAGCAGCGAGGACTTGCCGGCGTTGGTGTAGCCGGCGATCGCCACCGACGGGATGGCGTGGCGCTGGCGCTCGGCGCGCTTGGTGTCGCGGGTGCCCTTCATTGCCTTCAGCTCGCGGCGGAGCTTGGCGATCTTGGTGTTGATGCGTCGCCGGTCGGTCTCGATCTTGGTCTCACCGGGGCCACGGCCACCGATGCCGCCGCCGTCTGCGCCGACCCGGCCACCGGCCTGGCGGGAGAGGTTGCCACCCCACCCACGCAGGCGCTGCTTCATGTAGCTGAGCTGGGCCAGCTCGACCTGGGCCTGGCCTTCGCGGGACTTCGCATGCTGGGCGAAGATGTCGAGGATCAGCGCGGTGCGGTCGATCGCCTTGACCTTGAGCTTGTCCTCGAGGTTGCGCAGCTGGCTGGGCGCCAGGTCGCCGTCGAGGATCACGGTGTCGGCGCCGGTCGCGGCCACGATCTCGCGCAGCCCGTCGACCTTGCCGCGGCCGATGTAGGTGGCGGGGTCGGGCTTCTGGCGGCGCTGGTAGATCGCGTCGAGCACCTCGGAGCCGGCGGTCTCGGCAAGCAGCGCGAGCTCGGCCATCGAGTTCTCGGCGTCCTCGATGCTGCCCTCGGTCCAGACCCCGACCAGCACGACCCGCTCGAGGCGGAGCTGGCGGTATTCGACCTCGGTGATGTCCTCGAGCTCGGTGCGCAGCCCGGCGACCCGGCGCAGCGCGTGCCGCTCGGCCAGGTCCTGCTCGCCGGTGGTCAGCTCTTCGGGGTCGGGACCGTCCGGGGAGACGACCTCGGCGGCCGCGTCATCGGCGTAGCCGGACTCGAAGTCGTCGTCGTCCCAGGCCTCGGTCTCGGCGAGCTCGGCGTCGAGGGAGAAGTCTTCAGATGCGTTCGTCATATGCCTTCAAGAGTAGGCCGCTCCCGGGCGCCGTGCGAGCGAGTTTCAGTTCCGGTGCCCGCTCAGCGGCCGCGGTTGATGCGCTCCGCGAGCTCCTCGGCCGATTCCTCGGTGAAACCGCCGCTGATCTGGGTGCCGTCGTCGAGCTGCTTCCCGCACTCGACCTGGACGACGGGAGCCGAGACGATCTCGTCGTCGATCACGATCGCGATCTGGTTCGCAGGAGGTTCGGCGCAGGCCGCCGCGGCAGTGAGCTCGCCGAACTTCTGGTCGCCCTGGTGGTTGAAGTCGAGCATGATCAGCCAGTCCACGGAGTTGTCCGGAATCTCCGCCCTGGCGCTCGAGATGTCGCTCGCGACCAGCTCCGGAGGGCCCAGCTCGAGGACCTGCTTGCGGTCCGGGTCCTCGAGCACGACGCCGCCCGGGCGGCTCGGCTCGGCATTGACTCCGGGTGCGATCCCGACCACCGGATGGATGCTCAGCTTTGCCGGCTTCGCGGCCGCCGAGCTCGAGACCTTCGCGCGGTCGTCGCTGTCGTCGTCGTTGCAGCCCGTGAATACGACGAGCAGCAGCACGCCGAGGCAGGTCCCGAGACGGCGCATCACTTGGGAGGCATCCGGATCCCACCGTCGACGCGGATGACCTCGCCGTTCAGGTAGGAGTTCGTGACGCACTCGACGACCATGCTGGCCAGCTCGTCCGGCACACCGAGCCGCTTGGGGAACAGCACGCTCTCGCCGAGCTTGGCCTTGAACGCCTCGGAGTCGGGCCCCTCGCCGTAGATCGGGGTGTCGATCAGGCCGGGTGCCACGGTGTTGACCCGGATGCCGGACGAGGAGAGGTCGCGGGCGATCGGCAGGGTCATGCCGACGATGCCGCCCTTGGAGGCGCTGTACGACGCCTGCCCGATCTGGCCGTCGAACGCGGCCACCGAGGCCATGTTGACCACGACGCCGCGCTGACCGTCGTCGTCGGGCTCGTTGCGGCTCATCGCGGTCGCGGCCAGCCGCAGTGCGTCGAAGCTGCCGATCAGGTTGATCGCGATCACCTTGCTGAACGCCCCGAGATCGTGGGCGGAGTCGAACTCGCCGTCGCGGCCGATGGTGCGCTGCGCCCAACCGATGCCGGCGGAGTTCACCAGCACGCGCAGCGGCCCGAGCTCTCCGGCGGCATCGACCGCCTGCTTGATCTGCTCGGTGTCGGTGACGTCGACCGCCACGAAGGCGCCGCCCACCTCGTCGGCCAGGGCCTGACCCTTGTCGGCCTGCAGGTCGGCGACGATGACCTTGGCGCCCTTGGCTGCCAGTTGTCGTACGACGGCCGCGCCGATGCCCGAGGCTCCGCCGGTGACGATTGCGCTTGCTCCGCTGATATCCATGCAGGCGATGCTAGAGCGTGGTGACGCCCTCCGCGACGAGTCTCGCCGGGCCGGTCATCAGGACCCGGTCGTCCTCGGTCCACGTGATCGACAGGGAGCCACCCGGAACGTCCACGACGTACGGCGTACCGCGATCGGCGCCGTCCGCGATCGCGCTGGCGACCATCACCGCACACGCACCGGTGCCACACGACCGGGTCTCCCCCGAGCCGCGCTCGTGCACCCGCATGGCCACGTGCTGGTCGCCACGGCGTACGACGAACTCGACGTTGGCGCCCTCCGGATAGACCGATCCGTCGATCGAGGGTGCCTCGAGGAGTGAGCCGGCGTCCTCGAGCGACTCGACGAACGTCACCGCGTGCGGATTGCCCATGTCGACGCTGACCGCGGCCCAGGTGCGGTCGCCGACGCTGACCTTGGACTCCTGACCGGTCCTCGGGGAGCCCATGTCGACGGTGATCGCGACGTCGCCGTCGTCGGTGGCCGAGAACGTGATCGTCTTGACGCCGTCGCGGGTGGCCACCTTCAGTGGGTCGCGCGGATCGATCGAGGCGTGGGTGGCGAGGTAGAGCGCGAAGACGCGGATGCCGTTGCCGCACATCTCGGAGACGGAGCCGTCGGAGTTGCGGTAGTCCATGAACCAGCGCGCCTCGCCTCGTGCGGCGATCGCGGCCGGGTCGTCGGTCGCGTCGGTGCGCACCACCCGGATCACGCCGTCGCCGCCGATGCCGGCGCGGCGGTCGCACAGGCGCGCGGCCCGCTCGGCGGTGAGATCGAGCTGTCCGTTGGCGTCGGGCAACAGCACGAAATCGTTCTCGGTGCCGTGCCCCTTCACGAAGGCGGTGTCAGTCACCGGGCCATCATCCCATCGCGCAGATCCCATCGCGCACATCCCATCACTGCACGACGCGGTAGCGCCCGCACATGAACGCCCGGTTCTGCGCGACTTCGAGCAGCTCGAGGTCGAGGGCCCTGGGCAGCAGCGGCGCGCCCGCGCCGAGGGTGACCGGCGCGTACTGCACCCAGACCTCGTCGAGCAGTCCGGCGTCCGCGAACTGCCCCACCAGGTCGCCCCCGCCGACCAGCCAGATGTTCCTGCCGGCCGCGACCTCGGTCATCTCCGCGTGCACCTCGCGTACGTCGGCCTGGGTGAAGTGCACGTCGCCGCCACCGTTCTTCGGTGGCAGCTCGCGGTGGGTGAAGACCCACGTCGGGCTGAGGTAGTCCCACGTGTCGTGGTTGCCGACGACCCATTCGTACGTCGTCGCGCCCATCACCAGGGCGCCCTTCTCCGCGCCGAACGCCGGATAGGCCATCGGGCCCTCCATGTCGATGTCCTGCTTGAGCAGCCAGTCGAGCGAGTTCTCCTCGGTCGCGATGAACCCGTCGAGACTGCATGCCGTGTAGTACTGGGTGACCATGCGCCCAGTCTGCCCTCAGCGCCCGATCGCGGCGAGTGCTTTCTCGACCAGTTCCGGGTCGTTCCACGTCAGCCACGTGACTCGCGGGTCCTTGCGGAACCAGCCGTCCTGCCGGCGCGCGAAGCGCCGGGTGGCGGCCTTGGTGGCCTCCTTCGCCTGCTCGAGGCTCAGCTCACCGTCCAGGTGCCGGATCACGTCGGGATACCCGATCGCCCGTGAGGCGGTGACGGCGTCGCGCAGGCCGCGCTCGCACAGTGCCGCGACCTCGTCGACGAAGCCTGCCTCGAACATCTGGTCCACGCGGTGCGCGATGCGCGCGTCCAGGGTGGGCCGGTCGATGTCGACTCCGATCTGGTGCGCGCCCTCGACCTCGTAGGTCAGTCGCGGCAAGCCGGAGCCGTAGGGCTTCCCCGTGAGGCGAATGACCTCGAGGGCCCGCACGATCCGGCGACCGTTCGCGGGCCCGATCCCCTGTGCGGCTCGGGGATCGAGCTCCTGGAGCTGCTTGTGGAGTGCCCCGGATCCTTCGGCCTCGAGCACCCCCTCCAACTCTCGCCGTACGGCGGGGTCGGTGCCGGGGAACTCGAACCTGTCGAGGATCGACCTGGTGTAGAGCGCAGAACCACCGACCAGCACAGGCACGACGCCACCCGCTCGCAGGTCGTCGATCGTGTCGCGGGCCAGCCGTTGGAAGTCGGCGACGGTGGCAACCTGATCGATGTCGAGGAAGTCCAGGAGATGATGCGGGATGCCCCGACGTTCGTCGTACGGAAGCTTGGCGGTGCCGATGTCCATGCCGCGATAGACCTGCATGGCGTCGGTGTTGACCACCTCCCCGCCCAGTCCCTGCGCCAGGTCAAGGGAGAGTCCGGTCTTGCCGGCCGCGGTCGCGCCCACGACCGCGACCACGGGGAGTGAGATGGCGGCCGACATGGGACTACTCTTTCAAACGTATGCCTCTCGGGTCGCGGCAAGTGCGGCCACTGCAATCGAATGGAGCAGAACATGGGTTTCCTCGACAAGCTCAAGGGCAAGGCGGCCGACGCAGTCGACCAGCACGGTGACAAGCTCTCCGACGGTCTCGACAAGGCCAAGGACTTCATCGACGACAAGACCGGTGGCAAGCTCGGCGACAAGGGCGACGCCGCTGTCGACAAGGCCAAGGACGCGCTCGACGGCCTGGACGGAAAGAACGACGACATCAAGTGATGCTCGTGCCGATGTTCGGCTGAACATCGCCTGAACGATTCGACGGGTCCGCTGCCAACGGCATCGGACCCGTTGACAATTTCGGGGCACTCGTGGATTGAATGTCAGGACAAGTCGGGAGCACCCCGACGCCGACCTCCACTCGGGAGATGGTCCAGCGTGAGCGAGCAGCAAGGAAACCTCGGCAGCACGGCAAGTGAGGCCGTCGACAAGTTCGGCGACCAGATCGGTGACTTCGCCGACAAGGCCGGAGACTTCATCGACGACAAGACCGGCGGCAAGTACTCGGAGCAGATCGACTCCGGTGTCGACAAGGTCAAGGACGGCCTGGACGGACTCGACGGGCAGAACGACGACATCGGCACCGCGCCTTCTGAGAGCACGTCCTCCGACACTGCGTCCTCCGACACCGGGTCCCCCGACGCCGGGCAGCCTTCTGACACTGCGCCCTCCGACACCGGGTCCCCCGACACCGGGCAGCCCTCCGACACTGCGCCCTCCGACGCCGGGCAGCCTTCTGACACTGCGCCCTCCGACACCGGGCAGCCTTCCGACACGGGGTCCTACGACACGGGGTCCACCCAACCGACGGAGTCGGGCCAGCCACCGACGGACGCGAGCTCCGACCCGTCCGGCGAGCAGCTGCCCAGCGACAGCAGCTCGACTCAGCCCTCCGACACGGTCGCTCCTCCGGAGCCCGAGACGGAGCCGGCTGGCACGCCCGAGCCGGAGACCCAGCCGAGCTCTCCGGGCGACCCGACCACGCCGCCTCCACCGCCGACCCAGGGCGACTCGTTCCCCGACCCGGGCACCACTGAACCCCCGTCGCCTGTCGACCCCGGCACCGACCCGGCAGGGCCCGGATCGGTGCCGGAGCCCGAGCCCGGCACCACCGACCCCGGCACGACCACACCGGCCGACCCGGGCGTCAACCCCGGCACGACGCCCACAAGTCCCAGCACGACCGAGCCGCCGTCGTACGCCTGAGCAACCTCGCACCATCACCGGCCCGCCACGAGACATCTCGTGGCGGGCCGGTGGCACGACACGGGGCCATGCGTGCAAGGGTCGGGCCATGGTCGAACGATTCGCGGTGATCCCCGCGTCCTACGTCTATCTGCTGCGTGAAGGCGATCAGGGCACCGAGGTGCTGCTCCAGCTCCGGCAGAACACCGGCTACATGGACCAGCACTGGGCCGCGGCGGCCGCTGGTCACGTCGAGAGGGGCGAGTCCGCGTTCGCCGCCGCCCAACGCGAGGCCACCGAAGAGCTCGGCATCACCGACGTCGCGCTGGAGTTCGTCACCTCGATGCATCGCACCCAGGGCGGCGACCCGATCGACGAGCGCATCGACTTCTTCTTCACCGCGCGCTCCTGGGCGGGCGAGCCGACGATCGTCGAGCCCGAGAAGTGCGCGGAGATCGGTTGGTTCCCGCTCGAGGGCCTGCCCGATCCGGTGGTGCCGCACGAGTTGCAAACCCTGCACGCACTGCAGGCCGGCAACGTGCCGGCGTACACGACCGCCGGCTTCTAGTACGCCGCTCCGAGGGCTCGCGGCTTTCGTCACGTCGGCGGCGTGACTAGTGTCGAGGGCTCCAGGTTGAGCGTCCGCGTTGTTCCTTCGACAAGGAGTTTTCATGACCGATCCCGACGACCAGTCCGCACCCGACACCGCTGACACCTCCGGCGAAGGCGATGTCGGCGCGATGCCCGAGGCCACGGCCGAGGCACCGCAGCTCATCCCCGGCGGTGCGGACTCCCTGGACGACCCGAAGTACGGCGACACCCCGGGTGACCCGGTCCCGCGTGACCTCGACCCGAGCGACAACCCTGCAGTCGACCACGAGGAAGTCCCCGACGAGATCAAGCAACCCGACGACAAGCAGCAGGAGCCGTCGGATGGTGACGAGGACCTCGACGCCGGCGAGACGGGCGAGTCCGAACCGCCCGCCTGACGTCGCAGACCCCGGCGGAGCTGACAAGGCCGTGGATTGCAGTCATCTGGTGACTGTGATCCACGGCCTTGTCCGATGTCCGCGGAATTCGGGCCTCGTGCATCAAGGTGCACATCGGCTCACGCTCAGCAGGCGGGTTCTCCACAAGGTCCCGGAACGTGCCTGGTGAAGAACATGGCCACGGTCCACGATCGTGTCCATGGAGAGAATCTCGGAGCTGATCAGGCAACAGGACGGTGTGATCAGCCGGCGACAAGCGCTCGAGTGCGGGCTCACGGACAACGACCTGCGCCGGCTCATGCGCGGACGTCGGTTGGTGCAGGTTCATCCGGGCGTCTACGTCGACCACAACGGGCCGATGAGCTGGCACCAGCGTGCCTGGGCGGCAGTGCTCCACGCATGGCCGGCGGCCCTGTCCCACCAGTCCGCACTGCGAGCCGCCGACGGCCCGGGCAGACGAACCTCGGATCGCTCCGGCCCCCACCCCGACGGACCGATTCATGTCGCGATCGGTCCGAAGCGGACGCTGCTGCAACCAGATGGTGTCGTGCTCCACCATGTCACCGGACTCTCGGAGCAGACCCGGTGGAACACCTCGCCACCTCGACTGCGCGTCGAGGAGGCAGTCCTCGACCTCGCTGCCGAGGCGGCCAGCGAGTTCGACGCGGTGTCCCTGCTGTCCGGGGTCGTCTCGTCACGTCAGACCACCGCGCCCCGACTGTTGGAAGCCCTGGCCGGGCGCGCACGCATCGCCCGCCGAGAGTTCCTGCACGACGTCCTGGTCGATGTCGCGGCCGGGACCTGCTCGGTGCTCGAGCACGGCTATCTCACCCGCGTCGAACGGCCGCACGGCCTGCCCGAGGGCATCCGTCAGGCGGTCGACCTGTCGCGCGGCACGCTCTACCGCGACGTGCTCTACACGACGTTCGGCCAGGTGGTCGAGCTCGACGGTCGCATCTTCCACTCGGGCGCCCGCCACCGGGATCGAGACCTCGACCGTGATCTGGATGCCGCCGTCGACGGTCTGGGCAGTGTGCGACTCGGGTGGGGTCAGGTGTTCGAGCGTCCGTGTCGGACAGCCGAGCGGGTCGGCGCGCTCCTGGCGTCGCGCGGCTGGACTTGTCGGATCACCGCATGCCCCGATTGCTCTCAGCGTGATCTCCGTGGATTGCAGTCACCTGGTGACTGTGATCCACGGAAGAGTGCCTAGCCGATCGAGCAGGAGGGGGCCTCGGGCAGCGGAGCCGGGGCGCCGATCGACGGCATGCCGAGCCCGACGCCCTTCGGCGCGGAGGACCGCCCCTCCCAGGCATCACCGGCACGGGTGCGACGCACCGAGTGCACCGGCCCGTCGGCGATGAGGTGGTGCGGAGCCGCCTGGGTGATCGTCACGGTGACCATGTCGCCCGGACGAACGGGCTGTGGTTTCGAGACGGTGCCTGAGGAGGCGAGGGACGAACCGTCGCGAAGGGCGCTGGTTCCTCGCTCCCCGAGCGCCGAGAAGTCGGCCGCGAAGTGCACCAGCCGACTGTCGGGTCCACGACCGGAGAGCCGGTGCGTGGCGGCGTCCTTGCGCCCCTCGCCTTCGGCGACCATCAGCTCGACGGTGCGTCCGACGAGGTTCTTGTTCTCCTGCCAGGCGATGTCGTTGACCAGTTCGGAGAGCCGCTGGTAGCGGTCGGCCACGACCTCAGGCGGCACCTGGTCCTCGAGCGTGGCCGCGGGAGTGCCGGGGCGCTTGGAGTACTGGAAGGTGAACGCGCCGGAGAACCTCGCCTCACGCACCACGTGCATCGTCTCGAGGAAGTCCTCCTCGGTCTCCCCGGGGAAGCCGACGATGATGTCGGTGGTGATCGCCGCGTCGGGCATCGCCGCACGGACCCGCTCGATGATGCCGAGGAACCTCTTCTGACGGTAGGAGCGGCGCATGGCCTTGAGCACTCTGTCCGAGCCGGACTGCAACGGCATGTGCAGCTGCGGCATCACGTTCGGCGTCTCGGCCATCGCCTCGATCACGTCGTCGGTGAACTCGGCCGGATGCGGCGAGGTGAACCGCACCCGCTCGAGTCCTTCGATCTCGCCGCAGGCGCGCAGCAGCTTGGAGAACGCCTGACGGTCGCCGAACTCGACGCCGTACGCGTTGACGTTCTGACCCAGCAGGGTGATCTCGGTGACGCCGTCGGCGACCAGAGCCTCCACCTCGGCGAGAATCTCGCCGGGGCGTCGGTCCTTCTCCTTGCCGCGCAGCGCCGGCACGATGCAGAACGTGCAGGTGTTGTTGCAGCCGACAGAGATCGACACCCAGGCGGCGTACGCCGAGTCGCGCTTGGTCGGCAGCGTGGAGGGGAACACCTCGAGCGACTCGAGGATCTCGACCTGCGCCTCCTTCTGCACCCGGGCTCGCTCGAGCAGCACCGGCAGCGACCCGATGTTGTGCGTGCCGAAGACGACGTCGACGTACGGCGCCTTCCGGGTGATCGTGGCGCGGTCCTTCTGCGCCAGGCAGCCACCGACGGCGATCTGGAGGTCGGGGTTCGCGGCCTTGATCGGCGCCAGGTGAGAGAGGTTGCCGTAGAGCTTGTTGTCGGCGTTCTCGCGCACCGCACACGTGTTGAAGACGACGACGTCAGCCTGCTCGCCCTCAGGCACGGCGGCATAACCCGCGGTCTCGAGCAGACCGGTCAGGCGCTCGGAGTCGTGGACGTTCATCTGACACCCGTAGGTGCGGACTTCATAGGTGCGGATCGCTGCGTCAGTCATGGCGCCTCAAGGGTACGGCGGACGCGCCCGGAGGTCACAAGCGTGACGACCGTCGCCCGATCGCTGATCGGACACAATTTGGTTTCGGTCGCCACGCAAGCCGGGTCTTGTGGCCCATGTCACAGCAATTCCGGCTAAGTTGCACAGATGACTTTGGTGGGGCAGGAATCCGCAGGCGCCAAGCACGGGGAACCGTTGGTCGTCCTGGAGAACGTGAACAAGTGGTACGGCCAGCTGAACGTGCTCAATGACGTCAATCTGACGATCAAGCACGGCGAGGTCGTCGTGGTGATCGGGCCGTCGGGCGCCGGCAAGTCGACCCTGTGTCGTGCGATCAACCGGCTCGAGACGATCAACGAGGGCACCATCACGCTCGACGGCCAGCCCCTGCCCCAGGAGGGCAGGGCACTGGCCAACCTCCGCGCCGAGGTCGGCATGGTGTTCCAGAGCTTCAACCTCTTCGCGCACAAGACGATCCTCGAGAACGTCACGCTCGGCCCGATCAAGGTGCGCAAGAAGAGCAAGGCCGAAGCCGAGGAACGAGCCAGGGCGCTGCTCGACCGGGTCGGCATCGGCCACCAGGCCGACAAGTACCCCGCCCAGCTCTCCGGCGGCCAGCAGCAGCGCGTGGCAATCGCCCGCGCCCTGGCCATGGAGCCGAAGGTGATGCTCTTCGACGAGCCCACCTCGGCCCTCGACCCCGAGATGATCAAGGAAGTCCTCGACGTCATGGTCGACCTGGCCAAGCAGGGCATGACGATGGTGGTGGTCACCCACGAGATGGGCTTCGCCCGTACGGCGGCCGACCGGGTGATCTTCATGGCCGACGGCGCCATCGTGGAGGAGAACACCCCCGAGCAGTTCTTCACCAACCCCGAGTCCGATCGCGCCAAGGACTTCCTCGGCAAGATCCTCAAGCACTGATCCCTCCACCACTGATCGACAAGGTCCGGACCACCCGAGAAGGAGACTGAGATGCGATTCATCAGGACGAAGGCCGTGCTCGTCAGTGCGGCTCTCGCCGTCACCCTGGCCGCGTGCGGCGACGCAGGCAGTGACGACAAGGGGCGCGACGTCGATGCCGACAAGGATGCCGCGGCAGCCCTGCCCGACGGCAGCCGGATGAAGGAGATCGCCGACTCGGGCAAGGTCAACATCGGGGTGAAGTTCGACCAGCCCGGACTCGGGTTCAAGGGCGCCACCGACGACGTTCCGACGGGCTTCGACATCGAGATCGCGAAGATCCTGGCCTCGAAGCTCGGGCTGAAGACCAGCGACATCAACTGGGTCGAGACGGTCTCCGACAACCGCGAGCCGTTCCTGACCAGCGGCAAGGTCGACCTGGTGCTGGCGTCGTACTCCATCACTGACGATCGTCGCAAGGTCGTCGGACAGACCGGCCCCTACATGATCACCGGCCAGCAGCTGCTCGTGAAGTCCGACAGCGACGTCGACAGCATCGACGACCTCAAGGGCCAGGAGGTCTGCTCGGTCACCGGCTCGACCTCGATCGACGGAATCAACGAGCACGGCGCCAAGGGGGTCGGCTTCGACTCCTACTCCGAGTGCGTCCAGAAGGTCCTCGACGGCACCGTCTCCGCCATGTCGACGGACGGATCGATCCTGATGGGCTACGCCGCCGAGAACGAGGGTGACCTGAAGGTCGTCGGCGACGAGTTCACCGAGGAGCGCATCGGCGTCGGCTACTCCAAGAAGGAGCCGGAGATGTGCCAGTGGATCAACGACAGTCTGACCTCCGCCTTCGATGACGGCTCGTGGGCCGACGCGTTCGAGCTGACGCTGGGCAAGTCCGGCTCGGAGACCCCGGAGCCCCCCACGTTGGACGAGTGCCCCGCCGCCTGATCCTTCGACGAACCCTCGGTGAGGGTGCGGTCCGCGACTGCACCCTCACCTCTCCAGGAAGGAGACGACGCCGGTGCAGGCGGTTCTCGACAACTTCGACCTCTACCTCAAGGCCTTCGGCTACACGGTGGCGCTGTTCATCGTGGCGGGGATCCTCTCCATGCTGCTCGGCACGGCGCTGGCCGCCTGCCGGGTGGGGCCGGTCTCCATACTGAGGAAGGCCACCGCGGTCTACGTCACGGTCACCCGCAACACGCCACTGGTGATCATCTTCGCCACGTTCTCCTTCATGGCTCCCATGCTCTGGTCCCACCTCAACTTCAAGTGGGTCGAAGTGAGCATCGGCGAGTTCGACTTCAGCCCGTTCTTTGCGGCTGCGGTCGTCTCGCTGACCCTCTACACCTCATCGTTCGTGTGTGAGGCCCTTCGCTCGGGGGTCAATGCCGTCCCCGTCGGCCAGGCCGAGGCGGCCCGCGCGATCGGGCTCCCGTTCGCAGGCGTCATGCGCCAGGTCGTCCTCCCCCAGGCGTTCCGGGCCTCGGTCCCCCCGTTGGCCAGCGTGCAGATCGCGCTGATCAAGAACACGTCGGTGGCAGCCGTCTTCGGCATCGCCGAGGCCACCTCCCGGATGCGCAGCTTCAACAACGACTTCGGGTCGCAGCGCACCGAGATCTTCATCGCCTTCGCGATCGGCTACATCGTCATCGTCGAGCTCTTCTCGTTCGGCGCCAGCAGACTCGAGCGCCGATGGAGGGTTGCCCGATGAGTGCCAGTGTTCTCTATGACTACCCGGGTCCGAAGACTCGCGCGCGCCATCGCACGTACTCCGTGGTGACGGTGGTGGTCCTGCTGGCCGCCGTGGTCTGGTTCTTCTGGCGGCTCCAGGATCATGGCCAGCTCGAGTACGACAAGTGGGAGGCGTTCGTCACTCCCGACTACGTACGGGTGATCTTGGTCGACGGCCTGTTGCAGACCCTCAAGATGGCGGCGTTCGCGATCGTCTTCGCCGTGGCGTTCGGGTTCGTGTTCGGGGTCGGCAAGCTCTCCGAGCACGCCTGGGCACGGTGGCCCAGCTGGCTCGTGGTCGAGTTCTTCCGCGCCATCCCGGTGCTCCTGCTGATGGTGTTCATCTGGTACGCGCTGGGCATCAAGGCAGACAACTCCGCCTTCTGGGCGGTCGTGATGGCACTGACGCTCTACAACGGGTCAGTGCTGGCCGAGGTGTTGCGCGCCGGCGTGCTGGCCGTGCCGAAGGGGCAGTCGGAGGCGGCGTACGCCATCGGCATGCGCAAGACCCAGGTGATGATGCTGATCATGCTGCCCCAGGCGGTCAAGATCATGCTGCCGGCGATCATCAGCCAGTGCGTCGTCGCCCTCAAGGACACCGCACTCGGCATCTACGTCGTCGCTCCGGGTCTGACGTACGTCGTCAAGCAGGTCTATCTCGAGTTCCACAACCAGGTGCCGGCCATCCTCGTGGTCGGGTCGCTCTACATCCTGGTGAACCTGCTGCTGACCGGGCTCGCCACCTTGCTCCAACGCCGCTACGTCGGCGAGAAGAAGCAACTGGACGTCCCGATGGTCGGCAACGCCGCGACGCGACCGAAGACCATCGCCTGAACGGCGCCGACTACTTCTTCGGGGGCTTCGGGGTCACCCACAGCTTGATCACGCCGTTGAAGCACTCGACGCCGTCCTTGGTGAGGGCCTTGACCCGCACGTGCAGGTCGGGGTCGTCGCCGGTCCACTGCTCGGGGTCGGTCTCGGCGATGACAGTGATGTCGGAGTCGGCCTTGGCGGTGTAGTTGATGTCCATCCCCTTGGGGATCCACCGCTTGTCCTGGGGGATGGTCACCTCGGCCAGCGCGCCCATGGCCGCCTCGGCGCCGTTGCACAGCGCGATCGCGTGCACGGTGCCGATGTGGTTGTGCACAGCGCGGCGCTTCGGGATGGTGAGCTCGACGTGGTTGGGCTGCACCACCTGGAAGGTCGGGCGGATCGTCGCGAAGTACGGCGCCTTCTGGCTGAAGGCCAGCGAGAACGCCTTCTTGCCCATCGGCACGGATGACGCCTTGTTCCACATGTCCAGGATCGAGACCATGACCTCATGTTACCCATAGGTAACCAACTTTGGGGTGTGGTCCGCACCACAGCGAACTGCCCAACCTACGGTTCCGTAGGTTACCGTTGCCGGGCACACCTTCGTCACCCCCGCAGGAGAAGCCACGTGGCCACGTCCACCCCGAATCGCGTCGACGAACCGGAACTCGCCACCCGTGGTGGCGACGAACAGTCGAAGCTCGAGCAGATCACGCTCGCACTCTTCATCATGGTGCCCTTCATCGCACTCGTCGCCGCGATCCCGATCGCGTGGGGAGGCTGGCTGAGCTGGCTCGACGTCGGCATCGCGGTCACGATGTACTGGATCGGCCTGCTCGGCGTCACCGTCGGCTTCCACCGCTACTTCACCCACAAGTCGTTCAAGCCGAACCGTGGAGTGAAGATCGGCCTCGCCATTGCCGGCTCGATGGCGGTGCAGGGCCCGCTGATCCGCTGGGTGGCCGACCACCGCAAGCACCACAAGTTCTCCGACCGCGACGGCGACCCGCACTCGCCCTGGAAGTACGGCACCAGCGTGCGAGCCCTGTGGAAGGGCATGTTCCACGCCCACATCGGCTGGCTCTTCGACGAGGAGCAGACCCCGCAGCGCAAGTACGCCCCCGACCTCATGAAGGACAAGGACCTGGTCCGCATCTCGAAGGACTTCTGGTTCTGGACCCTCCTGTCACTGGCCATCCCGCCGATCATCGGCGGCCTGGTCACGATGTCGTGGACGGGAGCGCTGACCGCCTTCTTCTGGGGCTCCCTGGTGCGGGTGGCCCTGCTTCACCACGTCACCTGGTCGATCAACTCGATCTGCCACACCATCGGCGAGCGCCCCTTCGTCTCCCGCGACAAGTCGGCCAACGTCTGGTGGCTGGCAATCCCGTCCGGTGGCGAGTCGTGGCACAACCTGCACCACGCCGACCCGACCTGCGCGCGTCACGGCGTACAACGCGGTCAGCTCGACGCGTCCGCCCGGGTGATCTGGGTCTTCGAGAAGCTCGGCTGGGTCGACGACGTGCGCTGGCCGGTCAAGGAGCGCATCGAGGCCAAGCTGGTCAGCAACCAGCGGGCTACTTCCGCAGCTGGCTGATCTGGCTGCGCACCCACCACGAGTAGAGCGTCCGGAACGCGGCTTGGTCGTAGTGGGGTGTGTCCCGGAAGCGGCCGAGCGGATCGGCGGAGCCCAGCGTCGCGGAGATCACCCGCGGCGGAGTCAGCGTGTAGGTGAAGCCGTAGGGGCCGAACTCGCTGGGGCTCAGCGTCGATATCGCCTTCGGCACCAGCGACAGGGCGACCTTCTCCGACCCGAGTGACTCGGAGAAGACCTTGTCGACCTGGTAGCCCTTGGCAATCACCTTCCGGGGCCGCTTCGCCGAGTGCACCGTGAGCACCTTCCGACTGCTCGCGTAGTCGCACGTGATCGTGTCGTGACGGTCGCTCCCGGCCGCTCTCACGACCTTGCCGCCCAGCGCCGCGACCACGCGGCGGCTGGTCGGCGCCGGGCAGGTGCCGGGCAGTTCGACGGGGTGCTCGAGCATGCCCGGAGTCACCTTCCCCAACATCGACTTCAGGACCCGGGCGGCCGCCCCCTCGGAGAAGGCGTCGTCCGCGCTCCACACGAACAGGGTGTAGTCACCCTGGCGGACCCACGCCTCGCGGACGGAGTCCTCGATGAAATAGGCACGGTCGCCGAGCCCTTGGAACGGGGTGACCTTGCTGTCGGAGATCTCGCGGGCATCGGTGATGTACTTGCCCAGGGTGAGCTCGTCGGTGACCGCGTACCCGTAGTGCATCGCGGTGGCGTCGAGCGTCGAGTCACGCACGGCCAGTCGACAGCTGTTGAACTCGACGGCGCTGGAATAGATGTTGACGGTCTCGCGTGGCTCCCAGTAGCTGCCGGCCACGAGGTCCCGCTCGTCCTTGCTCAACAGGGAGCACGGGTCGACGTAGGCATGCCGGGCCTTCTCGGCGGCGGCGCTGCGCTGGGCGGCCTTGCTCGTGGAGTGTCTCGGCGGCTCCTCCGGGCCGTCGTCTCCGGCTCCGGCGCAACCGGTCAGGGCCAGGCTGGCGACCAGGCTGGCGACCAGCAGCGAGGCGGACAGGAACGAGGAGGGTCGCAGACTCACCACGGAGACTTTCCCCGCCGAGCGCGCGCCGAAACCACCTGTCAGGATGGTGCGATGGCCCCGAGCAGCTCGCGCAGGACGACCCCCCGCAGTCGGATGACCGCCGCGGAGCGACGCGAGCAACTCATCGAGATCGCGCGCACACTCTTCGCCGAGCGCGGCTTCGACGGAGCGTCGGTCGAAGAGGTCGCCAGCCGCGCCGAGGTCTCCAAGCCGGTGGTCTACGAGCACTTCGGCGGCAAGGAGGGGCTGTACGCCGTCGTGGTCGACCGCGAGGTGACCGTGTTGCTGGCGATGATGCGCGAGGCGCTGACCTCGGGAACCTCACGCGCCCTCATGGAGCAGGCCACGCTCACCCTGCTCGACTACATCGAGCAGCAGCCCGACGGGTTCCGGATCCTCGTCCGCGACTCCCCCATCGGCTCCCAGGGCGCCAGCTTCCAGTCGATCATCGGCGACACCGCGAGTCGCGTCGAAGGCATCCTGGTCGACCAGTTCAAGAAGCGCGGACTGGACCACAAGACCGCGCCGATGTATGCGCAGATGCTGGTCGGCATGGTGGGAACCACGGGTCAGTGGTGGCTCTCCGCAGATCGAAAGCCCGACAAGCGGGTGGTCGCGGCACACCTGGTCAACCTCGCCTGGAACGGGCTCAGTGGTCTCGAGAAGAAGCCGGGGCTGGTCAGCGAAGGCTGACCGGGGTGCTGGTCAGGACGGGCGGCCCCAGGGTCGGCGCCCCTCAGGGTCGGCGGCCCGCGAAGCCGGCGAGCCGGTCGACGGCGGGCGCGTCGGCGCCCACCTGCACCTGGGGCCCGAACGCCTCGCCGCGCAGCTCGTCGGTCAACGAGGCCGACATGAAGTCGAGGCCGCACTGCGCGACCCCTTCGTCGAGGGGTCGCTCCCAGCCGATCGCCGTGGCGAGATCCCAGGTGTGGACGGCCAGCTCGGTCACCGCCATCTGCGGAGACAGACCGTCGCCGCCCTCACCGGCCTGGTGCCAGTGATGGATCAGGTCGTCGCCCCGCTCGCGGAACTCCTCGGCCCACCCCTGATCGGGCCTCACCGGCTCGGCGCCCCACTCGACCTGTTCGCCCCGTGCCGCAGCGAGGAAGTTGGCCGGTGCCACGCCAAGGTGACCCATGAGCCGCTCGACGTTCCATTCCGCACACGGCGTCGGATCGGCGAGCTGGTCCTCCCGCACGGCGGCCAACACGTCACCGGCCTGGTCGATGGCGCGAGAAAGAATCGGAACGGATTCGGCTGCAGTCATCATGTCGGTTTCCTCCGACCACGACACTAGCCCGCCGGGGCGAGGAGTTCGACCCTGTTTCCGTGGGCATCGCGGGTGTGGAACCGCTCGAAGCCGCCGAAGGTGTGGCGCTGCGACCAGTCGACGTCGAACCCCAGCCCACTCAGGCGTTCGCCGGTGGCCTCGAGGTCGGCGGTCGAGTCGAGCACCAGGGCCGGGTGCGCCTTCTTCGCCGGCGTGAACGGCTCCTCGACGCCGAGGTGGATCTCGGCGGTGACCTGCCCGCGTTCGTCGTACGACCGGAACCAGCAGCCGCCCCGCTTCGCCAGCTCCGCCGGCTTCTCGACCTCGGTCAGGCCGAGCCCCTGCGCGTAGAATCGCCGGGCCTCGCCCTCCGCGCCGGGCGGGCAGGCGACCTGGACGTGGTGGAGCCTCATGCGGGCGTCCTCGCGACGACGAAGATGCGGCGGAAGGGCAGGACGACGCCGTACGGCGTCTGGGGGTACGACGACCGCAGGCCAGCCTTGAACTCGTCGGCGAACTCCTCGCGCAGCCCGTCCGGAAGGGCCTGCAGCGTGGGGCGGGCGCCGGTGCCGGTCACCCACGTGAAGACCGGGTCCTCACCGGTGAGCACGTGGAGGTAGGTGGTCTCCCAGGCGTCGACCCGGCATCCGAGGTCGGCCAGCCTCTCGAGGTAGACCGTCCCGTCGTGTGAGCTGGGCACCGCCACCCCGGCCAGATGGGCGGCGTACCTCTCCTGCGCGGCGATCTCGGTGCGGATCGTGTGGCTGGGCTCGTCGAAGTTGCCGGGCACCTGGAAGGCGAGCCAACCACCGGGGATGACCGCGTCGACCAGCCCGGGCAGCAGATCGAGGTGGTCGGGCACCCACTGGAGGGTGGCGTTGGAGACCAGCACGTCGACTGCCCGGCCGCCGGGGGTCCACTCGCGCAGGTCCTGCACCTCGAAGTCGATGCCGGGAACGTCGTGGCGGGCCCGGTCGATCATCTCGGCGCTGGAGTCGAGGCCGGCCACGTCGGCATCGGGCCAACGGGCCTTGAGCAGCGCGGTCAGGTTGCCGGGCCCGCAGCCGAGGTCGACCACCCGACGCGGAGAGTCGGCGTCGATCCGCTGGACCAGGTCCACGAAGGGGCGGCCACGCTCATCGGCGTAGGTGAGGTACTGCTCGGGATTCCACTGGTGGGTCATCACCCCTCCTCAAAGTCTCTTGATGTCAAGACACATGCCATCGTGCTCCCCGACTGTCTCGATGTCAAGATTCTTGATGATCCGATAGCATGCTGGCATGCGGGACGAAGTGGACGACCTGGTCGATGCGTGGGCACGCGAGCGCGCCGATCTCGATCTCGGACCGGTCGAGGTGTTCAGCCGCATCGGCCGGCTCGCCCGCCACCTCGACCTCGCCCGGCGTACCGCCTTCAACGAGCACGGTATCGAGTCGTGGGAGTTCGACGTGCTGGCCGCACTGCGTCGCGCAGGCGGCGACTACGAGCTCTCCCCCGGCCGGCTGATCAAGGAGACCCTGGTCACCTCGGGCACGATGACCAACCGCGTGGACCGCCTGGCCGCGCGTGGCCTCGTCGAGCGACTGCCCGACCCGAACGACCGGCGCGGTGTGCTGGTCCGACTGACACCCGAGGGACGGTCGACCGTCGACGGCGCGTTCGCGGCCCTGCTCGAGAGCGAGCGCGAGCTGCTCGGCGACCTGTCGGCGCGCGATCGCAAGCAGCTGGCCGACACCCTGCGCCGCCTGATGGCACCGTTCGCCGACCCGTCGTGAGTTCGGCGCGACCCGTCGTGAGTTCGTGACGAGCCGTCGTGAGTTCGGCGCGACCCGTCGTGAGTTCGGCCCGACCCGTCGTGAGCTACTCGAGAGTCTCCGCGGCCTCGAGCCACTCGAGCTCGAGCTGTTCCTTCTCCGCGTGCAGCACGTCGAGCTGCCCGCTCAGCTCGGCCAGCTTGCCGTAGTCCGCGGCGTGCTCGGCGATCTGGGCGTTGATCGACGTCTCCTGCTCGGCGATCTTGGTCAGCCGTCGGTCGATCCGCTCGACGATCTTGCGAGCGGCCCGCTCCTCCGCACTGCCGGCCTTGGCCTTGGCCGGGCCGGACGGCCGAACTGACGACGGCTCGTCACGAACTGGCGACGGCTCGGCACGAACTGACGACGGGTCGGCCACTGACAGCGAGGCCTCGCGCCGTTCCAGGTATTCGTCGACGCCGCGCGGCAGCATCGAGATCTGGCCGTCGCCGAGCAGCGCCCAGACCGAGTCGGTGACTCGCTCGAGGAAGTACCGGTCGTGCGAGACCACGATCAACGTGCCGGGCCAGCCGTCGAGGAAGTCCTCGAGCACGTTGAGGGTGTCGATGTCGAGGTCGTTGGTCGGCTCGTCGAGCAGCAGCACGTTGGGCTCGGTGAGCAGCAGCCGCAGCATCTGGAACCGCCGGCGCTCGCCACCGGAGAGGTCGCCGATGCGCGCCGTCAGCCGGTCGCCGGTGAATCCGAAGCGCTCCAACATCGCGGTCGCGGTGATCTCGCCGTCGACGGTCTTGGTGATCCGCCGGATCGACTCGACACTGGGCAGCACCCGCTGCTCGGGATCGAGGTCGTCGAGGGCCTGGGTGAGGTGCTGCAGGGCGATGGTGCGGCCGTGCTTGACCTTGCCGGAGCTGGGCGCGAGCTCGCCGGAGAGCAGGGCCAGGACCGAGGACTTGCCGGCCCCGTTGACCCCGACGATGCCGACCCGGTCGCCGGGCCCGAGTCGCCAGGTGGCGTGGTCGAGCAGCTGCCGCTCACCACGGAAGAGGTCGACGTTCTCCACGTCGATGACGTCCTTGCCGAGCCGCTGGGTGGCGAACTTCTGCAGCTCCATGCGGTCGCGTGGCGGGGGCACGTCCTCGATCAGCGCGTTGGCGGCCTCGATGCGGAACTTGGGCTTCGACGTGCGCGCCGGCGCCCCCCTCCGCAGCCAGGCCAACTCCTTGCGGGCCAGGTTCTGCCGCCGGGTCTCCGACGCACTGGCCTGCCGGGTTCGTTCGGCCTTGGCCAGCACGTAGGCGGCGTACCCGCCCTCGTAGGAGTCGACGACGCCGTCGTGGACCTCCCAGGTGAACTGGCAGACCTCGTCGAGGAACCAGCGGTCGTGGGTGACCACCACCAGCGCACTCGACAGCGAGACCAGATGCTTGGCCAGCCACGCCACCGCCTCGACGTCGAGGTGGTTGGTGGGCTCGTCGAGGATGACCAGGTCGTGCTCGTCGAGCAGCAGTGCGGCCAGGGAGCAGCGTCGTCGTTCGCCACCGGAGAGACCGAGCACGGCGCGGTCGAGGGAGACCCCGGCCAGCAGCACCTCGACGACCTCACGCGTGGTCGGGTCCGCGGCCCACTCGTGGTCGTCCTTGCCGCCGAGCACGGCCTCGCGGACCGAGTGCGTGTCCTCCAGCTCGTCACCCTGGTGCAGGTAGCCGATGTGCAGTCCGCGGGTCTTGGAGACCCGGCCGCTGTCGGGGTCCTCGAGCCCGGACATCACCTCGAGCAGGGTGGTCTTGCCGTCTCCGTTGCGCCCGACGATACCGATCCGCTCACCGCGCGAGATGCCGAGGGACACCTCGCTGAGCAGCGGGCGGACGCCGTAGGACTTGGAGACCTTCTCAAGGTTGATCAGGTTGGCCATCAGAGCACCGTCGCTCCGGCCACCGGGCCGTGGGCCAGCGCCGCCCGGCCGTACGCCGACAGGGCGCCTGCGACACGTGTGGCGTGATCGGCGTCCTCGCACAGGAACAGGCAGGTGGGCCCGGACCCGGAGACCAGGCCGGCCAGGGCCGACGCGTCGAGACCGGCCCGGAGGGGCTCGGCGAGGAAGGGCCGCAGCCGCAGCGAGCTGGGCTGCAGGTCGTTGCCGACTGCCCTGGCGAGGGCGCGCACGTCGCCAGCGGCCAGCGCCTTGACCAACGCGTCGGGGATCTCGGGGTCGGCGACGCCGTTGCCCTCGTGAAGCGCGTCGAAGTCGGCGTAGACCGCAGGCGTGGACATCCCCTCGTCGAAGGTGAGCACCACCCAGTCGTAGCGCCCGGTGTCGGCCATCGGGCTCACCAGCTCGCCGCGGCCGTGACCGGAGGCCGATCCGCCGACGAGTCCGAACGGGACGTCGGAGCCGAGGTGTGCGGCGAGCTCGAGCAGCGTGCCCATCGGCGCCCCGAGCCCCCACAGCCGGTCGCAGGCGAGCAGGGCAGCGGCGCCGTCCGCGGATCCGCCGGCCAGGCCACCGGCGACCGGGATGCCCTTGTCGAGGTGCAGCGCGACCCGGTGGTCGAGGCCGGCGTGCTCGGCGAGAAGTCGGGCGGCGCGCAGCGCGAGGTTGGTGTCGTCCAGCGGAACCCCGGTCACGTCGATGCCCTCGCCAGCGGAGCAGGTCACCGACCAGTCGTCGGCGGGACGGGCGGTGACGGTCGAGAAGAGCGAGATCGCCTGGTAGGCGGTGGCCAGCGGGTGGAAGCCGTCGGGTCGCACCGGGCCGACGCCCAGGTGCAGGTTGATCTTGGCCGGGGCGCGCACGGTCACCTCGGAGGGAAGGGCGTCAGGCATGGTTGTCCTGAGTGGGTTGCGGAGAAACCGTGTCGAAGGGCAGTCCCTCGGCGATCCTGGCGAAGTCGTTGACGTCGAGCACCTCGCCGCGTGCCATCGGGTCGACCCCGGCGTGGGCGAGGGCATGTTCGGCGGCCTCGGCCGATCCGGCCAGGTTCTTCAGCGTCGAGCGCAGCGTCTTGCGGCGCTGGGCGAACGCGGCGTCGACGACCGCGAAGACCTGCTCGCGGGTGGCCGTGGTGACCGGCGGCTCCCGTCGCGTCCAGGCGACCAGCCCGGAGTCGACGTTGGGCGCCGGCCAGAACACGTTGCGGCCGACGGCACCCGAGCGGCGTACGTCGGCGAACCAGGCGGCCTTGACCGACGGGACGCCGTACACCTTGGAGCCGGGGGCGGCGGCGAGCCGGTCGGCGACCTCAGCCTGCACCATCACCAGGCCGCGCTCGAGGGAGGGCAGCAGGGTGAGCATGTGCAGCAGCACCGGGACCGAGACGTTGTAGGGCAGGTTGGCCACCAACGCGGTCGGAACCGGGCCGGGCAGCTCGGCGACCCGCAGCGCGTCGGCGTGCACGACCTCGAAGCGGTCGACGTGGTCGGGTGCGTAGGTGGCGATCGTGCCGGGCAGCGCCTCGGCCAGCTTGTCGTCGATCTCGACGGCCAGCACCCGCTGCGCGACGTCGAGCAGGGCCAGGGTGAGCGAGCCGAGGCCGGGACCGATCTCGAGGACGACGTCCGCGCCGGTGATCCCCGAGTCGCGGACGATGCGGCGACACGTGTTGGCGTCGATGACGAAGTTCTGGCCCTTCTGCTTCGTCGGCCGGATGTCGAGCCCCGCAGCCAGGGAACGCACTTCCGCCGGGCCGAGAAGTCTCGGCCCGGCGGAAGAGTGCTCTGCGTCCGGCATGGGGGTCAGCCTAGTGGTGAAGGGCGACTACCCCTTATTCTCAGTGACCGACGATCACTGGGGCAGGCCCAGGCTGGCCGAGCAGGCCGGCCAGGCACCGTAGCCGCCGGAGGCGTCGCGGACCTTGGTCGCGATCGCGATCTGGGTCTCGCGGCTGTTGTCGCTCGGCAGGCCGGAGCCGCCGTACGACTGCCAGGTGCCGAGGTTGAACTGCAGGCCGCCGTAGTAGCCGTTCCCGGTGTTGATCGCCCAGTTGCCACCGGACTCGCACTGCGCCAGGGCGTCCCAGACGGTGTTGCCACCCGCGAAGTTCGCGGCCGGTTCCGGACGGTCCTTGGTGCCGACCTTGACGATCTCGTCGGTCGGCTGCTTGGTGACGTCGGCGTTGAGCACCTTGGTCGCGAAGAGCTGGCCGTTGCGGTACTCGAGGCGGTAGGTCACGTCGCGCAAGCCGTTGACGCCCTCGCGGACGGTCTCGGACTCGTCGTCGTACATCGAGGAGTCGGACTGCTCGGTGGTGTCGAACTCGATGGTCTCGTCAGAGACGTGCTTCTTGACCACGCGCACCTTGGTGACGGTGATCTTGGTGCCTTCCTTGACCTCGGTGCGCAGGGCCGGCTTGACGATGTCGAACTTGTCGACGTTGACCTCGAGCCGCTTGAGCACGTCGGCAACGGTGAAGCCGGCGATGTTCTTGGTCAGGCGCTTGCCGGCGCCGACCTTGATGGTCAGCTTCTTCGGCGTCACCACCTCGAGGGCCAGGCCACCACGGGAGATCGGGGCGCCACGGCTGGCGGAGAGGTCGGCGGCGGTGAACCGCTTGCCGATCTCGGCCAGGGCCTCCTCCACGCTGTCGGAGTGCACCCAGTAGGTCGACGCGGTGCCGTCGACCGTCAGCTCGAGCGGGCGGCCGAACTGCACGGAGATGCGCGTGCCTTCGTTGACCTTCTCATCGGGACCGGGGAGTACGACGTCGTGGTCGCCGACCTCGATGCCCTCGTCGTGGAGGACATCGGCCACCGTGGAACCGGTGGAGTGGATCGTCTTGGTCTCGCCGTCGAGGGAGAGGGTGATCTCCTTGTTCATCTTCGCGTAGCCGTAGCTGGTGCCGATCAGCGCCAGTGCCACTGCTGCGACGAGTACTGCGAGGATTGTCTTGCTCTTGCCGAGGAGTGCGATTCGGTTGCGCACAGGTCTCCAGACGTTGAACGTCCCGGTTCTCGGAAACCAGCGCGACCACACGGCGCCCGACCACCTGGTGGTGGCCAACTCATGCGGGGGATCTTGCTGGGCGGCCGTTGTGGGCCACCGGTGCACTGGTCGTGAATCTCATCCGATTCCGGCCATCAGCCATCGACCATAAGCGCGACAAACGGGACGTGCCAAGCCGACGAGGCCCGTATCACGTGGCCCCTTTGAGGGCCGTCGCACCCCTCTCGCGGCCGTTTGTGCAGGTCAGCAGGCGTGTCTCCGGCCCAAAATTGGCCACTCACGCTCCCCAATTTTCGTAGACCGTGGTGGTGTTCACATCGATCGCCGCGCACAGGTCGGCCACGTCGTCGCCGCGTACGTCGGCCATCAGCCGCATGGTCAGCGGAATCAGGTAGGACGCGTTGGGCCGGCCCCGGTAGGGGTGCGGGGTCAGGAACGGGGCGTCGGTCTCCACCAGGATTCGGTCCTTCGGGACGATCGCCAGCGCGTCCCTGAGCGGTTGCGCGTTCTTGAAGGTCACCGTGCCCGCGAAGCTGAGGTGGGCGCCCCGGTCGAGGCACCGGCGGGCGAAGTCGGCGTCGCCGGAGAAGCAGTGCATCACCCACCTCTCCGGGGCACCTTCCTCGTCGAGGATCCTCAGCACGTCGTCATGCGCATCACGGTCGTGGATCATCAGGGCCTTGCCGAGCCGTTTGGCGAGGTCGATGTGCCGGCGGAACGACTCGTGTTGCGCAGCGCGTCCGCTCTCGTCGGTGCGGAAGTAGTCGAGGCCGGTCTCCCCCACCGCACGGACGACGTCGTTGCCGGCGAGCTCCTCGATCTCCGCGATCGCCGCGTCGAGGGTTCCCTCAGCGGCCAGCTTCGGTGCCTCGTTGGGATGAAGGGCAACGGCTGCCACGAGTTCGTCGTACCGTCCCGCTGCCTGCACCGCCCAGCGGGCGCCCGGGAGGTCGCAGCCGACCTGCACGATGCGGGTGATGTTGGCCTCGCGGGCGGCGGCGAGGGCCTGTTCGGTGCCGAACCAGTCGTCGCCGTCGACGATGTCGAGGTGGCAGTGGTTGTCGGCGACCGGGTGCGGCAGCGGCTCCGGCGCCGGCGGTCGCGACATGTCACGCCTGCTGCCGCTCTTCTCCTCGGTCGTCGCGCGCTTGCGGGTCGGCTCCTCGATCACACCTTCACCCTAGCCTCGGGATCTCAGCGGTGGACCGCGTCGTACACCTCACGCTTGGGCACCCCGGCACGTTTGGCCACGGCCAGGATCGCGTCCTTGCGGGAGGAGCCGGCCGCCTCGAGGTCGGCAACGGCCGCCCGCCAGACCTCGGGGTCGTGCTCGAGCGCCGGGGCGTCCGGGGCACCCTGCACGACGATGGTCACCTCACCACGCACACCATCGGCCGCCCAGGCGGCAAGCGATCGCAGGCCCCCGCGGCGTACCTCTTCGTGGGTCTTGGTCAGCTCCCGACAGACGGCGCCCGGGCGCTCGTCGCCGAACGCGTCGGCCATCGCCTCGAGCGCGACCGCCGTACGGTGCGGGGCCTCGAAGAAGACCATGGTGCGCGGCTCGGCGGCCAGGGCGTCGAGCCTCCGGGAGCGCTCCCCCGCCTTCCGTGGCAGGAACCCTTCGAAGCAGAACCGGTCGACCGGCAGCCCTGAGACGGCCAGGGCGGTGAGCACGGCACTGGGCCCCGGCACCGCGGTGACCAGGATGCCTTCCGCGACGGCCGCCGCGACGAGCCGATAGCCCGGGTCCGAGACGCTGGGCATGCCGGCGTCCGTCACCAGCAGCACTCGCTCACCGGCGAGCAGTGCCTCGAGCAGCACCGGCGTACGCGCCGACTCGTTGCCCTCGAAGTAGGAGACGACCCGGCCGCTGATGGTCACGCCCAGCTCGGAGGTCAGCCGCTTGAGCCGGCGGGTGTCCTCGGCGGCAACCACGCCGGCTCGCGAGAACTCGGCGACCAGACGCGGGGGCGCGTCGTCGACCTGACCGATCGGGGTCGCCGCCAGCACGAGTACGCCGGGTTCGGTGGAGGTCACGGGCCCATCATGCCTGCCTGCGTACCATGACTCCCCGTGACCACCCCGCCCGGCGATGTCGGAACCCCCGACACCGAGACCCTCTCGCGCGACGCGGCGGGCG
>NZ_BCRJ01000056.1 GCF_001552535.1 Nocardioides jensenii JCM 1364 = NBRC 14755 | reverse complement strand
GGAGCCGCTGCCGCGGGTGAAGGAGCGGTGGCGGCCGCTGGCCCGGCTCGAGGATCCGCTGATCGGCTGGATCGCGGCGATCGCGGTGACCGCCCTCGCGCTGTTCCTACGCCTGTGGAAGCTCGGCACCCCCAAGGAGTTCGAGTTCGACGAGACGTACTACGCCAAGGACGCCTGGTCGATGCTCAACCACGGCTACGTCCAGAAGTACGTCGAGGATGCTGACAAGCTGATCCTCAACGGCCAGACCCGCGGTGCGTGGGACGCCCCGGCGCCGTCGATGATCGTGCACCCCGAGGTCGGCAAGTGGATGATCGCCGTGGGCGAGAAGGCCTTCGGGATGGACCCGTTCGGGTGGCGCGTCTCGGCCGCTGTCGTCGGCTCACTGATGATCCTGGTCATGTGCCGGTTGGTACGACGCCTCACCGGCTCGACGTTGCTGGGATGCATCGCCGGGCTGCTGCTGTGCTTCGACGGGATGCACCTGGTGCTCTCCCGACTGGCGCTGCTCGACATCTTCCTGGCGTTCTGGATCCTCTGCGCGGTGACCGCACTCGTGGTGGACCGCGACTGGACTCGGGAACGGATGGCCCGGCTCCCGGGCGGCAGTTGGGGCCCACTGAAGGGACTGTGGTTCCGCCCCTGGCGCCTGGTCGCGGGCATCTGCTTCGGCCTCGCCATCGGCACCAAGTGGAGCGCGCTCTACCCCTTGGCCGCGTTCGGCGTGCTGATCTGGTTGTGGGATGCCGGCGGTCGCCGTGCTCTCGGCGTACGACGCGCGGCACTGAAGTCGGCGCTGGTCGACGGGGTGCCGGCCTTCGTCCACCTCGTGCTGGTCGCGTTCGTCGTGTACGTCGCCTCGTGGACCGGCTGGTTGATCCATGCCGACGAGTACGAGAAGGAGTTCTCCCAGACCCAGTACGCCCAGTTCGTGTCGATGGACGAGGACTGCAAGGAGAAGCGGGACCCCGACGTCCAGTGGCCGACCGCGAAGGAGAAGGACGCCTCGGGGTTCGGCGAAGTGACCCAGTCGCTGCGCTCATTGGCGTCGTACCACCACGACGTCTACATCTTCCACACCCACTTCCTCAATTGCAGCACCCACAAGTACCAGTCCGACCCGCGCGGCTGGCTGCTGCTCAACCGGGCGGTCGGGGTCAACGTCGAGAACGACATCCAGCCCGGGAGCCAGGGATGCCAGGCCGCCGAAGGCAGCACCTGCCTGCGCGAGGTCGTGCTGCTGGGCACGCCCCTGCTGTGGTGGGGTGGCGCACTGGCGTTGATCTGGGCAGCCGTCGCCTGGGTCGGCAAGCGCGACTGGCGTTACGGCTTCGCCGTCGTCGGGGCCCTGACGATGTGGCTGCCGTGGGAGCTCAACGACGACCGGCCGATCTTCTCCTTCTATGCCTCGGCGATCCTGCCGTTCACGATCGTGGCGCTGACCCTGGCCATGGGCGAGATCCTCGGGCGAGATCCCGGGCCGTCCAGACGACGCACCGTCGGCACGATCATCACCGGCTCGTTCTTCATCCTGGTGGTGCTGAACTTCGCGTGGTTCTGGCCGATCTGGACCAATGAGCTGCTCACCCGCTCGGAGTGGCTGGACCGGATGTGGTTCTCCCGATGGATCTGAGTCCGGCTGAACACGAGGATCGGGCCGGTCGAGCGAACCGGCCGGTCTGGAGCCCGTGGCGATCCGTCTTCGCCTTCGGCATCGTCAGCCTCGCTGCCGACATGGTCTACGAGGGCATGCGCTCGATGGCCGGGCCGCTGCTCGGCTCCCTCGGCGCCTCGGCGCTGACAGTCGGCATCGTCACCGGCGCGGGCGAGGGGATCGCCCTGGCCCTGCGCCTGTTGACCGGCCGGATGGCCGATCGCACCGGGCGCTACTGGCGGCTGACGTTCGTCGGCTACGCGATGACCGCGATCTGCGTGCCCCTGCTGGCGATCACGCCCTTTCTCGGCGTCGCCGGGTTGGCTGTGGCCACCACGCTGATCCTGCTCGAACGCACGGGCAAGGCGGTACGCAGCCCGTCGAAGTCGGCTCTCTTGGCCCAGGTCTCGAAGTCGGTCGGCCGCGGCCGTGGGTTCGCCGTACACAAGGCACTCGACCAGGTGGGCGCCTTCGCCGGGCCCTTGCTGATCGCGGCCGTGGTCGCCGCCACCGGGCGGCTCTGGTTGGCGTTCGCCGTGCTCGCCGTGCCCGGTGTCCTGTCCTTGGTCCTGCTGGCGCAGGTGCGACGGCGTACGACGCTCGCGGACGACAAGGTCCCCGACGTCGTTCCCGAACCTCGTGAACCCGCGAGGCTGCCGATGGCCTTCTACGTGTTCGCCTCGTCGTGCGCGGCCGGAACCCTGGGCCTGATGACCTTCGGGGTGATCTCATTCCACGTGGTCGATGCCGGGCTCGCCGGCGCGGCCGCCGTCCCGGTGATCTACGCGATGGCGATGGCGATCGAGGCCGTTGCCGCCCTGGGCACCGGGTTCGCCTACGACCGCTGGCACGCCAAGGTGCTCTACGTCCTGCCGGTGACGATCGCGTTCGTCCCGGCACTCTCGCTGGCCGGACAGCTCGGCTGGGTGCTGGGCGGCGTGGCGTTGTGGGGATTGGCCACCGGCATCCAGGACTCGACGGTCAAGGCACTGGTGGCCGACCTTGTCCCCTCGGGATCACTCGCCACGGCGTACGGCGTCTTCGCCGCGTTCCAGGGCGGTGCCGCACTCGTGGGTGGCGCGCTGGCCGGTGGTCTCTATCGCGACCACCTCACGCTGCTGATCGTGATCGTCGCCGTGCTGCAGGCGATCTCGCTCGGCCTCCTGGTGGTGACCCGCCGATCAGTGGCCGCCGCCCAGCAGTGACCATCGCCACGCTGACGGCACCAATCTCGCCGTCGAGGTCCTGCCGGGCGTGAGCATGACGGCGGCCCCGGCACCGGATCGCGTCCGGCAGCCGATGACCGGGCACAATGCAGGGGAGACCCACCGAGGACCGGAGCAACACCATGAGCACCGCGCACGCCATCGCCATCGCCGCCACCTTCGTCTGGCTCGGCATGGTGGCGGCGATCTCCTTCATCGAGGCGCCGCTGAAGTTCCGGGCGCCCGGTGTCACCAGCAGGATCGGTCTCGGCATCGGCCGGTTGGTGTTCAGGGCGCTCAACGCGGTCGAGGCCGTGTTGGCGGCAGTGATGTTCCTCGCCCTGCTCATCGACCACGAGGAGGGCAGCAAGTTGGCGGTTGCGTCCTTGGCGGCAGTGGTGCTGGTCATCCAGCTGGTCGCCGTGCGCCCGGCGCTCACCAGGCGCAGCGACGCCGTGCTGTCAGGGGCAACCGGGCAGCGTTCGCAGGCGCACCTGGTCTACATCGCACTTGAGGTCGCCAAGGTGGTGCTGCTCGTCATCACCGGGGTCGTGCTCCTCGGCGAGGTCTGAGTGCGCGTCAGCGCACGATGATGCCGGCATAGGGCTTGGGGTCGAAGTACGTCGTCTTCGGTGGCATCACCTGGCCGAGATCGGCCACCTCCCTCAGCTGCTCGAGGGCCGGAGGCGCCAACACGAACAGAGCTCCCCCGTCCTGATCGCAGAGGCCGGCCAGCTCGCCGAGTGGCGTCGTCACCGAGATGCTCTCCGTCCGGTCGGCCGCCGCGGCTCCGAGCAGTGGAGCCAGCACGTGGCGTTCGAGGATGGTGAGGTCGAGGCCTTCCACCCCGGCCGGGCGGTCGCCCGCTGGATCGACAACGAGCCAGGTGCCGTCGACGTACACCTTGGTGCCACCGGCGTCAGGGCTCCCACCGGAGGCGCTCTCCGTGACCTCGCAGCACCGATCGAGAAGCCGCCGGAGCCGGACGGGGTCGACCGGACCGCTGACCCGTCGACGGAAGGCCCGCAGGCGGAGTCCGTGCAGGGGATAGAGAACGCACAGCAGTGCGGCCTCCGCCGGTCGGCCCGCCCGCTCCCAGAGGGCAAGACTGGCGGCAACACGGTGATGGCCGTCCGCGATGTAGTGCACGGCCCTGTCCAGGGCGTCGACGAGCTGCCGACCGGCAGCCTCCGAGACCCGCCAGACGGACTGACGCCAGCCGTCCGAGCCGGTGAAGTCGACCAGTGGCGGCCTTTCCAGCACCGCCGCCGTGATCCGGTCGACGTTCTGACCGGCGTCGTGCAGCAGGGCAATCAGCTCGGTGCGCCTGGGCACCGCGGCGAAGTGTTCGACGAGTCCCTCCACGCGAGCCGGGCAGACGGACTCGTGGCCCCGGACCCGTCCGTCGGTGAAGGCGAGGATGCTCACGTCGGCCACCACCCCGACGTGCTGGTCCGCACCGCGCTGGAGCCGGTAGACGCAGATTCCGGTCGTCGGAGGGTGGTAGTCGTCCGCGGCCGGGTCATGCATCGGGTCGGGACGGGTGCCGCTGCCCGCCGCCAGCGCGTCCGTCATCGGTGTGACGTTGCGGGCTGCTGCGTCCGAGCGCACGACGCGCGCTTCGGCGGGCCGCACCATCCAGCTCACGAGCGACCTGCCAGGGGTGTCGCGGAGACACCGAGGACCTCCGGGATGGCGGCCATCTCCTCCACCAGGGAGGGCGGCACGGCGCCCGCGACATCCATCGACGCCACGGCCGCCTGGCCACCTCGGAAGACGCGGTTCTCCATGTTCTCGACGTTCAGTCCGGCCGTTCGCAACAGGTCGAGCAGTCGGGCCAGGACTCCGGGGCGGTCGAGATGGCGGACCGTGAGCGTCACCGCGCCCAGCCGGCTGGGTTCGAGGTTGACACAGTTGCGCACCGCCCCCTGGGTGAACGCGTCCACGATCTCGACCACTCCGGCAGCGGTCGCGACCTGGGCTTGGACGGTCGAGGCGCCGATGTGGTGGGTGCCGACGACACCCGGGTGCCGGGCCAGTGGTGACTCCCACGCGCCGTTGCCGCCCGCGGGCTCGTCGCGGTAGACGTCGAGGCCGGCCCGAACCGCACCTGCCTCGAGTGACTCGAGCAGGGCGGTCTCGTCAACGAGGTCTCCACGTGAGGTGTTCAGCAGGATCGCGCCGTGGCGCATCCAACCGAGGAACTCCCGGTCCACGAGGTCATGGGTGTGCGACGTGGAGGGGGCGTGCAGGGAGACGATGTCGGAGGACCTGACGAGCTGCTCGAGTGAGGGCACCAGGGCGATGCCCAGCTCGGCGATGCGCGTCGTGGCCGTGGAACCACGGGGCTTGTCCAGCGCCTGCACGGCGATGCCGAACGCGGCTGCGCGGGCGGCGACCTCGAAGCCGATGGAGCCGAGCCCGATGATCGCCATCGTGGAGCCGAGCAGCCCGGTGGCCTTGCCGTAGGTCTTCTTCCGCCATGCGCCGGCTCGCAGGTCGGCGACGTTGTCGGCGATCCGCCGGTCGACGGCGAGGAGCAACCCCATGGTGAGCTCGGCGACCGCCGCGGAGTTGCGACCGGGCACGTTGGCCACCAGCACGCCGCGAGCGGCGGCAGCGGCGGTGTCGATCGTGTTCGTGCCGGCGCCGGCGCGAATGACCAGGGCGAGCCGGTCCGCGGCCTCGAGCGCCTGCTCGGTCACCTTGGTGCTGCGCACCACGAGGACGTCGAAGCCGGGGATGCTCCCGATCAGGTCGGACTTGCCCAAGGAGGCGTCGACGACGCAGTCGTGGCCACGCTGCTCGAGCTGGTCCAGGGCCTGCTGCGGCAGCGTGTCCGCAACGAGGATGCGCAGTCCCGGGGGCGGGTCCTGACGGAGTGAGGGTTGCATCGCGACCTCCCGCGCGAGGCGGTCGGCCCACCGATCGGGCCATGTCGACGTCACGCTAGCCCCTGCACCTCAGTTCTGCCACAGGAAGGCGTGGTACGCCGACCAGGTCAGCTCCGGGCGCCTGTTGCGGTGTTGACCGCGGGATCCCGCGAACCGGCGTACACGGCGGTGAACAGCACGAAGCCGGCCACGACCGCCGCCAGCGGGACGCCGTCGTCGAAGCCCAGCAGCGTACCGGCCATGCCGAGCGCCGCGATCGCGACCAGCACGAGGCCCAGAGTCCGGAAGAGCGGCACCTTGAACGCCTGCGCGAACGGCACGAAGTGGACGCCGACGACGAGCACCACCCAGCTCGGCACGAGCTCGGCGTGGTCGAGTCGGCGCAGCACCGCGGCCCCTGCCGGAATGCTGACCAGCTCCCCGATCACGCAGGTCCAATAGATGCGCAGCGCCGCAGGTGACGGCACCGGCGGCGCTTCCGGCGTACGCAGCACCAGCCAGGCGACCACCGCCACGAAAGCGACCACCCCGACGACGCGCAGTGTCGTCGAGGCCGGCAGCTCACCGGCATTGGCGAGCACGAAGACCAGTCCCCCGACGGCGCCGATGAGGCCGCCGATCTGTCGTCCGTTCATGCGGCCAGTCAACCGGAGGCCGCGACGACCGCCGTGAGGCGGGTGCCCCGATCAGCCCAGGCGCTCCAGCTCGTCGGTGAGCAGCGCGACCAACGCCTCGAGCTGTACGTCGGCCGAGTCGGCGATCTCCTCGTCGGACCCGTCGAGCGCCCGCGCAGCCAGACCTGCCTTGCTGTCGATCAGCTCGGCGATCTTGGTGTCGAGGGTCTGCGAGGCGATGATCCGCCACGCGGTGACCGGCTCGGCCTGACCGATGCGGTGGATGCGGTCGATCGCCTGGGTCTGCTCGGCATCGGTCCACGACAGTTCGGCGAGCACCATGTTGGAGGCCACCTGCAGGTTGAGCCCCACGCCGGCGGCGGTCAACGAGCACACCACGATCTCGACCCCGGGATCGTTGATGAACGCGTCGATGTTCTTCTGCCGCTCGCGTGGGGTCTGGTCTCCACGGATCGAGGAGTAGCGGATCTCGCGCTTGGCGAAGGTCTCCTGCGCGACGTCCATCACGTCGATGTGCTTGGCGAAGAAGACCACCTTGCCGACGTTGCGGGCGAGCTGAGCCGCATAGTCGGCGGCGAGCCCGGCCTTGGCCTGGCCGATGCGGCGCATCATCGTGAAGACGTTCTCGCCCGAAGCGTTGTCGCTGTTGTCCTCGCGCTCCCACGTCGCCACCCGGCGCACGAGCTCGTGGTCGATGCCCTCGACGGTGACGCCGGAGGTGCGCGTCTCCAGCGCGGTCTGGTAGCGCTTGAGCAGCCGCTTGGCCAGCTTGCGCTCCGAGTCGCGGATCGAGCGCCCCAGGGCGTCGTCGAGCTCCACGGGCAGGTCGGCGACCCGACGAGCCGGGATGTCGGAGGCGACGTCGACCTTGCGGCGCCGCACGATGCCCTGCTCGATCACGGCGGCACGAGCAGCGGAGTAGAAGCCGGCGTCGACCGGCGAGAGGCCGGTCTCCTCCAGGGCAGCCATCAGCTCGGGGCGCGGCTTCTTGTCGTCGATCCAGCCCAGGAACTGCCAGATCGCGCGGAAGTCCTCGATGTCGTTGATCAACGGCGTGCCGGTCAGCGCCATCATCAAGGGTCGCGGGGTTCGGGCCCGGATGCGATCCGCGATCTCCAGGGCGTGCTGCGAGCGCTGGGACGACTTGTTCTTGATGAAGTGGGCCTCGTCGATGACCATGCCGCGGAACCCGAAGTTGCCCAGCCAGCCGACGTGCCGGTCGAGCACCTCGTAGTTGATGATCACGATGTCGGCGAAGCCGTCGACACTGTCGCCGTCACCGTGGATCACGGTGACCGGCCGCTGCGGCGTCCAGATGTCGGCCTCGCGGGCCCAGTTGGTCTTGACCACCGAGGGCACCACGACCAGCAGGGGGTAGGCCTCGGCGGCCCGTGCGGCGAGCAGCGCCTGCGCGGTCTTGCCCAGGCCCGGCTCGTCGGCGAGCAGGAAGGTGCGGTGCCCCTCGGCCGCGGCCGCGACGACCTCGGCCTGGTGGTGCATCAGCTCCTTGCCGCCGGGCGTCATCAGGGTCGTCGGTTCGGGCAGCTCCATGCAGGACGACGCGCCGCCGTACTCGAACGAGCGGAACAGCGGGCCGAGCAGCTCCCACGACGCGAGTCGGTGGGTCTTCGGTGACACCGGCGCCGGCACGGAGAAGTCAGGCACGAGGAACGGGTTGGAGAGCTGGCGCGAGATCACCGACTGGGGCACCACGCGACGCTCGGAATGAGAGCCGTTGGCCACTGCAGGCTCCGGGGTGGCCACCTCCTCCGGCGGTACGTCGAGACCGGCGGCCTCGAGCATCTCGCGCTTCAGGGCCCGGGCGGCGTCGGAGACCTCGGACTCCTCGGTGAGCAGCTCGAGCAGCGACGTGTCACGGGCAGTGGTCTTGGCCAGGATCGTGGCGATGCCGTCGAGACGCTTCAGCTCGTCGGCCCGCTTGGCCTCGGTGGTCTCGGTGTCGGCCTTGATGCGGGCCCGCTCCTCGCGCACGAGCAGCGCCACCACCTGGAACTTGGTGCGGTCGGGCCGCTGCACGGCACCCTTCTGGACGGCGATCTCGACCTCGCGCACGGCGCGGGCGAGCACCGGGATGATGCCCTCGTTGTCGAGGGGACGCTTACGACGCTGGTTGCCGTTCTGGTTGCCGCGTTGCCGGTTCGACTGCGCGGGTCGCGTGCCACCGGTCTGTCGGCGCTGGCCTCGTCTTGCCAAGAATCTGCTCCTCTGGAGGGCCCGGTCAGGGCGTGGAGGCGGCACCGCTGGTCGGTCGACCTGAGTCGAACACTGGACGGAGTCGGAACCACATGGTTCGAGCATCAGCCGCCGGCCGAGCGAGTCGTTCCCGCGGTTCAGAGATTTGAACCGGTGGAACTGAGGGGTCGGGAAGCCTGCCCTCTACGGAGACCAGTGTACGCATTGCCGGCGTCCTGACCAGCATTCGGGTCGCGGTTCGGATCGCGATACTGCTCCCCGCACCTCTCGCCGGTAGATTCGGCGCGTGTCAGACAAGCGCCCCCGCCGTACCTTCGCCGTCATCAGCCACCCCGACGCCGGCAAGTCCACGCTCACCGAGGCCCTCGCCCTCCACGCCCGGGTGATCACCGAGGCCGGTGCGGTGCACGGCAAGGGCGGACGTCGTACGACGGTCTCGGACTGGATGTCGATGGAGCAGGCGCGCGGGATCTCGATCACCTCGGCGGCCCTGCAGTTCGACTATCGCGACCACGTCATCAACCTGGTCGACACCCCCGGGCACAGCGACTTCTCCGAGGACACCTACCGGGTGCTCTCCGCGGTCGACTCGGCGGTGATGCTGGTCGACGCCGGAAAGGGGCTCGAACCGCAGACGCTGAAGCTGTTCAAGGTGTGCGCCCTGCGCGGCATCCCCGTGATCACCGTGATCAACAAGTGGGACCGGCCCGGCCTGGCGGCGCTCGAGCTGATGGACCTGATCGAGAAGCAGATCAAGCTGCGGCCCACTCCCCTGACCTGGCCAGTGGGTGAGGCCGGCGACTTCCGCGGCGTGCTGGACCGTCGCACCGGTGAGTTCGTGAAGTACACCCGCACCGCAGGCGGCGCCACCCGCGCACCCGAACGCCGGATGCCCGCCGACGAGGTGGAGGCCGCCGACGCCGATGTGTGGGCCGACGCGGTCGAGGAGCACGAACTGCTCGCCGCCGACGACGCCGACCACGACCAGGCACGCTTCCTGGCCGGGGAGACCACCCCGGTGATGTTCGCCAGCGCCCTGCAGAACTTCGGTGTCGCGCAACTGCTCGACCTGCTGCTCGACCTGGCTCCGGCGCCGCACGTCACGGCCGGTGTCGACGGCACCCTGCGCCAGGTCGACGACGAGTTCAGTGCGTTCGTGTTCAAGGTGCAGTCCGGCATGAACGCCGCCCACCGCGACCGGCTGGCCTACGCCCGCATCGTCTCGGGGACCTTCGACCGCGGCATGGTGGTGACGCATGCGTCGACCGGGAAGCCGTTCGCGACCAAGTACGCCCAGGCCGTGTTCGGTCGCGAGGTGACCTCGATCGACCACGCCTTCCCCGGCGACATCGTCGGGTTCGTCAACGCCCAGGCCCTGCGCGTGGGCGACACCGTCTACACCGGCGACCCGATCGAGTTCCCGCCCGTGCCGACCTTCGCGCCCGAGCACTTCATGACCGCCAGTGCCTCCGACATCGGGCGCTACAAGCAGTTCCGTCGCGGCATCGAGCAACTTGACCAAGAGGGCGTCGTACAAGTCCTGCGCTCGGACCTGCGCGGTGACCAGAGCCCGGTGCTGGCGGCCGTGGGCCCGATGCAGTTCGAGGTCGTGCAGGATCGCATGACCAACGAGTTCAACTCACCGATCAGGCTCTCGCGACTCGACTACCAGGTGGCCCGCCGCACCGATGCCGAGGGCGCCAAGGCCTTGGCCGGCGCCCGCGGCTGCGAGGTGCTGCAGCGCTCCGACGGCACCCACCTGGCCATCTTCACCGACCAGTGGCGCGCCACCGCGACCGCTCGTGACAACCCGGACGTGATGCTCGAGGCGCTGCCGGCCGGCGGCAGCTGAGTCCACCCTCCGTCGTGTCCTCCGCGCTACGGTGGAAGGAACAGGACTGCGACCCTCAGGTCAACGGGCGCCCCATGACGCCCAGCACACCTCGATTCTGACGAGGGCAGCACACCCGTTAGGCGGTGGCATTCATGACCACGCAATCGGTACACATCCCCGGCACCTATGCCGAACTCACCAAGCAGATCCGAGCACTGGGCCTGCTGCGCAGCCGACCATGGTCGTACGCCGGACACGGCGCCGTCGTGCTCGCCGGCCTGGCCCTGGTCGTGGTGCCTCCGCTGGTCTGGCGCGACTCGTGGTGGCTGCTGTTCCTGGCCGTTCCGCTCGGGTTGGTGTCCACCCAGATCGGATTCCTCGGACACGACGTCGGCCACCTCCAGGTCACCCGCAACGCCCGGCACAGCCGGGTGATCGGGCTCGTGGTCGCCAACCTGATGGCCGGTCTGAGCTACGGCTGGTGGGTGCGCAAGCACAACGCCCACCACGCGCACCCCAACGACCTGGAGGTCGACCCCGACGTCCGTGTCGGGATGCTCGTCTTCGACGCCGACCAGGCCGGCGAGCGGCGGGGCGCCGCCGCATGGGCCACCCGACACCAGGCGCTGCTGTTCTTCCCCCTGCTGCTCGGCGAGGCGGTCAACCTGCACGTCGCCAGCGTGCGTGAGCTGTTCGTCCCCGGTCTGCGACAACGCGCGCTTGAGGGTCTCCTGATGCTGGCGCACTTCCTCGGCTACCTCGCCCTTCTGGTGGTCGCCTTCACCTGGTGGCAGGCGATTGCGTTCGTGGCGATCCACAAGGGCGTGCAGGGTCTCTATCTGGGTTGCTCCTTCGCACCCAACCACAAGGGAATGCCGGTCCTCGATGCCGAGCAGGCGCGGGATCCGTTGCTGAGGCAGGTGCTGACGTCGCGCAACATCCGTGGCGGGTTCTTCACCGACGCCGCATTCGGCGGGCTGAACTACCAGATCGAGCACCATCTCTACCCGAGCATGCCGCGGGCCAACCTGCGCCATGCCCAACCGGTGGTCCAACGCTTCTGCGAGGAGCACGGAATCCGGTACGTCGAGTGCTCGGCCGTCGCGTCCTACGCCGCGGCGATCGGCCACCTGCACCACGTGGGTGCCGGCCTGCGGGCCGCGGGCGGCCGCTGAGATCCCGATCCATGTCCTGACATCATGGGTTCATGGAGCTGGAGACGATTCGCGCATTCCTCGCCGTGGCCGACGGCAGCACGGTGACCGAGACTGCCGAGCAGCTCCACCGCACGCAACCCGCGGTGTCCCGCGCCCTGGCCAGGCTCGAGCGCGAGGTGGGCACACCGCTGCTCCAACGAGTCGGTCGCGGCCTGACCCTGACCCCGGCCGGCCGAGAGCTGGCCGGTCACGCCCGTGACACCCTCGACGCCTACGAGCGCGGCGTGCGATCAGTGCAGGACATCACCGCCCCCGAGGGCGGCTTCGTGCCCCTGGCCTTCCTGCACACCCTCGGGACCTGGCTCGTGCCCGAGCTGATCCGCGCCTTTCGTGCCGAACGGCCCAGTGTGCGGTTCGACCTGCGCCAACACGGTGACGCGGGCCTGATCGACGACCTGCTCAACGGTGTCGTGGACCTCGCCGTCACCGGCGACCGACCGCAGCTGAAACAGATCGAGAGCCGACGGCTGTTCCTCGAGCCCCTGCGCCTGGTGGTGCCACCCGACCACCGGCTCGCATCCCGTCGGACGGCGAGACTCGGCGACGTCGCGCGCGAGCAGTTCATCGTGCTGAAGCCGGGTTTCAGCCTGCGTTCGGTCACCGAGGACCTGTGCGACAGGGTCGGTTTCACGCCGCAGATCGGATTCGAGGGCGAGGAGGTCGAGACCCTCCGCGGGCTGGTCTCGGCGGGCCTCGGCGTTGCCCTGCTGCCCGAGCCACGGAGCGGCGCCACACCGATCGCGCCCTCCCTGCGCATCACCGACGTGCGCGCCTCCCGGGAGATCGGCCTGGCCTGGATCCGTGACCGCCACCTGCCGCCGGCCTCCGCACAGTTTCGCGACCACGCGCTCCGGACCAGCTCGCGCATTCATGTCTCCGACGCATGAATCGATGCTCAACTAGGCATTAGACGCATTCCAGAACTGCCCTGAGGATGGGGGACGGACATCTCCATCAACCTGAGGACACGGGATGACAGACATCGACCCCGCCGAGACACAGGAGTGGCGCGACGCACTCGCCGCCGTCCTGGAGTTCGAGGGTGAGGCGCGCACCGAGTTCCTGCTCGACCAGGTCCTCGAGGAGGCGCAGCGCCTTGGTTCCCGGGTGCCGTTCTCGGCCACGACGCCGTACGTCAACACGGTCGCGGTGAGTGACGAGCCGACCCATCCGGGCGACCGCGACATCGAGCACAGCATCCGCTCCGTGATCCGTTGGAACGCCCTGGCGATGGTGCTCCGGGCCAACAAGGAGTCGACCGAGCTCGGCGGCCACCTCTCCAGCTTCCAGTCCGCCGCGACCCTGTACGACGTGGGCTTCCAGCACTTCTGGCACGCCGCGTCCGACGACCACGGCGGCGACCTGGTCTACGTCCAGGGCCACCTCTCCCCCGGCATCTACGCCCGCGCGTTCCTCGAGGGCCGGCTCACCGAGGCGCAGCTCGACAACTTCCGTCAGGAGACCGGCGGCGCCGGGCTCTCGTCGTACCCCCACCCCTGGCTGATGCCCGACTTCTGGCAGTTCCCGACCGTCTCGATGGGGCTCGGTCCCCTGATGGCGATCTACCAGGCACGCTTCCTCAAGTACCTCCACGCCCGCGGCCTGGCAGACACCGCCGACCGCAAGGTCTGGGCGTTCCTCGGGGACGGCGAGACCGACGAGCCCGAGTCACTGGGCGCGATCTCGATGGCGGCGCGCGAGAAGCTCGACAACCTGGTCTTCGTGGTCAACTGCAACCTGCAGCGACTGGACGGACCGGTGCGCGGCAACGGCAAGATCATCCAGGAGCTCGAAGGCGTCTTCCGCGGTGCCGGATGGAACGTCATCAAGGTCATCTGGGGCTCGGGCTGGGACCAGCTGCTCGCCAAGGACTCGTCCGGCGCCCTCAAGCGACGGATGATGGAGTGCGTCGACGGCGAGTACCAGACCTTCAAGTCCAAGGACGGCGCCTACGTCCGTGAGCACTTCTTCGGCGTCGATCCGGAGCTCGCGCGAATGGTCGCGGACTGGACCGATGACGAGATCTGGCGCCTCACCCGTGGCGGACACGACCCGCAGAAGGTGTACGCCGCCTACGCCGCCGCCAACGCCCACACCGGATCTCCCACCGTCGTGCTGGCCAAGACGGTGAAGGGCTACGGCCTCGGAGCCGCCGGTGAGGCCCAGAACATCACGCACCAGGCGAAGAAGGTCGCCGACCCCGCGCTCCGCGCCTTCCGCGACCGTTTCTCGATCCCGGTCCCGGACGAGCAGCTCCCCGACCTGCCCTACGTCTCCTTCGAGGCGGGCTCCGTCGAGCACAAGTACCTCCACGCACGGCGCGAGGAGCTCGGCGGCTACCTGCCCGAGCGGCGGCGCGCCTCGACGCCCCTGGAGGTCCCGGGAGTCGAGGCATTTGCCGCCCAGACCGCTGGGTCGAAGGGCCGCGCGATCTCGACCACCATGGCGTTCGTCCAGGTGCTCACCAAGCTGCTGCGCGACAAGAACGTCGGCAACCGGGTGGTCCCGATCGTCCCTGACGAGGCGCGCACCTTCGGCATGGAGGGGCTGTTCCGCCAGGTCGGGATCTTCTCGCAGTCCGGCCAGCTCTACACGCCCGAGGACGCCGAGCAGCTGATGTTCTACAAGGAGGACGCCGGCGGCCAGATCCTCCAGGAGGGCATCAACGAGGCCGGCGCCATGTCGTCCTGGATCGCCGCGGCGACGTCGTACTCCAGCAACGACACCCCGATGATCCCGTTCTACATCTACTACTCAATGTTCGGGTTCCAGCGCATCGGCGACCTCGCCTGGGCGGCCGGCGACATGCGGGCCCGCGGGTTCCTGCTCGGCGGGACCGCCGGTCGTACGACGCTCAACGGCGAGGGTCTGCAGCACGAGGACGGACACAGCCACCTGCAGGCCGCGATGATCCCGAACTGCGTGGCCTACGACCCGACGTACGCCTTCGAGCTGGCGGTCATCGTCGCCGACGGGCTGCGCCGGATGTACGCCGAGCAGGAGGACGTCTTCTACTACCTCACGCTGATGAACGAGAACTACGAGCACCCGCCGATGCCCGAGGGCGTCACCGACGGGATCCTCAAGGGCCTCTACCGGCTGCAGCCCGGCAAGGGCCGCGGTGCCGCGAAGGTGAACCTCCTCGGTTCGGGCACCATCCTGCGGGAGGTGCTCGCCGCCGCCGACCTGCTGGCCAGCGACTTCAAGATCAAGGCCGACGTGTGGAGCGCACCCAGCTTCACCGAACTGCGCCGCGACGGCCTGGCCACCGAGCGGTGGAACACCCTCCACCCGCTCGAGGAGCAGCGGACGTCGTACGTCGAGGAGTGCCTCGGCGACGCCCGGATCCCGGTGGTGGCGGCAACCGACTACATGAAGTCATTCGCCGACCAGATCGCGCGCTTCGTGCCCGGCAGCTACACCGCACTGGGCACTGACGGGTTCGGCCGGTCCGACTACCGCCGCAACCTGCGCAGTCACTTCGAGGTGGACCGCCACCACATCACCGTCGCCGCACTCAGCAGCCTGGCCGCCGACGGCAAGGTCAGCAGGGACGTGGTCGCCCAGGCGATCGAGAAGTACGGCATCGACCCCAACCGGCCCGACCCGGCCCACGCGTGAGGACAGCAACGATGGAGATCAAGGTTCCCGACATCGGCGACTTCGCCGACGTACCCGTCATCGAGATCCTGGTCAGCGCCGGGGACGTCGTCCAGGCGGAGGACCCGCTCGTCACCCTGGAGACCGACAAGGCCACCATGGAGATTCCGTCCCCGATCGCCGGCACGATCGTGTCGCTGTCGGTCCAGGTCGACGACACCGTCAGCCAGGGCAGCGTGATCGCGATCGCCGAGGCCCTTGACTCGCCCCCGGCCGCGGATGCCGCCCCCGACCCGACACCGGCATCCGCTCCCGCTCCTGCGGCTGAGGTGCCGGCTCCCGAGCCGGTCCAGCCCGCACCGGCAGCGGCGGCGCCCGTCAGGGATGAACCCGGCACGGACTCCGGGACCAGCGCCACCCTGCGTGCCACTCCGCTCGTACGCCGACTTGCCCGTGAGCTCGAGGTCGACCTCGCGGGGGTCACCGGCAGCGGCCCGGGCAAGCGCGTGACCAAGCAGGACCTGCTCACCCACTACGAGACCTCGCTCGTACCCTCCGCCTCCGCGGGCACGGCCGGGATCCCTGCCGTCCCCGAGGTCGACTTCTCGAAGTTCGGGCCGATCCGCACGGTGCCGCTCTCGCGGATCAAGAAGCTCTCCGGACCTCACCTGCACCGCTCCTGGCTCAATGTCCCGCACGTCACCCACTCGGACGAGGCCGACATCACCGACCTCGACGCCTACCGCCGCGAGCTCGACGACACGGCCCGCCCCGAGGGATACCGCGTCACGCTGCTGAGCTTCCTGCTCAAGGCTGTGGCCGCCAGCCTGCGGAAGTTCCCGGAGGTCAACAGCTCACTGGCCGGCGACGAGCTCGTGCTCAAGGACTACGTCCACATCGGCGTCGCCGTCGACACACCCGACGGCCTCGTGGTGCCCGTCGTCCGCGACGTGGACCGCAAGGGTGCACTCGAGCTCAGCCGCGAGCTCGGCGACCTGTCTGCCCGGGCCCGGGAGGGCAGGCTCACCGCGACCGACATGCAGGGCGCGACCTTCACCATCAGCAGCCTCGGTGGCATCGGGGGCACCGCCTTCACCCCGATCGTCAACGCCCCCGAGGTCGCCATCCTCGGCGTCGTGCGCTCCAAGATGGCGCCGGTCTGGGACGGCGAGACCTTCGCGCCCCGGCTGATGCTGCCGCTGTGCCTGTCCTACGACCACCGGGTGATCGACGGCGCACTGGCGGCCCGTTTCACCGCCCACCTCACGCAGCTCGCCGCCGACGTACGCCGACTCGCACTGTGACCCGCGCCGACTGACCGCGGGGAGACCCGCACCGCCAACGAGAATCGGTGACGCCAGTCGGTGGTCCTAGGGGCTGAACGGACCGCACGACTGGTAACTGCGACACACATGGGACCTCTCAGGCGGAGCGATCCGCGTCAGAGCAGCGACTTACCTGTCGAGCGGTCCGCCATGCGGGGCCAGACCCCGCAAACCCAACAGGCGGGGCCCAAGTGATGGGTCCGGCCTGTCCGGATGCCGCAGAAGCACTCGGGTACGCCTACTGGCGCGGCTGGCGTCGGGCGAGTCTCATGTCGACCCGGCTACCGCGCATCGGCGTGCCTTCTTGGGCCAAAAGCTCAGGCGCCGTGCCCTCGTGACAGGTGGCCGGCGTGCCGTCGGCACGCACAACGCGCCACCACGGCACCGCGTCGTCGTCGTCGAGTATCCCCATCACACGCCCGACCTGCCGGGCGCTGATGTGCAGCACTTCACCAATGTCGCCGTAGGACCAAACCTGGCCTGGCGGTATGGCGCACACTTCCTCGCGCACATCGTCGATCAGACCCACCGCTCACTCACCCGCCGGTGGATAGGTCAGGTGCCCGTCGTCCAGATGCGCGTGACCGGTGAGAGTCGCGGGTGTCGTCAACGTGAGGGACATGATGTGCTCCACATCGATCCCGGCGACCAACAGCGCGTCGGTGACCAGGCGGCGGTGGCAGCGCCACGGCACGGCCTCGCTGCACATGATCGCTGGCCGGCCTTGCCGGGCGAGCTCGATCAGCTCTGCCAGACCCTGCCCGAACTCAGGGGTGGCCGTGTAGTCGGCGTAGTCGCGGAACGCCTTGACGTTCCAGCCGGTGTTCGGGCTCGGCACGTCCTTCGGGGTGTGGCGACGGCCGCCGAGGTTGCGGATCCAGTGGTAGTCGATGTCGGTGGGAAGGACGTCGATGATCCGGTCCTGGTTCCATTGCGGAAACGTCCGCGACGACGGGAACGAGCGGATGTCGACCAGGTCGGTGATCGCGTTCGCGCGCAGCATCGCGAGCACATCGTCGAAGTCCCGATTGGAGTGCCCGATCGTACAGATGGCGTTCGGTGCGCTCAACGACAACACGTTCGAGCAGGCGTCATCGCGATACCTTGGTCAACGCCTGCCCCTTGTGGGCTGCGATGTGATCGGTCTTGTCACTCTTGATCTCGTACTGCGGGTCGTCCTCGGATGCTGACGGGGGTGGCCCTTGTAGGTGAACTCCTTGACGTGAACCTTCGTGATGGTGCCCGAGACGTCTCCGGCCTCGGAGTTCCAGCTCACATGATCGCCGACCTTGAATTCTGACATTGCCGTCGCCTTCCCGAGGGTGTGTTCCATCATAGGACGGCCCCGGTCACGCTTCGACGGGTCGCACCCCGCCTTGAGGCTGGGTGACGCGTTCGGGTAGGCCGGAGGGCGAGGAAGATCCGCTCCGAAGCTCAGCCGCAGCCATGCGGTTCCGGCCGCTCCGATCGAGTGTCATTCAGTTCCACGAGGAGGGCGGAGCGTCGTGCACGAACCCAGAAGCCAAACAGCAGACCCGTAGGATCCGCTGTCGGTGATCTTGGTCTTCATCGTGTCGAGGGTTCGATCAAGAACCATGTGGTGGAGCTGAGGGGATTCGAACCCCTGACCTTCTCATTGCGAACGAGACGCGCTACCAACTGCGCCACAGCCCCATCGCGTCGACGTACTCACGCGAGGCAAAAAGATATCACCAGCGCCCGGGTGGTTCCGAATTGGTGCCGGCCTGCGACCTCCTCAACCGGCGGCGGACGTCAGGAGTTGACGACCTGCTTCTCGTCGCCCTGGTCGCGGTCGTCACGCGCGGCCTGGTCGACAGCGTCGGCCTCACGGGCGATCGCGGCGTCCTCGTCGGTGCGACCCGAGGTCCACGCGCCCGGCTCGCCGAGGTTGATGGTGCGCACGGTGCGGCGTACGGCGGCCGGCTTGCTGACGTAGGTCGGGAGGGTGACCGGGACCGGGTCCCACAGTTCGGCATCGACGGCGTCGATCGTGGCGGTCTCGGCCGACGGGGCGACCTCGTCGAAGCCCTGCTCGTTGCGAGAGACGTCGTAGTCCTCGGGAATGTCGTCGGGGAGGTCGTCCTGCTCGTCATCGGCGGCACTCTCGATCGGCGCGGTGCCCAGGAGGACGGCGTCCGCGGCGATCTCGGACTTGACCATCAACCGGCACAGCACCAGCCAGACCACCATCAGGCCGACCGGCACGCTCTGCCAGATCCAGCCGATCGCGCCCGCGGTGGCCACGGCGGCGACGGCGACGTTGAGGAAGAGCAGGATGCCGAACACGCGGCGGCGGCGGGCAGTGGCGACTCGGGTCGCCTCGCGCCGGGCACGCAGATGCTCGGGCGTGGCCACCGGAGACGACGCCGCAGCACCCTTGACGCTCACCTCGGTGGTGTTGTCGGAGCGACCGGGCTGAACGACCAGACGCGCGCTGCCACGGGTGACCGGTTCCCGGCGGGCCAGGACCCGCATGGTGTTGGAGAACCGTTCGACCGAGCGACTTCGCGAGACCTCGTCATGGTGACGGAGAGCCTTGGGCAGCAAGTAGGCAGCCCAGGCGACGGCAAGGGCGACGAAGATGATTCCGGACAGTTCCACGCCTCGAAGGTTATGAGCCTTAGCGAACTGTGAGGCGGATGTCCATAGGTGTGTCGCAAAACAACTGGTGTGACCTGTGTGATTCAGGCGCTCTGCAGGAAGTTGTTCACGCTTTAGGTGTCGGCTGCGGACTCAAGCCGTCGCACCAGCCCGCCGGGACACTCCTCGGCCGTGATCGCGAACTGACGGTGGTCCCGCCAGGCGCCGTCGATGTGCAGGAACCGCGGCGCGTAGCCGACCTCGTGGATGCCCAGCTTCTCCACCACCCGCAGGGAGTTGGTGTTCTCGGGGCGGATCGAGATCTCGATGCGGTGCAGTCCGGCGACCAGGAAGCAGTAGTCGATCGTCATCGCCACCGCCAGCGGGATCACACCGCGCCCGGCCACGCGCTGGTCTACCCAGTAGCCGACCGAGGCGAACTGCCCGGATCCGCGCACGATGTTGTTGACCGTCACCTGCCCGACCAGCACGCCGTCGACCTCGACGACGAACGGCATCGCCTGGTCCTCACGCGCCAGCTTGGTCAGGCGCTTGACCATGCCCCGGAATGTGGCCGGCCGGCCCCTGGCGCCGGGCGGGACGGTCGCGTCCCACGGTTTGAGCCATGCCGCATTGCGGGTGCGCGCCTCACGCCAGGCACGAGCATCGGACTGCTCGATCGGCCGCAACGTCACCTCGCCGTGCTCGAGGGTGACGGGCCAGTGGCTCATGTGTGATCGCTTCCGGTGATCTGCTCGACGGCGTGCCGCAGCACGGGTTCGAGCACGGCCAGACCATCTTTCACGCCACCGCGCGATCCGGGAAGGTTCACGACGAGACAGTCTCCCGAGACCCCGGCCAGGCCGCGTGACAGAGCCGCGGTCGGGATGCCCTTGCCCACGCCGTACGCGCGGATCGACTCGGCCAACCCGGGCACCTCTCGGTCGAGGAGCGGTCGGGTGGCCTCGGGAGTGCGGTCGGTCGGTGTCAGGCCGGTGCCGCCGGTGGTCAGGACGACCCGGGCTCCGGCCTCGACGGCGGCCGCGATGGCGGCGCCGACGGGATCACCGTCGGGCACGACGGCCGGCTCGGAGGCCGAGAATCCCCAACCCTGCAAGGCAGAGACGATCAACGGGCCGGTCTCGTCGGCGTACACGCCGGCAGCGGCACGGTTGGACGCGACGACCACGGCGGCAGGCAGGCGGTCGGGCCCACCCTTCACCGGGTCCACTCCCCCGACTTTCCGCCGGACTTCGCCTCGATGCGCACGTCGGTGATCACCGCGCCCTTGTCGACCGCCTTGACCATGTCGATCACGGTCAACGCCGCGACCGAGACCGCGGTGAGGGCCTCCATCTCGACGCCGGTGCGGTCGGTGGTGCGCACGGTGGCGGTGATGTCGACCGACTCGTCGCCCACGACCAGGTCGACCGTGACGCCCGAGATCGCCAGCGGGTGGCACAGCGGGATCAGCGACGGAGTCTGCTTGGCGCCCATGATGCCGGCCAGCCGGGCCACGCCCAGTGCGTCGCCCTTCGGCACGCCCTCGCCGCGCAGCAACGACACGACGGCCGCGGAGACGAGCACCCGGCCGGAGGCAGTGGCCTCACGCGCGGTGACCGCCTTGTCGGACACGTCGACCATGCGGGCCGCCCCGGCCTCGTCGACGTGGGTCAGCCGGTCGCCCATCAGCTGCTCCTCATCAGAAGTCCTCGTCGAGCAACAGCACCTGCACCGAGTCACCCGGCGTGAGGCTGGTGACGTCGGCGGGCACGTTGATCAGCGCGTTCGCGGTCGCCAGGTCGCCGAGCAGGTGGGACCCGTGACCACCGACCGGCGTGACGACCGAGGCGTCATAGTCGGCGCGCACGAACTGCTCACGACCCTCCGGCGAGGAGAACCCGTGGGTGAGCCGTGCGGTGCGGGTGGGCCGTTCGTACGGCGTACGACCTTGGAGCCGGCGCAGCGCGGGCAGCACGAAGACCTGGAAGGAGATGTACGACGACACCGGGTTGCCCGGCAGCGTGAGAATCGGCACCTCGTCGTCGCCGATGAAGCCGAAGCCCTGAGGCTTGCCTGGTTGCATGGCGACCTTGCCGAACCACATGGTGCCGGTGTCGCGCAGTGCCTCCTTGACCACGTCGTAGTCGCCCTCACTGACACCGCCACTGGTGACCACCAGGTCGGCCCGCACCAACTGGTCGTGCAGGGCCTCGGTGAACCCCGCCGCGTCGTCGGGCACCGAACCGACCCGGTAGGGGATGCCGCCCGCCGCGCGGACGGCGGCGGCCAGCATGTAGGAGTTGGAGTCGTAGATCGAGTCCGGCGCCAGCGCGTCACCGGGCTCGCGCAGCTCGGAGCCGGTGGAGAGCACCACGACCCGGGGTCGCGGGCGCGCCTTCACCGAGGAACGACCGACCGCGGCCAACAACCCGACGTGACGCGGGCCCAGCACGGTGCCCTCGGAGACCAGCACCTCGCCCTTCTCGACGTCCTCACCCGCACGGCGGACGTGCTGGCCCAGCTGGGGCGCGCGACTGATCTCGACGTGAGCCACGCCCCGATCGGTCCACTCGTAGGGCACGACCGCATCGGCGCCGTGCGGCACCGGGGCGCCGGTCATGATCTTGACCGCGGTTCCCGGCGACAGGGCGACCAGACGGGACTGGCCGGCGCCGATCTCACCGACGACCGGCAGGTGGATGTGGTGGTCCTCGGCGGCGTCGGCCACGTCGTGGAAGGCCACCGCATAGCCGTCCATCGCGGAGTTGTCGAAGGGTGGCAGCGGCATCGGCGCGGTCACGTCTTCCGCGATCGGCAGGCCGACCGCGTCGAGCAGTGACTGGTCGTAGACGCCCAGGGGCTCGATCGAGTCGAGGATGCGGGCGAGGTGGTCAGCGACAGAGATCGGCCCCGGCTCAGCCATCGAGCACCGTCCCCGAGGCCACCCGCTGGGCGCCCTTGGCGGAGTCGAGGGCAACCTCGCCGGTCACCTTCACGTTGGCCTCGAAGGTGAAGTCACCGTCGATGCTGAACGAGTCGGCACCACGCAGGGACGGCGCGCCCTGCGGGAAGCGCTTGTCGAACTCGCCGACCAGCCGGTAGAACGCCGGGTCGAGGGTGATCAGCGGGATCCGCTCCCCCGCCTGCTCGAGCACGAAGTCGGAGCTGATGTCGTAGACGTCGGAGCGCAGCACCAGCAGATCCTCGGTGGTCTTGACCGGGACGAACCGCTCGCGCCCGACCTCGATGGTGCGAGCATCCTCGAACACCTCGATCGCGGCACCCATCGCGGTCTCGATCTGGATCACCTCGGGCGACGTCTTGTCGCCGGGGTCGACGTGCTTGAGGTTGCGGATCAGCGGGAGGCCGAGCACGCCGTGGCGCTCGGTCAGTGTCTGCTTCATCGCGGTCAGGTCGAACCACAGGTTGTTGGTGCTGGTGAACCGATGCCGGTCGAGGTCGGCCAGCGCCGTCCGGTCGGCGTCGAGGGTCTGCGCCGACTCGCGCAGGATGATGCGGCCGTCGCTCTTGCGTCGGGCGAAGTGCCCGCCCTTGCGGTCGGCGGCGGTACGTCGGACGGCCTCGATCGCGAACGGCGCACCGGACTGGGCGAACCAACCCGCGACCCGGGCATCGGGGACGGCACCGAGGTTGTCGGAGTTGGACACGAACACGCGCTGGTAGCCGGCCTCGATCAACTGGTCGAGCAGGCCACTGCCGACCAGGGCGGTGTAGATGTCACCGTGGCCGGGCGGACACCACTCGAGGTCGGGGCTCTTCGGCCAGACCACCGGGGAGAGGTCGTCGACCAGGAGCTTGGGCTCCTTGTTCTGGAGGAACTCCAGGGGCAGGCCGGCCACCGGCAGGTCCTCGTAGCGGCTCAGCGCCGCCATCGTGTCCTCGGAGGTGCGGAAGCTGTTCATGAAGATCAGCGGCAGCGGGGCGCCGTACTCCTTGCGGAGGGCGAGCACCTGCCGGCTGATGATGTCGAGGAACGACAGCCCGCGACGCACGCAGAGCAGCGACTTGGCGCGGTCCATGCCCATCGACGTGCCGAGGCCGCCGTTGAGCTTGATCACCGCGGTCTTCGCGATGGCCGCGGCGGCGGTCTCGTCGTCGACGCTGACGTCGGCCAGCGACTCCATCTCCAGCGGGTCGATCGCCTCCTCCGGGATCATACCGGTCTCACCCGCCTCGAGGAGCCGGAAGTAGTGCGCGAAGACCTCACGCGCGCCGGGTTCGATCTCGGCGGCGGCCATCTTGTCGAGAGCACGGTTGAGTGCGGAACTGCCCATACCTTCGATCGTAGGCCGAGCCGCGCCCGGAGCAACAACCACCGCCTAATGTGTGGGACATGTCAGCAGCCCAGAACGTCCCGAAGACGGCGTTGCGCGACCAGTTGCTCACCGCGCGCAACCGGTTGTCACTGGCCGAGGTGTCCGCAGCCGGCGTCGCCATCGCCGAGCACCTGCTGGCCACCCCCGAGGTGCGGCGAGCGGCCAGCGTGGCGGCGTACGTCTCGATCGGCAACGAGCCCGGCACCGGGCTGCTCATCGACGGGCTGATGGCGGCCGGCAAGCGGGTGATCCTGCCGGTGCTGCAGGCCGACGACGACCTCGACTGGGCGGCGTACGACGGCTCGCTGACGCCGGCCCGGCGGGGACTGCTCGAGCCGACCGGACCCCGTCTCGGCCCTGACGCCGTCGCCACGCCGGACGTCGTCCTCGTGCCCGGCCTGGCCGTGGGCGCCGACGGAATGCGGATGGGACGCGGCGGCGGCTCCTATGACCGCGCGCTGTCCCGAGTGCCGGTCGGCACCTTCACCTGTGTGCTGCTGTACGACGACGAGCGGGTCGTCGGTGTGCCTGCCGAACCGCACGACCGTCGCGTCACCGCCGCCGTCACCCCCTCCGGCCTCCACCGCTTCACGGGGTGAGGGTCAGGGTGTGCTCCTCGGCATCGTCGACGGCGTCCTCACTGAACACCCACGGCAGGGTGCGCCCCTCGACGAACAGCTCGGTCTGGTCGGTGTAGTTCGAGTGGTAGGCGTGGCCGGAGTTGCCGGTCAGGTTGATCCAGCGTGAGTCGTCGAAGTCGGCCAGCGAGACCACCATCCGCATCGACGGCGCGGAGGTCACCTCGTAGCCCTCGGCGGCGTCCCACGACGTGGCGTTGACCAGCGAGCTGCCACCGCCGACGCGGAACTCGCGGTTGAACAGCGCCTCGACGGCGCCGATGCCGGAGGTGCCCAGGGTCTGGTTGCGCAGGTCAAGCTGGTGCAGGCGCCCCCACTCCCAGTCGTCGGGGTCGCGTGCCATCAGCCGGATGATCTCGTCACTGGCCGCCAGCATCGCCTGCCGCAGGATGTCGTCGCGGTCCTCGACCTCGTCGGTTCGCCGGTCGTCCCACCACTCGTTGCTCGGATCCTCGAGCAGGCCGGAGACCACGGCCCACCAGCGGTCGCCACCGTCGGGTCGCAGCGACTCGCGGACCTCGTCGTGGAAGGTCAGCTCCAGCAGGTTGCGCCACACGACGTTGAAGTACGCCGCCCCCGCGGACGACGCGCCCTGCGTGCGGTCCCAGTCGCGGAGCACCCTCTGGCCGTCGTGTTGGTAGCCGGCCGGCAGGCGGATGTCGAGCAGGTGCGGCACGAGCGCATCGGCCAGCGCACTGCGGTCGTCGAGTTGCAGGTCGGTCATGTCGTCGACCGAGAGTTCGTCGCGCGCCTCGATCAGGTCGCGAATGCGCTGGGAGCGGTAGCCCCGGTCCCAGTCGTCGGTCAGGTAGTTCGGGTAGGAGCCGTCGACCACGGCCTGGTTCGCGGTGACCACGAACCCCTCGTCGGGGTCGTAGAGCTTGGGCAGCGCCTCGAACGGGACGGTCAGGCTGCTCCAGTCGTTCTCCGGGAGCCATCCCGCCACCGGCACGGAGCCGTCGTTGCCGGACTTGCGGATCGGGATGCGCCCCGGTGCCTGGTAGCCGATGTGACCCTCGCGGTCGGCGTAGACGAGGTTCTGGGCCGGCACCGCGAAGTCAGCGGCGGCACTTCGGAACTCGTTCCAGTCGGAGGCCTGGTTGAGCTCGAGGATCGCGTCGGCCGTCGGCGCCGGGTCGAGTGCCGTCCAGCGCAGGGCCACCGCATAGCCGTTGCCGCGCTCGGGGCCCTTCGGCGCCTCCGCGTTGGCGCCCACCGAGCTCAGCTGCGAGGACACGTCGGAGAGCAGAGGCCCGTGGTCGGTCTCCCTTACCGTCAGCTCGAAGTCGTCGCCGTCGTGGACCTTGATCGTCTCGGTGCGCGTCTTCAGCGGCCGGTAGCGGCCGTCGTACAGCCACCTGTTGCCGTCGAGCCTCTCCAGGAAGAGGTCGCTGACATCGGGGCCGAGGTTGGTGAAGCCCCACGCGATGTCGGCGTTGTGGCCGATCACCACGCCGGGGACGCCGGCGAAGCTGAACCCGGAGACCTCGAAGGGACACGCGTCGGAGACGGTGCGGCAGTGCAGTCCGACCTGGTACCAGATGCCGGGCAGGCTGGTGCCGAGGTGCGGGTCGTTGGCCAGGATCGGCTCACCGGTCGTGGAGTGGTCGCCGTCGACGACCCAGCTGTTGCTGCCGATGCCGTCGCCCTTGCCCAGCAGTGCCGGCACCGCGTCCATGCCGCGTTGTGCCGCCGCGACCGCCCGCACCTGGCCGGCGGTGTACGGCGGCCGCGCCGGGTTGCGGCTGCCGGGACGCGTGGCCTCGGGCTCGTAGCGTCCGTCGACGAGGGCACCCTGGCCCACGATCGGGGCGTGCTTGGTGAAGTCGTAGGGCGGGTAGAGCTCGGCGACGTGCTCGGGGGTGTGGTCGACCGAGAGCAGCACCCGGGCGATCTCGTCCTCCATGTTGCCGCGCAGGTCCCACGCCATCGCCTTGAGCCACGCCAGGGAGTCGACCGGGGTCCACTCCTCGAGGTGGTAGTCGAGCCCGCCGGCGCGCAGGATCGTGTATTCCAGCGAGATCTCGGAGAGCGAGTGGTCCTCGAGATAGGCGTTGACCCCGTCGGCGTAGGCCTCGAGCGCCGACCGCGTCTCGGGCTTGAGCATGGCCAGCTCACGCTCGGCCACCCGGCGCCACCCCATGGTGCGGATCGTCTTGTCGGTGTCGAGGGTGGTCTTGCCGAACATCTCCGAGAGCCGACCGGCCGTGATGTGGCGACGTACGTCCATCTCGTAGAAGCGGTCCTGGGCGTGCACATAGCCCTGGGCGCGCATCAGGTCGCCGGTGGTGTCGGCGTAGATCTGCGGGATGCCGTGCCCGTCACGCACGACGGTGACCTTGCCCTCGAGGCCCGGGACGGCGATCTCGCCGTCCATCTGCGGGAACGAACGGCGGACCAGGACCACACCGGTGACGAGGCCGCCGATGAGCACGAGCACCAGGCCCAGAGCGACGTACGACGCCGCGCGCGCGGCCCACGGCCAGCCTCGGAAGGTGCTCCAGCCCTGCTTGAGATTCACCCCGGCATTGTCCCGTGGCGCGCGGTCAGGAGGCGGAGGACGCGCTGCTCGAGGTGCTGGAGCTCGTGGAGCCGGAGCCCGTGCTGCTCGAGCCTGTGCTGCTCGAGCCCGTGCTGCCAGAGCCCGTGCTGCTCGAGCCCGTGCTGCCAGAGCCCGTGCTGCCAGAGCCCGTGCTGCCGGAGTCCTTGCTGCCCGAGTCGCTGCTGCCGGAGTCGCTGCCGCCGGAGGACGCGAGCGACGAGCTGGAGCCGCTGCGCGAGTCAGTGCGGTAGAAGCCGGAGCCCTTGAAGACCACGCCCACCGCGTTGAAGACCTTGCGCAGGCGACCCTGGCACTCGGGGCACACGGTGAGCGCGTCGTCGGTGAACTTCTGGACCTGCTCGAAGGCGTGGCCGCACTCGGTGCAGGCGTACTGGTAGGTGGGCACGGGCTGGAAATCCTCCGGGAGACAGCGGTCGGGTCGACGGGGGGCTCGGGCTGGCACTCGAGCGGGCCGACTGCCAATGATACGGCACCTGTGGAGAACTGATTCACGCTCCTCCGGGCAGACCTAGCCTCGCTGTCATGGCCCGCACCGGTTCTTCCTCCCCCGCCAGCTCACCCGCCAGCTCACCGAGCGATCTGCGCCAACGACTGACCGATGCCCGACGCACCGTCGCCCGGGCGATCCTGGCTCGACGACGCCTGCTCTGCGCCCTGTGCGTGGCCGGGGCCGTCTTCGCGACCGTCCGGGCGCTGGCCCCGACCCCGCCACCCACCGTGCCGGTCACGGTCGCCGCGCACGACCTACCCGCCGGCGCCGTCCTCACCGCCGGTGACCTGACCACGGTCGAGCTGCCCGCGGCCGCCGCGCCCGACAAGGTGACGAGTACGTCCTACGCCGTGGGCCGCACGACGACGGGTCCGGTGCGACGCGGTGAGCCGATGACCGACGTCCGCCTGGTCGGCGCCGGGCTCCTCGACGGCTACCCCGGGCTGGTGGCGGTCCCGGTGCGGGTCCCCGACGACGGAGCGGCCGCGCTGTTGCGCGTGGGTGATCGAATCGACCTGCTGGCCACCGACCAACGCACCGGCCAGACCGACCGGGTCGGGGACGACGTGCCCGTGATCGCCCTGCCCCGCGAAGGTCCGGATTCGCAGGCAACCGGTGCATCCGGACGCCTCATCGTGGTGGGAAGCACACCTGAGACCGCCGAAATTGTCGCTGCGTCTGCGGCGACGCGCTATCTCACGGCGACGATTTCGCGCTAGCGTGTTGCGCTGTCTAGTCCCCACATTGGGATTCCGGCGCCCCTCGGGAGCCCGGATCAAGAAGGAGAAACACAAATGGACGGATTCAAGAACTTCCTGCTCCGCGGAAACTTGGTGGAGATCGCCACCGGTCTGATCATGGCGCTGGCTTTCGCCGACGTCGTCACCACGTTCACCAACTGGCTCACCAGCCTGCTGCCGGACAGCGCCGACGACTTCTTCAGCAACGAGATCAACTCGTTCGGTGCGTTCCTCAACGCCATCGTCGCGTTCATCATCATGGGTGCCGTCGTCTACTTCTTCGTCGTGGTGCCCTACACCAAGGCCAAGGAGCGCTTCTTCCCGGGCGAGGCCGCCGGCCCGACCGAGGTCGACCTGCTTGCGCAGATCCGCGACCAGCTCGCCGCGCGTCCCTGATTCAGACCCACGCGCACCACTGACGAGGTCCGTCCCTTCGGGGGCGGGCCTCGTTCGTCGTGGTGGGCCGATGGTCAGCCGTGATGAGGCGGCACCTGGCCGCGGTACCACTCGTCGCCCTTGCCCGAGGACTCGGGCCCACGCTCGTCGCCGGTGGTCTCGGGCAGCACGTCGCCGAAGATCGCAGCCAGCCGCTTGCGCCGCTGCCACGCGGTCTCCTTGGCCGGCTCCTGCTCGGTCTCGGGCTCGGGCTCCTGCTCGGGCCGATCGCTCTTGCCCGGCTCCCGCTCCTCCTGCTCAGGCACGAGTCAGCCGCACAGTCCGTTGGCCTCGGCCGACTCGGCCGCCTCGGTCTCCGCCTCGGACTCACTGGCGTCGTCGGAGGGATCGGCCGACGGGGACTCGGTGGAGTCGGGGTCGGGCGTCGCCGTGGAGCCCGGCCGTCGGGCCGCGGTGATCACGTCCGAGCTCAGTCGCTTGCTCAGCGGCTCGTCGAACCTCATCTTCTTCCACAGCAGGTTGGCGTCCTCGGCCCAGACCAGCCGGTTGGGGTCGGGTTCGTAGAAGTCCCACGGCACGGTGATGAACTTGATGTTCTGGGTGCCGAGGTCCTGGAACTTGCCGGCCAGGTCCGCGATCTTCTTCGGCGAGCCCAGACGCTGGTCGACGGTGAGTGACTTGGTGGTCGCGTCGAGGAAGTCGTAGAGGCGGTCGGGTCGGGCGAGCACACCCTTGCTCATCACCTTGTTCGCCAATGCTGCCAAGAAGGCCTGCTGACGCTTCATCCGGCCGATGTCGCCGTTGTTGGAGATGTTGTGACGGACGCGCACGTAGTCGAGCGCCTCCTGTCCCTCGAGCTCGCGAGTGCCGGCCTTGAGGTGGATGTTGCCGACCGGGTCGTCGACGTCTTCGGGGATGCAGACCTCGACACCGTCGATGGCGTCGACCATGTCCTTGAACCCGTTGAAGTCGACGACCACGAAGTGGTTGATGCGCACGCCACTGAGCTGTTCGAACTGGCGGATCGCGCAGGCGGGCCCGCCGTAGGCGAAGGCCGCGTTCCACATGTCGAAGCCCCCGGGGATCTCCTCCATGTCGTCGTTGTAGCAGGTGGGCCGCTCCACCATCGCGTCGCGCGGCAGGCTCACGCCGTAGGCGAACTTCCGGTCGCCCGAGAGGTGCATCACGATCGTGGTGTCCGAGCGCTGGCCGCCGCCGGTCAGCCCGTCGATGTTGTTGCCGGCGCCCTCACGCGAGTCCGAGCCCATGATCATCACGTTGAGGGGCTTGCCGGGCTTGGTGAGATCGGCCTCGTCGGGCCGATCGTCTCCGAGCTGCTTCTCGACGTTGAGCACGTTGAGGTTCTCGGTGAGGTGGCGGTAGGTGTAGACGGCGAAGAGACCCATGCCGAGCGTGAGGACGAGGATCCCGTAGCCGAGCAGGCTCAAGAGGCGATGCTTGTGCTCGGTCTCGCCACGATGGCGGCCGTTCGATTCTGCGTCGCTCAACTGGACTTCTCACTGAATGCTGGGGGTCTTCGGGGCGGGCTGCGCCCGATGAACGGTAATGCAGCCCACCAAATTGTGCGGTTCAACCCGGAATCCGCCAAAACAGCTTCGGACCGGGCATGGCAAGATGTGCGGCACCCGCCCCAGTAGCTCAGTGGATAGAGCAGCCGCCTCCTAAGCGAAAGGTCGCAAGTTCGACTCTTGCCTGGGGCACGGACGACGAAGGTCCGGCACCGCGATCTCGCTGGTGCCGGGCCTTCGTGCATGGTCACCTCAGACGGCCACGCTCACCTTCGGCTCGGCCACGGACTCGTCCGGGCCGACGACGGTCGTCGTACGCCCGCCGGCCACGCCGCGCACGCACAGGGTGACCAACGCGCCGACGAGACTGACCGCGGCGAACAGTTGGAAGGCGGTCGAGCCCCCGACTCCGGCGCCGACGAGGACGCCGCCGAGGACCGGGCCGACGATGCCGCCGAGTCGACCGAACCCGGCGCACCAGGCGACGCCGGCTGCTCGAGCCGAGGTCGGGTAGTAGTTCGAGACAAGTCCGTAGATCAGCACCTGGGTGCCGATGGAGCCGACACCGGCTACGGCCACGGCGGCCAGCACCGCGGTGAACGGCAGGTCGAACGGCATCAACACCAGCGCCACCGCAGCAAGCAGGAACGTCGTCGCGACCACGCTGCGCGCGCCCCGACGGTCGGCGACCCAGGACGCGATCAGCCCGCCGACGATGGCACCGAGGTTGAGGAGCAGCAGGAAGGCGAGCGCGTAGTCCTTGCCGTAGCCCTTGCCCTCCATGATCTGGGGCAGCCAGGTGTTCAGGCCGTAGGTCAGGAGCAACCCGGAGAAGCTCATCAGGCCGAGCAGGACGGTGGGCACGAGCAGCGGCCGTGAGGCGAGGGCGGCGTACCCGACCTTCTCGGAACGGGCCGCACGTGCGGCGGCCAGGGCGCTTGAGTCGGGCAGCGCGACGCCGGTTCGGCGCGAGGCCTCGACGGCACGCGCATTCTTCCCACAGGAGAGCAGCCACAGCGGCGACTCGGGGAGCTTCAACCACGCCAGCGGCAGCAGGAGCACGATCGGGAGAGCGCCGAGCCAGAACAGCCCACGCCAGCCGGCCACGTCATCGAGCGCGATGGCGGCCAGCGCGGCCACGACACCGCCCGCGGGGATGCCGCTGTAGACGATCGCGTTGTAGCGGTTGCGGCGGCCTTCGGGCGCGAACTCCGCCACCAGGGCCCCCACGGTGGCCACGAGCGCCCCCACCCCGATTCCGGTCAGGAAGCGACCGGCGCCGAAGGTGACGACGCTCGAGGTCGTCGCCGTCAGGGCCATCCCCACCGAGAACCACGCGATGTTGACCAGCATGATCCGGCGCCTCCCGACCAGGTCGCCGATCGCGCCGGCGGTGAGGGCGCCCACGAGCACGCCGATCAGCGCCCAGCTGCCGAGCGTGCCTGCCTGCTCGGGCGTGAGGCGACCGATCTGGGAGTCGTCGGCGAGGAGGGTGGGCACCACGGTGCCGTAGACGACGAGGTCGTAGCCGTCGAAGAGGAGGGCCGCGAAGGAGAGCCCGACCACCCATCCGAGGGTGCGGCTGCGGCGGACTTCCGCAGTGGCTGAAGTGCTGGTCATGAGAGTCTCCGGTTCAGGTCTTTTCGGACATTCCCGTCACCCTGACAGCCAGTGGCGCGCGTCACACCGGGGCAATGCCTAGCCTTGACCACGGGCGCCTTTCGGTGTCCGTAGGTCTCAATCGCCCAGGTCTGAGTCCTGGTCCGCGATCCATGCCTGGGGACGAGAAGGGGCCCCGCACGTTCGACGTGCGGGGCCCCTTCTCATCGGGTCACTTGATGGTGGTCTTGATCTCGCCCTCGGACTTCTTGTCGTGCATCAGCTCGCCCCTGGCGTCGACCGGGGTGATGGTGACGTCGAAGGTGATCGGGGACTTCTTCTGGTACTTGAAGTTCTCGCCGAAGGAGTAGGTCTGGCCGGGCCCGAACGGGTAGATGCCGGCCTCGTTGTAGCCGCCGTCGGCCAGCTTGTCCTCGTTGACGCCCAGCGACTCGTAGATCGAGTCGTCGGTGTCGCCGTCCATGCCCTGCATCCACTTCCAGTCGTCGTACCGCGCGCTGATCGAGACCCGGCTGGAGCCGAGATCGATGGGGGCGCCGTTGTTGGTGACGACGTAGTTGACGACGATCAGGTCGTCGCCCTTCTTCAGGATCGGCTTGTTGGTGTCGGGGTCGACGAACATGCCGTCGTCGGTCGCCTTGGCGTGGCCGACCTGGTAGATCGCGACCGTGACGTCGCCGACCTCTCCGGTGGTCAGCAGCTCACCGGGCTTGGTGACCGGCAGCGCCCACGTCGGCTGCGTCCCACTGGCGGCGGGGTCGCCCGTCTCTGCCGGGGACTCCGACGGGGACTCGGCCACCACGTCGCTCGGGTCCTCCGACGTGGTGTCCGCGCTGGCGTCGTCGCTCGCCGCGCCTTCGGTGCTGGACGAGCTCGAGTCGTCCTTGTCACTCTTGTCGTCGTCCTTGTCGTCCGAGCCGCAGGCGCTGAGCACCAGGAGCGGGGCCAGGACGGCGGCGACGACTGTGGTTCCGAAACGGATGCGGCGATGGCGCATGGGATGTCCTTCGATGGAGGGGGCTGCGATCACGGGAGATTGTCCCCCGCTGCTCGCGCGCCGAAACCGCCGGACCACCCCGGCTGCGTCACACCTGGTCGATGACCTCGAACCTCATTCCGGCGTTGCGCAACCGCTCGAGCAGCAGGTCGCCCATCGCGACCGCCGTGGTCACCTGACCGGAGGTCTTCGGGGTCTCGTCGAAGGCGAGGCACAGCGCGGACTCGGCGAGCATCTTGGAGGTCTCGGTGTAGCCGGGATCGCCACCGGAGACCCGCGTGTGCACGAGCTCGCCGTCGGCCTCCCCGACGAAGTCGACGGTGAACCATGACGACCGACGCCGCGACTCCGACGGGCCCTCGCCCTGCTTGACCTTGCCCTTGAGGAAGTTGCGCACCGGGCCCAGCTGCGCGGCAGCCGCGACGGCGGTGACCCCCACGGCACCCGCAGCCGCGTAGCGGAGGGTCTTGGTGCCTGCGTAGTGGGAGTAGGTGAACTTCGGGCCGTACGACGGCAGGGCCGCCCCGCTGCGCTGCACCACCTGCGGGTCGATCGTCGGGAGTGGCAGCAGCCAGTAGCCCAGCACCTTGTCGCGGTGCGGCTTGCCCGCGGCGGCACGGCTCGAGCGCCCTTCGGGACGGCCCTCCTTGCGGCGGCGCTCAGCGAAGGCCGCCTTCATCTGACGGGCTCGCTCCATCGCCCCGAGGGCGGAGTGGAAGGTGCCGCCGGAGAACGTGGCATTGCTTCGCACGACGCCCCGCACCGTCACCGGCCCCTCGCTGGGCAGGTGCTTCATCGTGTAGAAGACGCCCAGGTCGTGCGGGATCGAGTCGAAGCCGCACGAATGCACCAGCCGGGCTCCGGAGGCGACTGCGGTCTGGTGGTGGGCCAACCACATCCGGTCGACGAACTCCGGCTCCCCGGTCAGGTCGACGTAGTCGGTGCCGGCTCCGGCACACGCCGCGACCAGCGGCTCGCCATGGGCCACGTAGGGACCGACCGTGCTGATCGCGACCCGGGTGCGGGCGGCCACCTCGGCCAGTGCGGACGCATCGGCGGCGTCGACGACCAGGAGCTCCATGACCTCCAGGCGCGGGTCGACGGCGGTCAGTCGGTCACGCACCGCCTCGAGCTTGGCCAGGCTGCGACCGGCCAGTGCCCAGCGGAGGCGGGCCGGTGCATGCCGGGCGAGGTAGTCCGCGGTCAGGCCACCGGTGAAGCCGGTCGCACCGAAGAGGACGATGTCGAAGTCGCGATCTGCCATGGCGCAACTGTGCCACCCGGCCCCCCGCGCGCGGCGTACCGTGGGAGGCATGTGCCGCAACATCCGACCGCTCAACAACTTCGAGCCCCCTGCCACCCCCGACGAGGTGACCGCCGCCGCCCTGCAGTACGTCCGCAAGGTCAGTGGCACGGTCAAGCCCTCGCAGGCCAACCAGGCTGCCTTCGACGAGGCCGTGCACGAGATCGCCCACATCACCGCACACCTCCTCGACAACCTGGTCACCACCGCGCCGCCCAAGGACCGTGACGTGGAGGCGGCCAAGCGCAAGGCGCGTGCGGAGCTGCGGTACGCCCGTTGAGCGTGGTCTCGACGGGTGCGACCCGAGGTCGTGCGACAGGTGGGGCGCACGTCCTCGAGTTCCTCAGCGCCCGACCTCTCGTGACGCTCACCGGGGCCGGGCTCTCCACCGACTCCGGCGTGCCCGACTACCGCGGACCGAACGCCCCCGCACGCCTGCCGATGACCTACGGCGAGTTCGTCTCCGGCCCCACGGCCCGGCAGCGCTACTGGGCTCGCAGCCACATCGGCTGGAGCCGGATGACCGGGGCCGTGCCCAACCCCGGGCACCGGGCACTCGCCGCGCTGGAGGCGCGCGGCCGGATCGACCTGCTGATCACCCAGAACGTCGACGGCCTGCACGAGGCCGCCGGCAGCAACGCCTTGGCCCTGCACGGTCGCATCGCCGAGGTGGTCTGCCTCGCCTGTCGCACGATCTCGAGTCGCTCGTCCCTCCACGAACGCCTGCAGCGGCTCAATCCCCGGTACGCCGAACAGCACGTCGACGTCGCCTCACGGCCCGACGGCGACGTCGATCTCGACGACACGTCCGCGTTCGTCGTACCCGACTGTGACGCGTGCGGTGGCGTGCTCAAGCCGCACGTGGTGTTCTTCGGCGAGAACGTCCCGACACCGCGGGTGCAACGGTGTTACGACGCGGTCGAGGCCCTGGTCGACCGGCACGGTGCCCTGCTGGTCGCCGGGTCGTCCCTGACGGTGATGTCGGGCCTGAGGTTCGTCAAACGAGCCGCGAAGCTCGGCGTGCCCGTGGTGATCGTCAACCGTGGAGCGACCCGCGGCGACGACCTGGCGACGTACAAGCTCGACGCCGGGTGCAGCGAGTTCCTGGGTGAGCTGGCCGGCAGCGAGCTCAGAGGCGCTTGACGAAGATGTGGTCGGCGGCCTCGGGGATGATCTCGGCGCTCTCGCCACCCGAGCCGATCAGGACGCCCTCGGCAGTGGCGACCACCACGACGGTCTTGTCCGGCACGGCACCGACCCGGCGCAGGGCGCCCATGAGGTCCTCGTCCTTCTGCATCTCCTCGGAGATGCGACGGATGTGGACCCGCGACTCCTCGGGGCCGGCGACGGTCGAGAGGGACTCGACGCCTTGCATGAAGTTCTCGCCCAGGTCCGACTCGCCGAGCTCGTGGAGACCCGGGATCGGGTTGCCGTACGGCGACTCAGTGGGGTGATCGAGAAGCTCGACCAGCCGACGCTCGACGGTCTCGGACATCACGTGCTCCCACCGACAGGCCTCGGCGTGCACGAGCTCCCAGTCGAGGCCGATCACGTCGGTCAGCAACCGCTCGGCCAGCCGGTGCTTGCGCATCACGCGGGTGGCCAGGCGCAGGCCCTCGTCGGTCAGCTCGAGGTGGCGGTCACCCTCGACGGTGAGCAGTCCGTCGCGTTCCATGCGCGCAACGGTCTGGCTGACCGTCGGGCCGCTCTGGTGCAGGCGCTCGGCGATGCGGGCGCGCAACGGCACGATTCCCTCCTCCACGAGCTCGTAGATCGTGCGGAGGTACATCTCGGTGGTGTCGATCAGGTCGCTCACACGACCCATTGTGGCCTACTGGTCGGCACGACGGGTGTCCGGCTCTCGCGGCCTCGCCTTTCGGCCCGTCCTGACTTCAGGCTACGTTCGTTGCCACGCACCGCCGATCGTCGTACGACCAGTCTGGAGATCCACCGATGCAGCACTTCCCGGCCACCGAGTTGAGCATTCCCGCTCGCTACTGCGGCCCGCCGTCGTCCGGAAACGGTGGGTGGAGCGCCGGCGCACTGGCCGCCCTCATCCAGCACGACTGCCCCGACAACCGGGCCGAGCGGTGGCCGGTGATCGAGGTGACCCTGCGCCAGCCGCCCCCGCTCGATGCTCCGATGTCGGTGACCGGCGCGGACGACGGCAGCATCGTGGCCGCGTTCGGTGGGGCCCCGGTGCTCTCGGCGCGCGTGCTCGCCGACGACACCCTGTCCCCGGTCGACGAGGTCTCCCCCGAGCAGGCCCGAGCCGCCGAGCCGACGTACGCCGGTCACCGCTCCCACCCGTTCCCCGGGTGCTTCGCCTGTGGCGTCGACCGCGAGCAGGGCGACGGGCTGCGCATCTTCCCGGGGGTCGTCGACCAGGTCGAAGGCCTGGCCCGGGTGGCCGCGACCTGGACGCCGCACCCGAGCGTCCAGGAGGACTTCCACGAGTACGTCGACGAGCACGGTCGTGCCTCGCTCGCCGCCACCTGGGCGGCCCTGGACTGTGTCGGCGGTTGGGCCGGCGACCTCGAGGAGCGGTTGATGGTGCTCGGCCGGATGACCGCCGCCGTCGACGCGCTGCCGGCGATCGGCGAGGAGCACGTCGTGGTGGGGCAGGGCCGTGGGCACCAGGGCCGCAAGACGTTCACCGCCAGCACTCTCTACGACGCGGACGGGCGCGTGGTCGCGCGGGCCGAGCACACCTGGATCGCCATCGATCCGGCCAGCTTCACGTGAGCGCACCGCCGTGGTGGCGTCACGCCGCCTGCTACCAGGTCTACGTGCGGAGCTTCGCCGACAGCGACGGTGACGGGGTCGGCGACCTGCCCGGCATCTCCTCCCGGCTGCCCTATCTGTCCGACCTCGGCGTCGATGCCCTGTGGATCACGCCGTTCTACAGGTCGCCTCAGCACGACCACGGCTACGACGTGGCCGACTACCGCGACGTCGACCCTCTGTTCGGCAAGCTGGCCGACGTCGACGAACTGCTCGAGAAGGCGCACGACCTCGACATCCGCGTGATCGTCGACCTGGTGCCCAACCACACCTCCGACCAGCACGAGTGGTTCCGGGCGGCGCTGGCCGCGCCGCCGGACAGTCCCGAACGTGCGCGCTACCTCTTCCGCGACGGCAGCGGGGACGCCCCGCCCAACAACTGGCAGTCGGTCTTCGGTGGCCCGGCCTGGACCCGGGTGCCCGACGGCCAGTGGTACCTCCACCTCTTCGACACCACCCAGCCTGACCTCGACTGGCGCAATCCCGAGGTCGCCGAGATGTTCGACGAGGTGCTCAGGTTCTGGCTCGATCGCGGCGTGGACGGCTTCCGCGTCGATGTGACGCACGGCCTGTTCAAGGAGGCCACGCTCCCCGACCAGCGGCTCACACCCGCCGAGCGGGCCGCCCGGGAATCCGCCCAGATCATGGTGCACGAGCACACGGAGCACACGCCGATGTGGGACCAGCCCGAGGTGCACGAGGTCTACCGCCGATGGCGCACGATCCTCGACTCCTACGACGGCGATCGGATGGCGGTCGGTGAGGCCTGGACGAAGGACGCCGAGTCGATGGCCCGCTACATCCGTCCGGACGAGCTCCACCAGTCCTTCAACTTCCACTGGCTCAGCGCCCCCTGGTCGGCCGATGCGTTCGCGAAGGTCATCGCCGACACCCTGGCCGCCGTACGACCCGTGGCCGCCTCACCCACGTGGGTGCTGAGCAACCACGACGTGGTGCGCCACGTGACCCGCTACGGCGGCGGCGCCGTGGGTCTGGCCCGCGCGCGTGCCGCCACCCTGACCATGCTCGCGCTGCCCGGGTCGTCCTACCTCTATGGAGGTGAGGAACTGGGCCTCGAGGAGGTCGATGTGGCGCCCGAGTTCTGGCAGGACCCGCAGGCCGGAACGCCGGGCAAGCTGACCCGCGACGGGTGCCGGGTGCCGTTGCCGTGGTCCGGGGACGCTCCGCCGTTCGGGTTCGGGCCCGGCGAGGGGCAGCCGTGGATCCCGCAACCGGCCGACTGGTCCTCGCTGACCGCTGCCGCTCAGGACGCCGATCCCGACTCGACGCTGGCCTTCTACCGCGCCGCCCTGCGGGTACGCCGCACGTTCGCCACCACGGCCGGTGACGACGTCGAGCTGCTCGACCTCGGGGACGACGTGCTCGCGTTTCGCCGAGGTCCGGTGACGGTCGTGCTCAACTGCGGCCCCGCGACCGTCCCCTTGCCCGAGGGCGATGTGCTGATGACCAGCGGTCCGGTCGACGGCGGGCTGCCTGCCGACACCGCCGTCTGGCTGCGATGAGGGGTTTCGCGGGGAGATAACCCCTTGTGGGCGCCTTCCCGGAGACGTACCTTGGCAGGACACGTGAGAGGAGGTGGTCCAGAAGATGCATTCTTGTCGGACTCGTGAGGTGGCTGCCCGCTAGCAGCTCCACTGCCGACAGAATTCACTGCGCAGCGTTGCAAGCGGCCAGCGAATTCCAGGCAGTCACCCGACCCGCAGGCGCTTCCGGACAATTTGGTCCGCCGGAAGACGGTGGTGCAGGTCCCCTCGGGGAAACCGCATCCCAACGCCTGCGGGTCGTTCCCATTTCCGGGCTGATCTCTGGTCACCCGGCTCAGACCACCGCCGCTGCGAACTGGGACTGGTAGAGCGCGGCGTACGCGCCGTCTGCTGCGAGCAGCTCGTCGTGCGTGCCCTGCTCGACGATCGCGCCGTCCTCCATCACCAGGATCAGGTCCGCGTCCCGGATCGTGGAGAGCCGGTGGGCGATCACGAACGACGTACGGTCACTGCGCAGTGCCGCCATCGCCTGCTGCAGCAGCAGCTCGGTGCGGGTGTCGACCGAGCTGGTGGCCTCGTCGAGGATCAGCAGCGCCGGGTCGGAGACGAAGGCACGGGCGATGGTGATCAGCTGACGCTCGCCGGCGCTGATGTTGCCGCCGTCCTCGTCGATCACGGTGTCGTAGCCGTCGGGCAGCGAGTGCACGAAACGGTCCACGAACGTGGCCCGCGCGGCCTCGAGGATCTCTTCCTCGGTGGCGTCCGGTCGACCGTAGGCGATGTTGTCGCGGATCGTGCCCTCGAAGAGCCACGCGTCCTGCAGCACCATGCCGATCTGTTCGCGCAACCGCTCGCGCGGCATCGCCGAGACGTCGACCCCGTCGAGCGTGATCCGCCCACCGGTGACCTCGTAGAAGCGCATCACCAGGTTGACCAAGGTGGTCTTGCCGGCACCGGTGGGGCCGACGATCGCGACGGTCTGGCCGGGCTGCGCCACCAGCGAGAGGTCCTCGATGAGTGGCTTGTCGGGGTCGTAGCGGAACGAGACCCGCTCGAAGACGACCTCGCCGTGACGGTCCGCGAGGGCGGCCGGGGCGGCGTCGCCGTCCGGGCGTTGCTCGTCGGCGTCGAGCAGCTCGAAGACCCGCTCGGCGCTCGCGACGCCCGACTGGAGCAGGTTCATCATCGAGGCCACAGCGGTCAACGGCTGGGTGAACTGGCGGGTGTACTGGATGAACGCCTGCACCTCGCCCAGGCTCAACGATCCACTCGCCACCCGCAGTCCGCCGACCACGGCGATCACGACGTAGTTGAGGTTTCCGATGAACATCATCAGCGGCATGATCAGCCCACTCACGAACTGGGCCTTGAACGACGCCTCGTAGAGCTGCTCGTTCTCCTCGGCGAAGCGCTGCTCCACCTCGTGCTGACGGCCGAAGACCTTGACCAGGGCATGACCGGAGTAGGTCTCCTCGATGTGCGCGTTGAGCTTGCCGGTCAGGCGCCACTGGGCGATGAACTGGCTCTGCGAGCGCTTCATGATCAGCGAGGTGGCATACATCGAGATCGGCACCGAGACCAGGGCGATCAACGCCAGCAGCGGCGAGATCCAGAACATCATCGAGATCACCGCGACCACGGTCAGCAGTGAGGTCAGCAGCTGGCTCAGCGTCTGTTGCAGGGTCTGGCTGATGTTGTCGATGTCGTTGGTGACCCGGCTCAGCAGCTCACCGCGCGGTTGGCGGTCGAAGTACTCCAGGGGCAGCGCGTTGACCTTGTCCTCGACGTCGGAGCGCATGTCCATGACGGTGCCCTGCACCACGTCGTTGAGCAGGAAGCCCTGCAGGAACGACAGCAGGGACGCCCCGGCGTACAACGCCAGCACGATCAGCAGCACGGCGCCGACGGCACCGAAGTCGACGCCCTGACCGGGCACGAAGTCCATCGCCGCCATCATGTCGGCGAGGCGGCCGTCGCCGCGGTCGCGGGCAGCCTGGACGACCTGCTCCTGGGTGAGGCCGGAGTCGAACCGGTTGCCGAACAGCCCGTCGAAGATGAGGTCGGTGGCGTGGCCGAGGATGCGGGGGCCGAGCGCGGTGAGCACGACGCTGCCGATCGCCAGCACCAGTAGGCCGATCGCCTTGACGCGGTACGGCGAGATGCGGCGGATCAGTCGCTTGGCAGAGGGGCCAAACGTCATCGCCTTCTGGCCGACCATGCCGCCGCCCATCGGACCACGACCGGGTCCACCGGGGCCGGCCTGGATGCGCTCGGTCTCCTTGAGGGTGCCGCCGGGCTTGGTGGTCTTCTCGGTCTCACTCATGCTGCCTCCTCCGCGGTCATCTGCGACTCGACGATCTCCTGGTAGGTCTCGCACCCGGCCAGGAGCTCGTCGTGGGTGCCACGGCCGACGACCACCCCGTCCTCCAGGACGAGGATCAGGTCGGCGTCGCGGATGGTGGAGACCCGTTGGGCCACGAGCACGACGGTCGCCTCCCGGGTGACCGGCACCAGGGCGGCTCGGAGCCGGGCGTCGGTGGCCAGGTCGAGCGCCGAGAACGAGTCGTCGAACAGATAGATCTCCGGCTCCCTGATCAGGGCTCGAGCAATGGCCAGCCGTTGCCGCTGGCCACCCGAGACGTTGGTGCCGCCCTGGGTGATCGGTGAGTCGAGCCCCTCGGGCATCGCCTCGACGAAGTCGCGTCCCTGGGCGATCTCGAGCGCCCGCCACAGCTCGGCGTCCGTCGCGTCGGGCTTGCCGTGGCGCAGGTTGCTGGCCACGGTGCCCGAGAACAGGAACGCCTGCTGCGGCACCAGCCCGATGCGGTGCCACAGGGTCTCGGGGTCGAGGTCACGGACGTCGACCCCGTCGATCCGCACACTCCCGGAGGTGGCGTCGAAGAGGCGGGGCACCAGGTTGACCAGCGTCGACTTGCCGGATCCGGTCGATCCGATGATGGCGACCGTCTGGCCGGGGGCGGCCTCGAAGCTGAGGTCCTGGAGGACGGGCTGCTCGGCGCCCGGGTAGGTGAAGCCGACGTCCTCGAGCACCAGGCGACCCGCGTGGTCGAGGCTGGTGACCCCGTTCGCCGGCGGCAGCACGCTGCTCTGCGTGTCGAGCACCTCGGTGATCCTGTCGGCGCAGACCGACGCGCGAGGCACCATCATCAGCATGAAGGTGCCCATCATCACCGACATCAGGATCTGCATCAGATAGGAGAGGAACGCGGTCAGCGAGCCGATCTCCATCTGGCCGCTGTCGACCCGGTGGCCGCCGAACCAGAGCACGGCCACGCTCGAGACGTTCACGATCAGCATCACCAGCGGGAACATCGTGGCCATCCAGCGGCCGGCCCTGATCGAGACGTCGGTGAGGTCGTCGTTGGCCTTCTGGAAGCGGCGGGTCTCGTGCGGCTCGCGCACGAACGCCCGCACCACGCGGATGCCGGTGATCTGCTCGCGCAGCACCCGGTTGACCCCGTCGATGCGCTCCTGCACGAGGCGGAAGCTGGGCACCATGCGGGAGACCACGACGCCCACCGCCAGGAACAGTGCTGGTACGACGACCGCGAGCAACCAGGAGAGTCCGAGGTCCTCACGCATCGCCATCAACACGCCACCGACCATCATGATCGGCACGGCAACGGCCATCGTGCAGGTCATCAGCGCCAGCATCTGCACCTGCTGCACGTCGTTGGTGTTGCGGGTGATCAGTGACGGCGCGCCGAACTGGCCCACCTCGCGCCCGGAGTAGGTGCCGACCCGATGGAAGACCGCCGCCCGCAGGTCGCGACCGAACGCCATCGCCGTCCGCGCGGAGAACCAGACCGCCACCACGGAACAGAGGATCTGCACGAGCGAGACGGCGAGCATCAGCCCGCCGGTGCGCATGATGTAGCCCGTGTCTCCGACGGCAACGCCCTGGTCGATGATGTCGGCGTTGAGGCTGGGCAGGAACAGCATCGCCACGGTCGAGACGAACTGCAGGGCGACCACGATCGCGATCCAGGTCTTGTAGGGCGCGAGGTAGGTGCGGAGGAGTCGCACGAGCATCAGGGGGTCTCCTTCTTCACGACGCCGTCGATGATGACGTCGGCAATCTGTTCGGGGGTGAGGTCGGCGGCGATCTGCATGCCGGGGTGCCGGGAGCCGAAGACGAGGCTGCGCAGCACCACGGCCGCGGTCTCGGGCGGCATCGTGAGCTGGTCGCGGTAGGGCTCGAACAAGCGGGTGAGCATGGTCAGCAGCTCTCGGTTCGCGCGAAGGATGAACTGCGGTGGGCCCTTCGGGTTCCTCGTCTCGCCCGACTCGGGCACGAGTTGGCGCCGAACGGCGAACATCACCTTCATCGCTCGATGCATCTGGTCGGTCAGCGACACCGCTGCGCGCTCGACGCGGCCACGCAGGTCGGGCACCTCGGCCAGCATCGCGTCGAACGCCGCTTCACCCTCACGCGGACTGATCGCCTCGGCCGCGACCGCCATCATCAGCGAGGCCTTGTCGGGGTAGACCCGGAAGATCGTGCCCTCGGCGATGCCGGCGGCGACGGCGATCTGCTTGGTGCTGGGGGCCTCACCGGTCTCGACGATCAGCGGGATGACGGCGTCGAGGATCGCACGACGGCGGTCGTCGGGAGACATGGGTGCGGCGCGAGGAGTCACGTCCGCAACAGTAAATGAGTGAGCACTCACTCACAAGCGGTTTTCTCGACCCGTCGTGAGTTCGGGCCGACCCGTCGTGAGTTCGGGCCGACCC
>NZ_BCRJ01000055.1 GCF_001552535.1 Nocardioides jensenii JCM 1364 = NBRC 14755 | reverse complement strand
CCAAGCGCTGACGCAACCACCGGTCGCCGTCGCGGCGGTAGCGCCACCGATCGTGCATCCGGTTCTCCCGGCCCTGCCAGAACTCGATCGACACCGGCCTGACGACGTACCCACCCCAGTGCGCGGGGGCCTCGATCGCGTCGGACATCCGGTCAGAGGCGGCGGCGTACCGCTCCCTCAGCTCGGCCTCGGTCACCACCTGCGACTGCGGCGACGCCCAGGCACCCAGCTGGGCACCCCGGGGTCGCGTGGCGAAGTACGCCGCCACCTCGTCGCGCGGCAGCAGTGTCGTCCCGCCCTCGACGCGGACCTGCCGCTGGAGTGCGTGCCAAGGGAACAGGAGGGCGCAACGTGGGTTGTCGGCGAGGTCAGATCCCTTGTGGGATTGAAGATTGGTGAAGAACGAGAACCCGCGCGCATCGAGCCCCTTGAGCAGGACGGTGCGCGCCGAGGGCTGTCCGGCGGCGGAGACGGTGGCCACCACCATGGCGTTGGGCTCGGGCAGGGTGGCCGCGTCGGCGTACCAGCTGCGGAAGAGCTCGAACGGGTCGTCGGGCAGGTCGTCCTCGGCGATTCCGTTGCGGGAGTACTCCTGGCGCTGCCTCGACCACGGTGCTGAATCCACGCCCCGAGCCTACCGGCGTCCGGGCCGGGAATGACCACCGGTCGAGACCCCGTGCTCGGCCCGGTTCGCGACTCGGGGCAGAATGCAAAGGTCCGACACAGCAGCACGGCAAAGGAGCCACCCGTTATGACCGAGGTTCACCACGGCCTTGAGGGCGTCATCGCATTCGAGTCCGAGATCGCCGAACCCGACAAGGAAGGCTCCGCGCTCCGTTACCGCGGTGTCGACATCGAGGACATCGTCGGCCGGGTGCCGTTCGAGAACGTCTGGGGCCTGCTGATCGACGGCGCCTACACCCCCGGACTTCCGGCCGCCGAGCCCTACAACCTTCCGGTGCACACCGGCGACGTCCGCGTCGACGTCCAGGCCGCGGTCGCGATGCTCGCACCGGCCTTCGGATTCGGCCAGACCTACGACATCTCCGACGAGCAGGCCCGCGAGGATCTCGCCCGCGTCGCGGTGATGGTGCTGTCGTACGCCGCCCAGTCGGCCCGCGGCCTCAACCAGCCCGTCGTACCCCAGAAGCTCGTCGACGAGGGCAAGACCCTGGCCGAGAAGTTCCTGATCCGTTGGAAGGGCGAGGCCGACCCCAAGCACGTCAAGGCGATCGACGCCTACTGGAGCTCGGCTGCCGAGCACGGCATGAACGCCTCCACCTTCACCGCCCGCGTGATCACCTCCACGGGTGCCGACGTGGCCGCTGCCTTCTCCGGTGCCATCGGTGCGATGTCCGGACCGCTGCACGGTGGCGCGCCCTCCCGTGTGCTCGGCATGATCGCCGACGTCGAGAAGTCGGGTGACGCCAGCGCCTACGTCAAGGGGCTGCTCGACCGTGGCGAACGCCTGATGGGCTTCGGTCACCGCGTCTACCGCGCCGAGGACCCGCGCGCGCGCGTGCTCCGCCGTACGGCCAAGGAGCTCGACGCCCCCCGCTACGCCGTCGCCGAAGCGCTCGAGAAGGCGGCCCTGGCCGAGCTGAAGGAGCGTCGTCCCGACCGCGTCCTCGAGACCAACGTGGAGTTCTGGGCCGCCATCGTGCTCGACTTCGCCGAGGTGCCCGCGCCGATGTTCACCTCGATGTTCACCTGTGCCCGCACCGGTGGCTGGTCGGCGCACATCCTCGAGCAGAAGCGCACCGGTCGGCTGATCCGCCCGTCGGCCATCTACACCGGACCTGACACCCGCCCCGCCGACTCGGTCGAGGGCTGGAACACCGCCTGGGCCAAGTAGCACCCCCCCCG
>NZ_BCRJ01000054.1 GCF_001552535.1 Nocardioides jensenii JCM 1364 = NBRC 14755 | reverse complement strand
CGGGAGCGCTCAGCCTGATGCTGTACGGCGACAGCGAGCACCAGGTCACCGTGCGCGCCGAGATCTCCCGGATGCGGCGGTCGTTGGGGGCGCTCCTGGCGACCAGCCCCTACCGCCTCGGCGATGGCGTCGAGATCACCGTCCTCCGCGACTGACCGCTCCCCGGGTCGAGGCCGCTGCTGTCAGTGCGCCGACATAGGGTGGATGCAGCATGAGCACCTCATTTCCGATCCCCGGCCTCGAATCCGTCGAGCCCGCCCGTACGCCGTCCAACGAGGCCCTTCTCGAGGGTCTCAACGAGCCCCAGCGGGCGGCCGTGATCCACGCCGGACGCCCACTGCTGGTGGTGGCCGGCGCCGGCTCCGGCAAGACCCGGGTGCTCACCCGGCGCATCGCGTGGCTGATCCGCGAGCGCAAGGCACACCCCGGCTCGATCCTGGCGATCACGTTCACCAACAAGGCCGCTGCCGAGATGAAGGAACGGGTCGAGGACCTCGTCGGCAAGCGGGCCCGCATCATGTGGGTCTCCACGTTCCACTCCGCGTGTGTGCGCATCCTGCGCAAAGAGATCGACAAGCTCGGCTTCAAGTCGTCGTTCTCCATCTACGACGCGGCCGACTCCAAGCGGCTGATGACCTTGGTCTGCCAGGACCTCGACCTCGACGTCAAGCAGTACCAGCCCCGCGCCGTCCTCAACTGGGTCTCCAACCAGAAGAACGAGTTGAAGGACCCCGACGACGCCGCGAAGGACACGCACAACAAGTTCGAGGAGAACTACGCCGCGGCCTACTCGCTCTATCAGCGGCGGCTGCGCGACGCCAACGCTCTCGACTTCGACGACATCATCATGTTCACCGTGCACCTCTTCCAGTCCTACCCAGAGGTGCGCGAGGTCTACCGCCGTCGGTTCCGGCACGTGCTGGTCGACGAGTACCAGGACACCAACCACGCCCAGTACGCCCTGATCCACCAGCTCTGTGCCGAGCAGATGGAGCAGCCGACCGACCAGACCAGCGGCGGGGAGCGGGTCGAGCCGGCCGAGCTGATGGTGGTCGGTGACGCCGACCAGTCGATCTACGCGTTCCGCGGCGCCAACATCCGCAACATCCTCGACTTCGAGCAGGACTTCCCGGACGCCACCTCGATCCTGCTGGAGCAGAACTACCGCTCCACGCAGACCATCCTCAACGCCGCCAACTCGGTGATCGGCAACAACGCCGGCCGCAAGCCGAAGCGGCTCTGGAGCCAGGCAGGTGACGGCGCCGCGATCGTCGGCTACGTCGCCGACGACGAGCGCGACGAGGCTCGCTTCGTCTCCGAGGAGATCGACAAGCTCACCGACGCCCGTGATGCGCGACCCGGTGACGTGGCGGTGTTCTACCGCACCAACGCGCAGTCGCGGGTCTTCGAAGAGGTCTTCATCCGCACCGGCCAGCCCTACAAGGTCGTCGGCGGGGTGCGGTTCTACGAGCGCAAGGAGGTGCGCGACGCGCTGGCCTACCTCCGCCTGCTGGCGAACCCGGCCGACGAGATCTCACTGCGCCGGGTGCTGAACACTCCCAAGCGCGGCATCGGCGACCGCGCCGAGGCCTGCGTCTCGGCGTACGCCGAACGCGAGCGCACCATCTTCTGGGAGGCATTGCGCCGAGCCGAGGAGGCGCCCGGCATCGCGACTCGCTCGCTGAACGCGATCCGCGGATTCGTCGCGATGGTCGAGGAGCTCCAGTCGATGGTCGACGCGGGGGAGCGGCCCGACGTGATCCTCGAGTCGGTGCTCGAGCGCTCCGGCTACCTGGCCGAGCTCGAGGCATCCGACGACCCCCAGGACGAGACCCGCGTCGAGAACCTCGCCGAGCTGGTGGCGGTGGCACGCGAGTTCTCCGACGACCCGATCGCCGGGCCGTCCGCCGACCCCACCGATGTCGACGCCGGCACAGTCACGCCCGGCCTGGGTGACTTCCTCGAACGCGTGGCGCTGGTGGCCGACACCGACCAGATCCCGCCGCCACCGGCAGACGGCGAGGACGGCGAGGCGGCCGACGCCCAAGGTGTGGTCACCCTGATGACGCTGCACACCGCCAAGGGCCTGGAGTTCCCGGTGGTGTTCCTGACCGGCCTCGAGGACGGCGTCTTCCCGCACATGCGCTCACTCGGCGACAAGCCCGAGCTCGAGGAGGAGCGGCGGCTGGCCTACGTCGGCGTCACCCGGGCCCGCGAGCGGCTCTACCTCTCCCGAGCGATCATGCGCTCTGCCTGGGGTGCCCCCTCCCACAACCCGGCCTCGCGCTTCCTCGACGAGATCCCGGCGACCCTGGTCGACTGGCGGCGTACGGCGGCATCGCAGACCTCCTGGAACCGTCCCGACCTGGGCCGATCCTCGGGCATCGACTTCAGTCAGCCGACCGCAGCCGGGCGCCGCAACTTCGGCAGCGCCGCCGCGCGCCTCGACGCGGCGAAGAAGGCCAAGCCGGCTCGCGAGATTCCTTCCCTGGAGCCGGGTGACCGGGTCGTGCACGACTCGTTCGGCATGGGCACCGTCGTGGCCGTCGAAGGTGTCGCGGACAAGTCCGTCGCCTCCATCGACTTCGGCTCCGAAGGGGTCAAGCGGCTGCTCCTCCGCTACGCCCCCGTCGAGAAGCTCTGACCGGCCTGTCGAGACCCGGTGACGCGATCGCAGTCCGCCGGCCAGTCACGAGTTGTTGATTCTGGTCGCTCGAGTTGTGGGTTCTCCCCAGGCGCCGGGGCGCCGACGCCCGCACCTGGCAGGAATCAACAACTCGACACGCAAGAACGCACAAGTCGCGACGCGAGAATCAACGACTCGTGACGCGAGGCTGCGTCAGGGCGTGATGCCGTGGGCGACGAGCGCCTGGAACGGGTCGACCGGGTCACCGGCGCCGGGACGCACCTCGAGGTGCATGTGGGGGCCGGTGGTGTTGCCGGTCACCCCGACGTAGCCGACGACGTCGCCCGCACGAACCGTGTCGCCGACGGCGACCGCGAACTCGTTCATGTGGCAGTACCAGAGCTCTTCGCCGTCGTCGGTGGTGACGATGATCTGGTTGCCGTAGGCCCCGGCGTACTCGGCGGAGGTGACGGTGCCGTTGGTGACCGACATGATCGGCGTGCCGACGGGGGCGGCGAAGTCGAGGCCGGTGTGCGTGCTGGACCACAGGCCGCTGGACTGGCCGAAGGTGGCCGTCAGGCGGTAGCTGGTGAGCGGTAGCTGCCACTGGTTCAGGGCGATCTTCTTGGCCTGCTTCTCGGCGTCCTGGGCCAGGCGCTGCAACTCGACGTTGCGTTGCTCGGCGGTCGCCTCGGCCGCGGCCTGGAGCTTCTGCTCGCTGGAGTCGGCCAGGGCGTCGCGACGGGAGTCGCGCGAGACGGTCTGCTTGCGCTCGGCACGGGCGCTCGTGGAGGAGACCGTGCTCTGACCCGACAGCGCGGTCGCAGCCGCGGCGAAGTTCACGCCGTCGGATGAGGCCGTTGACATGTCGGCCTGTCCGACGGTGACGGCTCCGGTGGCCGAGACGGTGAGGGCCGCGACACCGAGGAGGACGGGCGTCGAGGGAAGCTTGCGGAAGAGAGGGCCGCGCTGTCCGGCGTGCTTGACCGCCTTGCGCTTGCCTCCGGCAGGGGCGCCGACCGAGGGTCCCGGGGTCGCGGACTGCGCTCCACGACGGGGAGCTCGGTGGTTACCCATACAAGAATCCTCAAACCTCGGGGGATGAAGCAGCCTCAGACTTTAGCGGACACCGGGAGGGTGCTGTAAATCGAGGTCGGCGTCCATTGTGGACAACCTCCGGACAGTCTGCGTGATGTTCGCCGGAAATTCTTCCGGTGGTGACGCGTCACACCGTCCACGGCGAGACCCTCCGTGGGGCAATCTCTGTCGACGGGTCTAAGGTGCCCAGTGGAATCCCCGGACTATAACGAAAAGAAAAAGGACTGGGTGGATGTCAGACCTGATGGAGTACCAGGCGAAGGAACTCTTCGCCAAGCACGGCGTCACCACGACCCTCGGCAAGGTCGTTGAGACCGCCGACGAGGCACGTGCGGCCGCTGAGGAACTGGGCGGCGTGACCGTCATCAAGGCCCAGGTGAAGGCCGGAGGCCGCGGCAAGGCCGGTGGCGTCAAGCTCGCCAAGACCGCGGACGAGGCCTTCGAACACGCCTCCAACATCCTCGGCATGGAGATCAAGGGCCTCACCGTGAACCGGGTGCTGGTCACCCCCGCGACCCCGCCGGTGGAGGAGTACTACTTCTCCTTCCTGCTCGACCGGTCCAACCGGTCCTACCTCTGCATCGCCAGCGTCGAGGGTGGCGTCGAGATCGAAGAGGTCGCCAAGACCAACCCCGACGCAGTCAAGAAGATCTCGATCAACGCCCTCACCGGCGTCGACGAGGCCAAGGCGACCGCGATCGTCGACGAGGCGGCCTTCCCGGCCGAGCTGCGCGACCAGGCCATCAAGATGGTCCAGGACCTGTGGAAGGTCTTCGTCGAAGAAGACGCCACCCTGGTCGAGGTCAACCCGCTGGCCCGTCTCGAGGGCGACAAGCTCGAGGCCCTCGACGGCAAGGTGTCACTCGACGACAACGCCTCCGAGGTGCGCCACCCCGAGCACGAGGCCTTCGAGATCCGCGAGGAGGCCGACCCGCTCGAGGCGAAGGCCAAGGACAAGGGCCTCAACTACGTCAAGCTCGACGGCTCGGTCGGCATCATCGGAAACGGTGCCGGTCTGGTCATGTCGACCCTCGACGTGGTCGCCTACGCCGGTGAGAACCACGGCGGCGTGACCCCCGCGAACTTCCTCGACATCGGTGGCGGCGCCAACGCCCAGGTGATGGCCGACGGCCTCGACGTGATCCTCAACGACGAGCAGGTCAAGAGCGTGTTCGTGAACGTCTTCGGCGGCATCACCGCGTGTGACGAGGTCGCCAACGGCATCAAGGGTGCCCTGGAGATTCTCGGCGACGCCGCCACCAAGCCGCTGGTCGTGCGCCTCGACGGCAACAACGTCGACGAGGGTCGCCGGATCCTCAACGAGCTGAACCACCCGCTCGTGACGCAGGTGGACACCATGGACGGTGCGGCCGACAAGGCCGCCGAGCTGGCGAACGCCTGAGAACGGGACGAGAAACATGTCTATCTACCTGAACAAGGACTCCAAGATCATCGTCCAGGGCATGACGGGCGGTATGGGCTCCAAGCACACCACCCTCATGGTCGAGGCCGGCTCCAACATCGTCGGTGGCGTCAACGCCCGCAAGGCCGGTACGTCGGTCGAGCTCGGCGGCAAGGACCTCCCGGTCTTCGGCTCCGTCGAGGAGGCCATGAAGGAGACCGGCGCCGACGTGTCGGTCGTCTTCGTGCCGCCGGCGTTCACCAAGGACGCCTGCATCGAGGCCATCGACGCCGGCATCGGCCTGCTGGTCGTGATCACCGAGGGCGTGCCGGTGCAGGACTCCGCCGAGGTGTTCGCCTACCTCGACGGCAAGTCCACCCGCATGATCGGCCCCAACTGCCCCGGCATCATCACGCCCGGTGAGTCGCTGGCCGGCATCACGCCGCACACCATCGCCGGCTCCGGCCCGGTCGGTCTCGTCTCGAAGTCGGGCACGCTGACCTACCAGATGATGTACGAGCTGAAGGACTTCGGCTTCTCGACCGCCATCGGCATCGGCGGTGACCCCGTCATCGGCACGACGCACATCGACGCGCTCGAGGCCTTCGAGAACGACCCGGAGACCAAGGCGATCGTGATGATCGGCGAGATCGGTGGCGACGCCGAGGAGCGTGCCGCGGCCTACATCAAGGACAACGTCACCAAGCCGGTCGTCGGCTACGTCGCGGGCTTCACCGCCCCCGAGGGCAAGACGATGGGCCACGCCGGCGCGATCGTCTCGGGTTCCTCCGGCACCGCGCAGGCCAAGAAGGAAGCCCTCGAGGCCGTGGGCGTCAAGGTCGGCAAGACGCCGTCCGAGACCGCCGAGCTCATGCGCGAGATCCTTCAGAGCCTCTGATCCACCGCTGACCCGTCGCTCGTCGACGGGAGAGCGACACCGACCCGTCGTCACCTGACGACGGGTCGGTGTCATTTGCTGCCGACCAGGCGACGGGTCGCCGGGTCAGCCCCAGTCGTCGGCACCCGGCAGGTCGAGGTCGAAGGGCACCGACTGGTCGAGGTCCCGGATGATCAGCTCGGCCACCCGGTCCGTGTCGGCCGACGGGTCCGACGACCTGGCGATCAAGGAGTCGACCTGCCCGTGCGAGGCGTAGTGCTCGCAGACCCTGCACAACATCACCCGGTCGCCCAGCTCGCCCAGCGCGGCACCGCGCATCATGACCGCGAAGGATGCCGGCTCCTCACACATGCGGCACACCTCGTCGAGGAGGTCGGGGTCACTGGCATCGAAGTTCAGCCAGGGTGAGTCAGTCATGTGTGCGTCCTGCCTCCGTTGCGGCCGTGCCCGTTGCTCCCGTCAGGCTACGCCGGCTGTCCTGGCCTCGGACGAGGAGTGCCGCCACGCCGTACGACGAACGAGCGCCCCGGCCAACTCGGTCCCGGGGCGCTCGTCCGTCGTCGTTCAGTGCACGCAGTCCTGGTCGGCGTGCTCGAGCTGGAAGGCAGTCACCTTCGACCCGTCGGTCAGGAAGAACCAACTCCTCCCGTCGACCGCAACGGTGTTGTAGGCGTCCTGCCCAGTCAGCTCGCCGTACGCCGCCCTCACGTCGTCGACCGTGGAACCGACCCCGATGCCCTCGGGGGTCTTCATGCCGGGTTGGGCGAAGATGATCGCGAGTCCGTGCACGGTGCTGACGAAGCCGTGCACCTGTCCGCTCACGTTGGGATGGACAGTGTCGGCCCAGCCCTTGATGGTGAAGGCCCGGCATGCGGCGGCGGGGTCGTCGGCCTCCGCGATCGTGACCAGTCCGGTGGCCTCCATCTCGGCGGCGGTCATGCCGATCTTCAGCTCACCCCAGCCGTCGGGTCCCAGGTTCGTCGCCGAGGCCGGTTCGGTGCCTGACGTCGAGTCGCCGCCGCAGCCGGCCACGGTGAACCGGCACATCGCGCCGATCGCCTCGGCGGCCTGGGTGGTCATCGCGTCGATCTGGCCCTGGCCGTTTCCGTCGGGGTAGCCTCCGTGGCCGCCGTGCTGGACGATCAGGACGGAACTGCCCACCCGGAGGACCAGGGCGCTCGCGCCGAACGGCGACGGACTCCCGTTCATCGTGTCGCGCTCCAGGATCGCCCACGCCTCGCCACCGGCCGGAACCTTGCGGACCTCGCGGTGATTGACGTAGCCGTCGTCACGCTGTGGCTCCACGGGGCACGCCTGCTGCTGGGCGACCAGGCTGGCGACCGCTGCCACGGCGGCGTCCGCATCGGCGTACGTCGTCAGCTGGCGGTAGCGGTAGTCCTCGACGTTGTTCCAGTCGGCTCGCAGACGGTCGGCGTGGGACGGCTCCTGCCACGGCTCGCCGCAGGCCGTGAACTCGAGTGGGTCCAAGGTGCGGTTCGGCCCCTGCAGACCCATGTCCTTGCCGGGCTCGGCCTCCGAGTCGTCCGGCCATCCGGCACCCAGGGGGAAGCCACCGGGGATCGTGGTGGGCACGGAACCCGGGGCGGCGGGATCGGTCGAGTCGTCCGAACCCGGGGCGTCGTAGGGACCGAAGTCGCTCATCGCCACCATGACGGGCTGCAGTGCCTGACGTTCGTCGGCCACGCCGGTGTCGATGTCGGTGCTCCACGACCCGAAGGTCGAGGTGACCAGCAGGGTCCTGCCCGCGGAGACCACGTCGACGACCTCGACGGAGGGCTCTGTGGTGCTCTCACCATGGGCGAAGTCCTCGGTCACGGTGCTGCCCGGCCATCCCTCGCCGGGGCCGTGGACGGCAACGTCGCCGGTGTCCTCCGGGTCACCGTCGGTGCATGCAGCGGCGGCGTCGAGGATCGCCTCGTGCGCGGCCACCGAGGCCTCGGGTGTGTCGAGCAGGTAGAGCGTGCGGGTGATGGAGGTCTCGCCACCGCTGAGCGCGATGCTGCGCACGTCGGCCGGGTCGAGGCCGGCCAGCGGCGTGGCCCCGCAGTAGTCCAGGTCGGACATTGCCGCGGTGTCGGTCTCCTCGGCGCCCCGGACGCCGGCGGCGAGGGGGAAGTCGTCGGGAATCTGCGTCGGTGCGGGGCTCTCGGTCTGCGACGGGCTCACCGGCCCTGGTTCTTCGCCCTGGTCGACGGCGTTGTTCACCAGCACGCCGGAGGTGGCGATCACGGCCACGGCGGCGGCGGTGCCGAGCGCCATGACGCCGTTGTTCCGGCGACGCAGCCGGTCGCCGCGGCGGCGCACCTCGGAAGGTGTCAGCGGGTTCATGGGAAGTCCTTGGGGGTCGAAGCTCTCGAGGTCCTTGATCGGATCAGACATGGCTGGCTCCTTCCTGGAATCCATGGGGTTCGTTGTCCGAGAGCAGTACCGCCAGTGCCGCGCGCCCGCGGGAGAGACGAGCCTTGACCGTGCCCTCCGGGGCACCCACCTCAGCGGCCACGGCGGCCACCGGCAGGTCACACATGTGGTGCAGCACCAGGGCCCGGCGTTGCGGCTCCGGCAGCTGCTTCAACGCTGCGACCAGGGCGACGTACCTCTCGTCGACCGGCTCGGTGACCATGGCCGCGGACACGGCGCGGTCCTGGGCACGCCTGCCCAGCTTGGTGCGGCGCCAACGGCTCACCGCCAGGCGGTGTGCGGTGACCCGAACCCAGGCCTCCGGATGATCGGCCTTCTCGAGCTTGCGCCGGTGGGCCCACGCCCTCACGAACGCTTCCTGCACGCACTCCTGCGCCTCGTCGCGGTTCCCGATCATGGCGTAGACCTGACCGGTGATCCTGGCGAACGAGGCGGTGTAGAAGTCGTCGAACTCCTGCTCGTTCATCGACGTCCCCCGTCCCGATCGTTGGTGCCCTCATTGTCGAACGGGGATACGCGTGGGCGCTGCAGGCGGTTGCGTCGGACCAGACTATTTCTGCGGCAGGTTCGTCACGCGTTCCAGGCCCCGGACCGCGAGCCGGTGGAAGGCGCCGTCGCCGATCGAGTGCTTGTCGTCGGGGACGAAGCCGACCTGGACGACGACCCTGCCACGGCGCAGGATCGCCATCTGGAACTGCACGCTCTTCTCGTCGGTGATCTCGGTGGTGAGGTGCCAGATGGTCAGTTCGCCGGACTTGTCGGTCTGGGAGTGGGCCTCGACGACCTTGGTGGAGAGATCCTTGTCCTCGCAGCCGCGGAGCTTCTTGCGCACCGTGGCGACGAAGGCCTTCGCCTGACCGACCTTGCGGAAGACTCCGAGCGTCTCGGTGAGGCCGAATGCCGTGGGCAGCTTGGCGCCGGGGATCACGAACGTACGCGTGGTTGCCGACCGGACGGCCCGCCCCCGGAAGACTGAGTCGTCGCACCGGGTGGCCGCGGTGTTGTCGGTGGGGACCTCCGGATCGGTTCCGACCCAGGGACGGGTGACCCCGGCAACGGGCGGGAGGTCGACTTCCTGGAGCAGCCCGGGGGCGCGCTCTCCGGGTGGCGGCGCAACGGGGCGGGCCTTCGGTGTGCTCACGCACGCCCCGGCGGCCTCGTGCTCGCACAGCCCGGTGACGGCGCTCGCGGTGAGGTCGACCATCGGCGCGAGCCGCGGTTCACGGTCGTCGTCGAACCGGCGTACGACCGAGGTGACCAGACCACCTGTGCGGGCAATGCCGACGGTGTAGGTGCGCACCGGCGCCTGCCAGGTGCGCAGGACCAGGAGGACGGCCTCGTCGCCGACGCCGTCGAGCGCCTGGGTCGACAACAGCTGCGCGCGCGACTGGGTGCAGCCGGCATACCAGCCCAGGGTCGTGTCGTACGTCGTCTCCGCGGTCGTGGTGTCGGAGGAGAGCTCCACCGACTGGAGCGCCCTCATCTGCGGGTCACCGTCGAAGCGGAACTTGCGGACCAGCGCCGCCTCGCCGTCCGGGTTGGCGAAGCGCTCGTCCTGGCAGACCGTGTTGATGCCGGTGCCGCTGGTGTTGTTGCTCGTCAGCGGCGCCTTGAGGGTGCGGGCGGGAGCCAACCCGTTGGCCTGCTCGCGGGTGAGCAGCTCGTCCATCTTCAGGAGCGGCTCCTGGTCCGGATCGTCGTCCAGCGCCGAGTCACCGTGGGCGCTGACCCCGCCGAGTGCCGGGGTGATGCCGTCGGCCTCGTGGACCAGGGCGCCGCCACCGAGCAGGACGGCGACCGCGGCCACGATCCCCACCCCGGTGTGGGCCCGGCGTCGAGCGGCACCGGAGCGCCGGACGATCGTGACGCGGGGGAAGCGGACCGTGTCGATGCGTGAGGACAGTGCCTCGAGATGGATCCGCACCGAGGCCGAGTGGACGCCCCGGTTCCGGGCGAACTGGGCGGTCGCGGTCTGCAGCTCCTGCTCGGCGGCCTCCTGGGTGAGACCGACCTCACGGGCCATCTGCTCGATGCGGACGAAGCCGAGCTGGGTCAGCAGCAGTGCCTTGCGCTGGGACAGGCTCAGCTTGCCGAGGGCATCGAGCGTCGCCCGGCTGTCGGCGTCGAGGGTCTTGTCGCGGTGCCACAGGCGCGCGGTGTGACGTCGTTGTGCGTGGCTCCATGCGTGGGGACGGACCCAGGACTCGGGGTCCTCGAGGCGGGAGACCTTGCGCCAGTGGTGCCAGGCCGCGATGAACGCGTCGCGCACGGCACCACGAGCCGCTGGGAGGTCGCCGGTCAGCGCGTACGTCTGCAACAGCAGGCGGGCGCGGGCAGCGGCGTAGAACGCGTCGAACTCAGCGGGATCGTGCATGGCCACACCACGGTACGGGGTGTGGGGGCAACCTGTGAAACCGCCCAAGGCGGCGTGTGCAGCGTTCCTTGCGGGGCTCGTCGGGCGAAGATGGGCCGCGAGATGACCGCTACGTTGACCCCTCCGGGCCTTTCCCCAGCCGACGCCGCTCGTCGGCCGTTGACGCTGCTGGCCACCCTGGCCGGCCTCACTGCCGCTGCCGGAACGCTGACCGTGTGCGCGGCCCTCGCGCTGCTGGGTTGGTTCCTGGCCGACGGTGGTGTGCACGGTGCTCCGCGCGACGCGTTGCGCACCGGCGCGTTGGCCTGGTTGATGGGGCACGGCTCCGGCGTCCAGGTCCAGGGCGTGCCGGTGACCGCCGTACCCCTCGGACTCACGTTGGTCTTCGCCGTCGTCGTGTGGCGCACCAGCCTCCGGTTGGGGGAGCAGGTGGCCGGTCACGGGCCGGACGCCGACGCGCTCTCTGACGGCGACCGGGACTGGACCGTCCCCGCGGCGACCGGACTGTTCGGCGCCACCTATCTCGTGGTCGCCGTCGTCACCGCGGTGCTGGCCGGCACCGCGGACATCACTCCCGACCTGAACGCCGTGGTGCTCTGGTCGATCGCGCTCACCTGCGGTCTCGGCGGTGCCGGCATCGCGGTCGGCTCCGGCCGCGCGGCGATCTGGCTCTCGTTGGCGCCACCGGCCGTGCGCGCCTCCCTGCACGCGGCCGGGTCGGTGCTGGTCACCTTCCTGGCCACCGCGGCAACGGTGTTCGTGATCGCGCTCGCGCTCGACTTCGGTGCCGCGATGAACGTGATGTCGCAGCTGCACCTCGACACCGGCGACGGGCTGATGTTCGTGCTGCTGGTGCTCACGGTGGTGCCCAACGCGGTGATCTTCTCCGGTGCCTACCTGCTCGGCCCCGGGTTCCTGGTCGGCACCGGCACTCTGGTGTCGCCGTCCCTGGTCGCCATCGGCCCGGTTCCGATGTTCCCGTTGCTCGCTGCCCTGCCCGACACCGGCCCGACACCGGCCTGGACGCCGGCCCTGATCGCGCTGCCCGTGCTGTGCGGACTGGTCGGGGTGCTGGTCAGCCAGCGCCGCAATCCCACGGCCGCGTGGGACGAGGGCGCCCTGCGTGGTGTCGTCGGCGGGGCCCTGGCCGGGCTGCTGTTCGGGCTGTTCGCCGCGGTCTCCGGCGGTGCCGTCGGCCCGGGGCGGATGACCGAGGTCGGGCCGTTGGCCGCCGAGGTGCTCTGGCACGGCATCGTCTCGTTCGGAGTCGGTGGACTCCTCGGTGGGCTGCTGGCCACCTGGTGGGTCCGCCGCTCGCTCCCCGATGCGGAGACCGTCGACGCCGGGTGAGTCACGAGCCTCGAGGTTGAGACCGGTTCGGTGAATCGGCGCGCGATCGATAAACTCCGCCCGTGTCGACCTCCCGGAACCCTCAGCGCCTCGTGGTGCTCGTCTCCGGGTCGGGCACCAATCTCCAGGCGCTGATCGATGCGTGCGCCGATCCGGCGTACGGCGCCGTCGTGGTCGCGGTCGGCGCCGACCGCGACGACATCCTCGCCCTCGAGCGCGCCGAGGCCGCGGGGATCCCGACGTTCGTGAAGAAGGTCGGCCAGTTCACCTCCCGCGACAACTGGGACCACGCGGTCGCGGACACGGTCGCCGCGTTCGAGCCGGACCTCGTCGTCCTCGCCGGCTTCATGAAGCTGGTCGGGGAGGACTTCCTCGGCCGGTTCGCCGGGCGAACCGTCAACACGCACCCCGCGCTGTCCCCGTCGTTCCCCGGCATGCACGGACCGGCCGACGCGCTGACCTACGGCGTCAAGGTCACCGGCGCCACGCTCTTCGTCGTCGACGGCGGGGTCGACACCGGCCCGATCGTGGCGCAGACCGTGGTGCCGGTCGAGGACGACGACGACATCGACTCCCTGCACGAACGGATCAAGGTCGCCGAGCGGGCGATGCTGGTCGAGAACGTGGGCCGGATGGCCCGAGAAGGTTTCACCATCACCGACAGGAAGGTGCGGTTCGGCGCATGACAGACGGCAAGATCACCATCAAGCGGGCCCTGGTCTCGGTCTACGACAAGACTGGTCTGGAGGAGCTCGTCCGTGGTCTGCACGCTGCCGGGGTCACCCTGGTCTCCACCGGCGGCTCGGCCGCCCTGATCGAGGGACTGGGCATCCCGGTCACCAAGGTGGAGGACCTCACCGGCTTCCCCGAGTGCCTCGACGGCCGGGTCAAGACGCTGCACCCGCGCGTGCACGCCGGCATCCTCGCCGACCGTCGCCTGGAGTCTCACGTGCAGCAGCTCGCCGAACTCGAGGTCGAGCCGTTCGACCTGGTCGTCTCCAACCTCTACCCGTTCACCCAGACCGTCACCTCGGGCGCCACCCCCGACGAGTGCGTCGAGCAGATCGACATCGGCGGCCCGTCGATGGTGCGTGCCGCCGCGAAGAACCACCCGTCGGTCGCGATCGTCACCTCGCCCGACGCGTACGACGCAGTGCTGGCCGCCGTCACCGCCGGCGGCTTCACCCTCGCCCAGCGCAAGAAGCTGGCGGCCGAGGCGTTCGTGCACACCGCGTCGTACGACGTTGCGGTGGCCTCGTGGATGGGCTCGGTGCTGACCGACTCCTCCGACGGCTCCGGGTTCCCGGCCTGGGCCGGTGCCACCTGGAACCGTGCCGACGTGCTCCGCTACGGCGAGAACCCGCACCAGGGCGCCGCGCTCTATGTCAACGGCTTCGCGCCCCAGCCCGGCCTGGCCCAGGGCAAGCAGCTGCACGGCAAGGAGATGTCCTACAACAACTACGTCGACGCCGATGCGGCCTACCGCGCGGCCTACGACCACGGCGACCTGCCGACGGTGGCGATCATCAAGCACGCCAACCCGTGCGGCATCGCCGTCGGAGCGACCGACGAGTCCATCGCCGCCGTGCACGCCAAGGCCCACGCCTGTGACCCGGTCTCGGCGTACGGCGGCATCATCGCCACCAACCGCACGGTGACCCGCGAGCTGGCGGAGGCGGTCAAGGACATCTTCACCGAGGTGATCGTGGCGCCCGGCTTCGACGGCGAGGCGCTCGACGTCCTCACCGCGAAGAAGAACCTGCGTCTGCTCGTCGTCGACCCGCCGGTGCCCGGCGGAGTCGAGACCCGGCCGATCTCGGGCGGCCTGCTGATGCAGGTGCGCGACGCGATCGACGCCGAGGGCGAGGACAAGCTCGGCAACGCCACCGGTGACGACGCCTCGCGCTGGCGCCTGGTCGCCGGTGACGCCGCCGACGAGGCCACGCTGGCCGACCTCCAGTTCTCCTGGCGCGCGATCCGCGCGGTGAAGTCCAACGCGATCCTGCTCGCCGCGGGCGGCGCGTCCGTCGGCGTCGGGATGGGCCAGGTCAACCGGGTCGACTCCTGCAACCTCGCGGTCACGCGTGCGGGGGAGCGGGCGGTCGGCTCCGTTGCTGCCTCCGACGCGTTCTTCCCCTTCGCCGACGGTCTCGAGGTGCTGCTCAAGGGTGGCGTCCGTGCCGTCGTGGCGCCGGGTGGGTCCATCCGCGACGATGAGGTCATCGCGGCTGCGAACGCCGCCGGCGTGACGATGTACTTCACCGGGACTCGTCACTTCGCCCACTGATGTGGTGACTCCTCGGGTGTTGGCGGGGCTGGTTCCGCCGACGAAGCTGGAGCGCGACCTGGCGCTCCAGTCGGTGCTCTCGGCGTTCGCGACCGGTGCGTTCCTGACCGGCACGGCGGTCTTCTTCACCCAGGTCGTGGGGTTGACCGGAGCCCAGGTCGGGCTCGGCATGAGTGCGGCGGCCCTGGTGACGCTCGGGCTCGCGATTCCGCTCGGCCGGCTCAGCGACAAGGTCGGCGCCAAGAGACTCTGGGTGATCAGCGCGCTGCTCGAGGCGGTGCTCTACTTCTCGTGGCCCCTGGTGTCCGGGTTCCTGACCTTCGTCCTGGTGCTCTCGGTGCTGGCCTCGGTCGAGACCGCAGGTCGCTCGGCGCGCAACGTCTATCGCCTCGAGGTCTTCCCCCGGGAGACCCGGGTGCGGGCGATGGCCTTCCAGCGCTCGGCTCGCAACGTGGGCTACACGCTGGGCGCGGGCGCGTCGGGCGTCGCGCTGGGCATCGGTTCGCGTGAGGCGATCCTGGCCATCCCGCTGCTGACCGGCGGCCTGCTGATCGTCAATGCGCTGATGATCTCGTTCCTGCCGACACTCGTGCGGTCGGTCCCCGACCACGGCGAGGAGCACCACCTCTCGCCGGGCGCGTTCCGCAACCGCGGGTTCGTCGTACTCTCGATGTGCAACGGCGTGCTCTCCTCCAACCAGGTGCTGCTCAACGTCGTCGTGCCCCTCTGGCTGGTCGAGCGCACCGACGCGCCCCAGGTGCTGCTGGCCTGGCTCTTCGGCACCAACACGGTGCTCGCCGTGCTGCTGCAGGTGCGGGCCTCGCGCGGGGCCGAGACGGTCAACGGCTCCCTGCGGGCAGTGCGCTGGTCGGGCTGGGCCTTCGTGCTCTCCTGCGTGGTGCTCAGCGTGACCCACGAGACCGTCGGCTGGGTCTCGATCGTGCTGATCTGGGTCGGCCACATCACCATCACCGGTGCCGAGCTGTGGCAGTCGGCCTCCGACTGGGGCTTCACCTCCGAGCTCTCGGATCCGCGCCGGCTCGGCGACTACCAGGGTGTGTGGAGCCTGGGCTACCAGGTCGAGCCGATCATCTTCCCGGCGCTCTACACGTTCCTCGCCCTCGGCTGGGGGGCGCCCGGCTGGGTCGTGATCGCGGGCATCGCCGTCGCTGCCGCCGTCGTCTCCCATCCTGCGGCGCGGGCCGCCGAGCGTCACCTGGCCCGGCACGGCGCTGCCCCCGCACCAACCCCCGTGTGACGCGGTGTCCTTGACGCTCCGTACGTCGTACGACGCGTGCGGAGCGTCGGGAACACCGCGTCACACGGGCTGGGGAGCGGTCACTAGGATGGCCCGGTGACTGCACAGAAGCTGGACGGAACGGCCACCGCGGCGGCGATCAAGGACGAGTTGCGGGTGCGGGTCGCTGCGCTCAAGGAGCGGGGGATCACGCCCGGCCTGGGCACGGTCCTGGTCGGCGACGACCCTGGCAGTCGGTGGTACGTCAACGGCAAGCACAAGGACTGCGCCGAGGTCGGCATCGAGTCGATCCGCGTCGATCTGCCCGAGGTGGCCACGCAGGCCGAGATCGAGGACGCCGTCCGCACCCTCAACGAGGACCCCGCCTGCACCGGCTACATCGTGCAGCTGCCGCTGCCCCGCGGACGCGACGAGAACCGCGTGCTCGGTCTGATCGACCCCGCCAAGGACGCCGACGGGCTGCACCCGACCAACCTGGGCTGGCTGGTGCTCGGCAACGAGGCGCCGCTGCCCTGCACTCCCTACGGCATCGTCGAGCTGCTCCGCCGCCACGACGTGTCGATCGCGGGCGCCGACGTGGTCGTGGTCGGCCGCGGGGTGACCGTCGGCCGGCCCCTCGGCCTGTTGCTCACCCGCCGCTCCGAGAACGCCACCGTCACGCTCTGCCACACCGGCACCGTCGACCTGGCCGCCCACGTGCGCAACGCCGACATCGTGGTGGCCGCGGCCGGCGTGCCGGGCATCATCTCGAAAGACATGGTCAAGCCGGGTGCGGCCGTGCTGGACGTGGGCGTCTCGCGCGTCGAGGGCAAGCTCGCCGGTGACGTGGCAGACGACGTCTGGGACGTCGCCGGGTGGGTCTCGCCGAACCCCGGGGGAGTGGGGCCGATGACCCGGGCGATGCTGTTGGCCAACGTCGTCTCGATCGCCGAGAGCGCCCTGGCCTAATCGTGGCCGAGCACATCGAGGAGACACCCGCGCCGGAGGAACCGGACGAGCGCACCGACGAGTTCGGGGGCGAGTCGGACGCCGCGGTGGAGTCGACCGACGGTGATGCCGACGGCGACGGTGAGGCCGGTCTCGACGTCGACCAGATCGGGCCGCGTCCGGTCACGGAGCTCAAGAAGCCGTCCACCTTGGGTGGCGTGATCTATCTGGCGGTGCTTGCCGGTGCCCTGATCGGGGTGTGCGTCGCGGGCACCGGTGCCTGGCGCACCGGAGTCAGCTGGCTGTCCCTGTCACTGCTGGCTGCGGCCGCGGCCAGGCTGGCCCTGAAGGACGACGACGCCGGCATGCTGCGGGTGCGCCGCAAGGGCCTGGACGCCACCATCCTCGTGGTGATGGGAGTCGCGCTGCTCGCGCTGGTCGCCACGATTCCCGACCAGCCCGGCTGACGTCGGGCCGCTGGGAAATGGTCGAAGGGGCCATCCGGTCTCCCGGACGACCCCTTCGCTGCCATCAGATCAGGCCGATCAGATCAGATCAGGCCGAGCTCGGTGACGGCCGTGCGCTCGTCGGCGAGCTCCGCGGTGGAGGCGTCGATCCTGGTGCGTGAGAACTCGTTGATCTCGAGGCCCTGGACGATCTCCCAGTTGCCGTCCTTGGTGGTGACCGGGAACGAGGAGATCAGGCCCTCGGGCACACCGTAGGAGCCGTCGGAGCGAACGGCCATCGAGACCCAGTCGCCCTCGGCGGAGCCGTTGAGCCAGTCGCGGGCGGCATCGCACGTCGCCGAGGCGGCCGAGGCGGCCGAGGAGGCGCCGCGGGCGTCGATGATCGCCGCGCCGCGCTTGGCGACGGTCGGGATGAAGGTGTCGGCCAGCCAGGCTTCGTCGTTGACGGTCTCGGCGGCGTTCTTGCCGCCGACCTCGGCGTGGAAGATGTCGGGGTACTGGGTGGCCGAGTGGTTGCCCCAGATCGTCATCTTCTTGATGTCGTTGACCGACGCACCGGTCTTGGCAGCGAGCTGCGAGATCGCACGGTTGTGGTCGAGGCGGGTCAGCGCCGAGAACCGCTCCTGCGGGATGTCGGGCGCGTTGGTCATCGCGATCAGCGCGTTGGTGTTGGCCGGGTTGCCGGTCACGCCGATGCGTACGTCGTCAGCGGCGACCTCGTTGAGCGCCTTGCCCTGGGCGGTGAAGATCGCACCGTTGGCGGAGAGCAGGTCGCCGCGCTCCATGCCGGGGCCGCGAGGGCGGGCGCCGACGAGCAGGGCGAGGTTGACGCCGTCGAAGATCGCGTTGGCGTCGTCGCCGATCTCGACACCGGCGAGGTTGGGGAAGGCGCAGTCGTCGAGCTCCATGACGACGCCCTCGAGTGCCTTGAGCGCGGGGGTGATCTCGAGCAGTCGCAGCTCGATGGGCCGGTCGCCCAGGGCGCCACTGGCGAGACGGAAGAGCAGGCTGTAGCCGATCTGGCCGGCAGCGCCGGTCACGGCCACCTTGAGCGGTGTGCTCACAGGGGGTCTCCTTCGAAGATGCGGGTGATCGCTCCTGACGCTAGCAGCGGCTGGGACTCCCCGTTGCCACGGGTGTCGCGGATGGGATGCTCTCGGTATGCGTTCCGTGGTCGCCGTGGCACTGGCCCTGACAGTGGGGCTCGCCGTGCTCAGCGGATGTGGGTCGACACCCGAGAAGATCGACGCCACCGGGACCGACGGGCTCACCGTCCCGACGCCGTCACCGGATCCCGACGACTTCGTGAGTGTGGTGGACAACCGGTGGTTCCCCCTCGCGCCGGGGACCACCTGGACCTACGAGGTCAGCGGGAGCGAGCGGGCCGGTGGGAACCGGCGGCCGGTCTCGGCCACGACGACGGTCACCGACCGCACCAGACAGGTTGCCGGTGTGCCGACGGTCGTCGTACGACAGGAGCAGGCGGACGCCCGGGGCCGAGTGGTGGCGCGGAGCGACTCGTACTTCGCCCAGGACCGCGACGGAAACGTGTGGATCTTCGGGACGACCGGTCCCGGCGGCTGGCTGGCCGGCCAGGGCCGGACCCGGGCGACCCTCGTGATGGCAGCGGCACCCAGGCACGGTGACGGCTACCCGGCGGCGTACGTCGACGGCGTGGTGACCCGCACGGCGGAGGTGCTGGACACCGACTCGCGATCCGTCACGCCGGCAGGTGTCTTCGACGACGTCGTACAGATCGAGGAGGTCGACCGTGCCGGGGACGGATCGAGAGGACGGCCGGGCGAACCGTCGAGCGGACCGAGGTCGTTGTCCTATGCCCCCGGCGTCGGACTGGTGGAGGTCGACTCCGGGGAGCTTGACCTGGATCTGGTCGAGGTGACCCACTGACGACGGGCCCGGCTCCCCTGAGGGGAACCGGGCCCGTGGCCAGTTGAACGTGTGGATCAGGACGGGTTGTCCTCCGGCGGGCGGATCTGGGTGCGCGACCCGTCGTCCTCGGGAGCGGTCCACGGCTCGGGAGCCTGCTCGGGCTGTCCCCACTGCTGGTCGCCGCCCTGTTGCGCGGGCTGTCCCCACTGCTGGTCGGGTGCCTGCGGCGCCGGCTGTCCCCACTGCTGCTCGGGTGCCTGCGGCGCCGGCTGTCCCCACTGCTGGTCGCCGCCCTGTTGCGCGGGCTGTCCCCACTGCTGCTCGGGTGCCTGCGGCGCCGGCTGGCCCCACTGCTGTCCGGTGGCGGGCTGGCCCCACTGCTGGTCGGGCGCCCCTTGCTGCACGGGCGCCTGACCCCACTGCTGCTGGTCGTAGCCGCCGCCCTGGTAGCCGGCCTGGTGCGCGTTCGGGTCCCAGCCGCCGGCGAACCCGGTGGCCTGGGCGTTGGCGCCGCCACCGAAGTTGAGGCCGGAGCCCGGGACCGGCTCGCCGTCGCTGCCGAAGATCAGGGCGTAGGTGAAGCCGGCGATCAGGGCGCCGACCAGTGGAGCGACGATGAAGAGCCACACCTGCATCAGCGAGTCGGTGCCCGCGAAGAGGGCGGGGCCGATCGAGCGCGCCGGGTTGACCGACGTGCCCGTGAGCGGGATCAGGGCCAGGTGGATGCCGGCCAGTGCGATGCCGATCGCGATCGGTGCCGCCGCGGCGCTCGGGTTGCGCTTGTCGGTGGCCGCGAGGATCACGTAGAGGAAGATCGCGGTGCCGATGATCTCGACGATCAGCGCGCCCCAGAGAGCGATGTCGCTGGCCGCCTCGTCACCGAACGCGTTCTGGCCCATCGCTCCTTCGGCCTCCCAGCCGTCGATGCTCTTGTAGACGATGAAGAGCGCCGCGGCGGCGACGATGGCGCCGACCAGCTGTGCGGCGGCGTACAGGCCCGCCTGCACCCAGGAGAGCCGTCCGGCCATTGCGGCACCCACCGAGACGGCCGGGTTGAAGTGCCCGCCGGAGATGTGGCCGACGGCGTACGCCATCACCAGCACGGCAAAGCCGAAGGCCAGGGCGACACCGGTGACCCCGATGTTGTCGAGGTTGATCGCGGCCCCGACGCCGATGAAGACGAGCACGAAGGTACCGAGGACTTCGGCGGAGATCTTCTGGACCAGAGTCGGCTCTGGTGTTGCTGGTGTGTCTGTCATCCGAGAACCCCTTGTCGCACGACGTGGACCCCTGACGTTCAGGGCGCACGAGGAACTCTAGACCGATGCGGTGTCGGGTGCGAGGCTGGTCGCGACCCCGTGTCAGGTATCTTGATGTCAAGAAACCCATTGACCCCACAGGCACAGACCGATCAGGAGTCGCCGCAACCATGGCCAAGATCCTCTACACCTACACCGACGAGGCGCCGATGCTGGCGACCCACTCGTTCCTCCCGATCATCCAGGCGTACGCCTCCACCGCAGGCGTCGACGTCGAGACCCGCGACATCTCGCTGGCCGCCCGGATCCTCGCCCAGTTCACCGACCGCCTCCCCGCGGAGCAGCAGGTCCCCGACACGCTCGGCGAGCTCGGCGCCCTGGCCAAGACGCCCGAGGCCAACATCATCAAGCTGCCCAACGTCAGCGCCTCGATCCCGCAGCTCAAGGCCGCGATCAAGGAGCTCCAGGCAGCCGGCTACGACCTCCCCGACTACCCGGAAGATGCGGCGGACGACGAGGACGGCAGCCAGGCCGACATCCGCGCCCGCTACGACAAGGTGAAGGGCTCCGCAGTCAACCCCGTGCTCCGCGAGGGCAACTCCGACCGCCGCGCCCCCGCCTCGGTCAAGGCCTATGCCCGCAAGAACCCCCACTCGATGGGTGCCTGGAGCGCCGACTCCAAGACCAACGTCGCGACCATGGACGACGGCGACTTCCGCCACAACGAGAAGTCCGTGATCATCGAGGCCGACGACGACCTCACGATTCAGCACGTCGCAGCTGACGGCACCACCACCGTGCTCCGTGAGTCCGTCCCCGTGCTCGCCGGTGAGGTCGTCGACGGCACCGTCATGCGCGTCGCCCAGCTCCAGGAGTTCCTCAAGGAGCAGATCGCCCGGGCCAAGGCCGACGACGTGCTCTTCTCGGTGCACCTGAAGGCCACCATGATGAAGGTCTCCGACCCGATCATCTTCGGCCACGTGGTCAAGGCGTTCTTCGCCGACGTCTTCGACCAGTACGGCGACCAGCTGGCTGCCGCCGGCCTCAGCGCCAACGACGGTCTCGGCGGCATCCTGGCCGGCCTCGACAAGCTCGACAACGGTGCTGAGATCAAGGCCGCCTTCGAGAAGGGGATCGCCGAGGGTCCGCGTCTGGCCATGGTCGACTCCGACAAGGGGATCACCAACCTGCACGTGCCCAGCGACGTGATCGTCGACGCCTCGATGCCGGCGATGATCCGCACCAGTGGCCACATGTGGGGTCCCGACGGCAACGAGGCCGACACCCTCGCCGTCCTCCCCGACAGCAGCTACGCCGGCATCTACCAGGCCACGATCGACGACTGCCGCGCCCACGGCGCCTACGACCCGACCACGATGGGCTCGGTGCCCAACGTCGGCCTGATGGCCCAGGCGGCCGAGGAGTACGGCTCCCACGACAAGACGTTCGAGGTGCCCGCCGACGGCACGGTCCAGGTCGTCAACAAGGCCGGCGACGTGCTGATCGAGCACGACGTCGAGACTGGTGACATCTGGCGTGCCTGCCAGGCCAAGGACGTGCCGATCCGTGACTGGGTCAAGCTGGCCGTCACCCGGGCCCGTGCCTCGCAGACGCCGGCCGTGTTCTGGCTCGACGAGACCCGGGCCCACGACCGCAACCTGATCTCACTCGTGGAGAAGTACCTCAAGGACCACGACACCGAGGGCCTCGACATCCGCATCCTTTCGCCGATCGAGGCCACCAAGTTCTCGGTCGAGCGCATCCGCAGGGGCGAGGACACCATCTCGGTGACCGGCAACGTGCTGCGTGACTACAACACCGACCTGTTCCCGATCCTCGAGCTCGGTACGTCGGCCAAGATGCTGTCGGTCGTGCCGCTGATCAACGGTGGTGGCCTGTTCGAGACCGGCGCCGGGGGTTCGGCGCCCAAGCACGTGCAGCAGCTGGTCAAGGAGAACTACCTGCGCTGGGACAGCCTCGGCGAGTTCCTGGCCCTGGCGGTCAGCTTCGAGCACTTCGCGCAGACCAACGACAACGCCCGCGCGCAGATCCTGGCCGACACCCTCGACCGGGCCACGGGAACGTTCCTGCTCGAGAACAAGTCCCCGGCGCGCCGGGTCGGCTCGATCGACAACCGGGGCTCGCACTTCTACCTCGCGCTGTTCTGGGCCGAAGAGCTCGCCAAGCAGACCGAGGACACCGAGCTCGCCGCGGCGTTCGCGGAGCTGGCCGGCAACCTGCGCAGCAACGAGGACGCCATCAACGGTGAGCTGATCGGCGTGCAGGGCAACCCCGCTGACATCGGCGGCTACTACAAGGTCGACGAGGCCAAGACCGACGCGATCATGCGACCGTCGGCCACGCTCAACGAGCTGATCGGCTCGCTCAGCGTCTGATCAACCATCGATTCCGGGACGGCACCGGATCGCAGTCACCCACTGACCGTGATCCGGTGCCGTCTCGCACTCCGGGGCATCAGGCGGGGGCAGTGATCGCGACCAGCGTGGCGGCGTCGGGTTGGTCTCGAGCAGCACCTGCTCGAGACGGTCGGCGTCGGAATGGTCGCCGGCGACGACCACCTCGAGGTGGGCGTCGCCGCGGTGGTGTTCGCTGGCGTCGACGGCGAGCACCGGAACGCCTGAGGCGAGCACGGCGTCGAGCAGGTCGCGGATCTCCGCGGAGACGCCCTCGTCGTCGAATCGGAGCGCGCCGGGTGCGTTGAACTCACCCGCACTGAGATGCAGCTGCTCCGGATCCAGGTCACGCAGCTGGGGGACTGCCGTCACCAGTGAGTCGGCGGACTCGAAGTTCGCGACCAGGTTCCCGGAGCTCAGCGACGCGTTCCTGAGCCCGTCGGTGGCCAGCAACGAGGCCCAGCGGGAGACGGTGCGGTCCCGCTCGGAGCAGTCGACCTCCACCTCGACGTCACGCTCTTGTGATGCCTGCGCGGCAGCGATGGACTCGGGTGCCTTCGCCGAGTCGAGATGGAAGACGGTCTCCTTGTCGGGGTCGTAGCCGCACAGCTCGTCGACCAGCCCCGCGACGTCGACCGACGCCTCCGGCATCAACCAGATCTCACCACTGCCCGCATAGGGCAGGTCGTTGTTGTCCTGCGTGTGGATGATCTCGACGCCGTCGACCGCGTGTCCGTCCCACCAGTCCTCGAAGTCCGAGACCGCCTGTTCCCCGGCATTGACGTTGCCGCAGCCGGCGACGACGGGCGCGGCGGCGAGCAAGACCGCGGCGCGCAGCACGGTGCGACGCAGCCGGGGTGCCAGTGCTCTCATGAATGCCAGTGTTCCCGGACGGACTCGATCCATTCCTCGGCGCGTGAGTGGCTGCGATCAGTCCGCCGTACGGCTCCGGGCGGCGAAAAACCAGAGGCCGTACGTCGGTGCGTCGACGTAGTCTCGACAGGTCATGACCGAGACCCTCACCACCGCACCCGACAGGCCACCCGTGGCCCCGTCGCAGCACTCCCGCCCTGATGACGCACGACGGGTCGACTGGCGTCGGATGAGGTCGCCGATCGCGGCGTTCGCGCTCGCGTGTGCCGCGGTCGCGGCCGTGTCCACGACCTTCGGAACGGTCGTGATCGGCCGGCTCGCCGCGGACCCGACCGGCGGGCTGGTCTGGCTGCTGGCGGCCTGCGTGATCGGCGCGTCGTTGGTCGACACGTTCGGCAAGGTCATCTGGGTGGGGCTCTCCGACCGGGCCGAGGGGCGGCTGCGCGAAGACCTGCTGGACGCCGCCCTCCGACAACCCCTCGCCACCCTCTCCGAGCAGGCCGTGGGCGAGATCCTCGACCGGGTCGACGACGACACCCACGAGGTCGGCAACCTGGTGCGCTGGCAGCTGTGGATGTTCGCCCGCACCGTGTTCGGCGTTCTGCCGATGTGGGTCGTGGCCGGACTGACCTGGTGGCCGGCGTGGTTGCTCTTCCCGACACTCGGGGTCGTCACGTGGTTCGCGATCAAGCCGCTCCTGGGCGAGATCTCCCGCCGCAAGGTGATCGAGGAGATGGCCTGGACCGACCATGCCGCCGCGCTCGAGGAGGGCATCGCCGGGCGCGACGACCTGCGCACCAGCCTCGGCCAGGCCCATGTCATCGGGCGGGTGGCCCGACTCTCCGCGGCGGTGCACGCGAAGTTCCTCGCGGTCCTCGACGTCGAGCGTCGCCTGGCGCTGCGGGCCGGCCTGTTGCTGCACGCACTGTTGGCCGGCATCGGACTGTCCGGCATCGCCCTGGCCGGCAACGGCGACCTCTCCGTCGCCCAGCTGGTCACCCTCTTCCTGGTGACCTCCACCTTCGTCGGCCAGATCGCGATGCTGGCCAACCACCTGCCCGACCTGCAGGCGGGCCTGGGGGCCGTCATCCGGTTGCGCCAGATGCTCGCGGTCGAGCCGGAGCCCGAAGGCGGCCGGCCGCTGCCCCCTGACCCGGCCCTCGAGCTGCACGTCCGCAGGCTCTCCTTCGCCTACGACGAGGGCACTTTCGCGTTGCGCGACATCGACCTGCTGCTGCCTGCCGGTGACACGATCGCCCTGGTGGGACGCACCGGATCCGGCAAGTCGACGCTGGCCTCGCTGATCTCCAGGGCCGTCGAACCACCGCGTGGGGCGGTGTTCCTGGGCGGGGTCGACGTGCTCGACCTCGACCTCCAGCAGCTGCGGTCGGCGGTCGGCGTGGTCACCCAGCGCACGGAGATCCTGGCCGGCACGCTGGCCGAGAACATCACGATCTTCGGTGACACGCCACGTCACGAGATCGAGGGCGCGGTCACCGAGCTGGGCCTCGACGACTGGGTCTCCGGACTGCCCGACGGACTGGACACCCTGCTCGGCCCGGGCGGCACCTCCCTCTCTGCGGGGGAGGAGCAGCTCGTCGCCTTCGCTCGACTGCTGATCCGGCACGTGCGGGTCGTCGTACTCGACGAGGCCACCGCCCGGATGGACCCGCTCACCGAGCACCGGGTGGTCGCCGCTGCCGACCGGCTGCTGCGGGGCCGCACCGGTGTGCTGATCGCCCACCGGCTCAGCACCATCGAGCGGGCGCCGCACGTGGCGGTGCTCGACCACGGCCGGGTCGTCCAGGACGGGCTCCGGGCCGTGCTCGCCACGGAGCCCGGGCCGTTCCGCGACCTGCTCCACGACAGCCGCATCCAGCACCGCGGCGAGCATGCCGCCGACTTGGCTGCTGACGTGGTGGCCGTCGAACCAGTGGCTCCGGCACCCGTCGAGCACGCCACCCTCGACCACGTGACCAAGACGGAGACCGAGGCCGAGAAGGCCGGCGCCTCCGCGGTCGGAGGGCGTCGCCGCTCCGGCACCCCGCCACCGGTCCGCGAGATCGGCAACGGGCCGTCGTTGGCCACGGGCATCCTCCACGCGCTCCTGGTCCGGCCGGCTTGGGGCATCGCCGGTGCCGTGCTGTTCCTGCTGGTGTCGCTGATCGGCGCCCAGGGCGCCGTGACCGGGCTGGTCTGGGGTCACATCGTCGAAGATCTCCAGGACGGCGACACCCCGGGCCTGCTCAGCCTGGCGCTGGTCCTCTGCCTGGTCGCGATGCCGTTCATGTTGGCCGACGCCTTCTGGCGCTACCCACGCTGGTGGATCGAGGTCATGCTGCGCACGCGCATGGCCGTGTTGCACGGCCAGACCGCTCAGCAGCGCCTGGTGCGCACCCCGCCCGGCGAGGTGGTCGCCCGTTCGATGGACGCCGACCGCTACGCCCGCTACGCCGATCGCTGGGTCGACTTCATCAACGGCATGCTGATTGCCGGCTTCACCGCGCTGTTGGCCGGCACGTGGGTGGCCGGCTCGGTGCTGCTCGCGGTGATGGTCACCTCTGCCTTGGCGTCCTCGATCGGTCGTCCGATCGCGGGCCGCTCCGCGGCAGAGGCGTCGACCGCGCGTGCTCGTTTCGGTCGAGCGCTGGTCTCGGCACTCGAGTCCGCCCGCACGGTGAAGCTCGCGGCCGCGACCCCGTCGGTGCACCGGCACCTGCGCGACGTCGACGCGGGCCGGGTCAGTGCGGCGGTCAAGGAGCACCGGGTCCAGGCGTTCCTCGACGGGGTGCCGATCGTGATGGTGCAGTGCGGTGTGGTCACCGCGTGGGCGATCTACTTCGGTGGCGGGTGGGGCCTGGCCACTGCGCTCCTGGTCGCGAACGCGGTGGCCGGTTTCGACTGGTTCGGACGAGTGGCCGGCATGGTGGTCACCGAGGCCCCGGGCACCCGCGCCTGGCAGCTGGAGACCAATCGGTTCGCGGGTGGGGTCGACCTGATGGACCTGCCGCCGGGAGTCGACCTGGTCTCCGGCGCTGCGCCCGCACCGGAGTCGGCCGGCAGGGTGCCGCTGCAGCGGCTCGAGCTGCGCGGGCTCAGTGCCGTCCACGATGACGGCACCCTGGGCGTCTCGGGTGTCGACCTCACGGTCGAGGCCGGAGAGCTCGTGCTGCTCGTCGGTCAGGTCGGCTCCGGCAAGTCGAGCCTGCTTGCGGCGTTGGCCGGGCTGATCGGGCACCGCGGTGAGATCCTCTGGAACGAACGCGACGTCGACGACGCCGAACGCTTCCTGCGCCCGGGCCAGGTCTCCCACGTGGCTCAGGTCCCTCGCGTGCTGTCGGGCACCTTCGACGACAACGTGCGCCTCGGACACGACCGGGCCTTCGACGCTCCGGTCGGTGCGGCGCGTCTCGGCTCCGACATCGAGGAGGCCGGCGGCAAGGACGCCCTCGTCGGCCACCGCGGGGTCCGTCTCTCGGGTGGCCAGGTGCAACGCCTGGCCTTGGCGCGTGCGTTGGCGACCGATGCCGAGCTGATGTTGGCCGACGACGTGTCCAGTGCGCTCGACGCGAGGACCGAAATCGAGCTGTGGCAGGCGCTGCGTGACCGAGGGGCCACCGTGATCGGGGCCAGCGCCAAGCGTGCTGCTCTCTCGCGCGCGGACCGGGTGGTGGTGCTCGTCGACGGCGAGGTGGCCGCGGTCGGGCCGTGGACCGAGCTCGCTCCACAGTGGGGGCACCTCGCGGGATGACGCGTCGAGTGCCGGCGAGGGTGTGCCCAGCGACACGGAATAGGCGCTCGGCGGGACCCGGTTGGACAATGCGATGAGCATGCCAACCACTGAGCGCCCTGCCGCCGACCCCAGCCCGACCCAGTCCTCCGAGAGGTCGACCCACTTCGGGTTGGCCGTGCTCGCGCTGGCCATGGGTGGCTTCGCGATCGGCACCACCGAGTTCGTGACGATGGGCCTGCTGCCGCAGATCGCGGACGGTGTCGACGTCAGCATTCCGACGAGCGGTCACGTGATCTCGGCGTACGCGCTCGGTGTGGTGGTGGGGGCTCCCCTGCTGGCCTTCTTCGGAGCCCGGCTGCCCCGGCGGGCTCTGTTGGTGGCGTTGATGGTCGCGTTCACGGTCGGCAACGGACTCAGCGCGCTCGCCTCCAACTACGAGCTGCTGACCCTGGCCCGCTTCGTCTCGGGGTTGCCGCACGGCGCCTACTTCGGGGTGGCCTCACTGGTTGCCGCCCAGCTGGCGGCGCCAGGACGCAAGGGCCGGGCGGTGGCGCTGGTGATGCTCGGTCTCTCGATCGCCAACGTCATCGGCGTCCCCGCGGCCACCTGGATGGGGCAGAACCTCGGCTGGCGGTCGGCGTACGTCGCCGTGGCGGTCCTGGGCGTCGTGACCGTGTCGATGATCCTCGCCTCGGTGCCGTCGATCGCGGCCGACCCCGAGGCCACCGGACGACGTGAGCTCGCGGCCTTCTCCCGGGTGCAGGTCTGGCTGACCCTGCTGGCCGGAGCCGTCGGCTTCGGCGGCATGTTCGCCGTCTACTCCTACATCTCGCCGACGATCACCGAGGTGGGGGAGCTGCGCGAGTCCGCGGTCCCGGTCTTCCTGCTCATGTTCGGCCTCGGCATGACCTTCGGCACCTGGCTGGCCGGCGAGCTCGCCGACTGGTCTGTCTTCGGCTCCCTGCTCGGGTCGGCGCTCGGCATGGGTGTGGTGCTGTTGCTCTTCGCCGCCGTCACTCCGTACGGCTGGTGGGCGCTGCCGTTCGCGTTCGCGATCTCGGCGATCAGCTCGGTGCTGGTGGTCAACCTGCAACTGCGGCTGATGGAGGTGGCCGGGGACGCACAGACCCTGGGCGCCGCGATGAACCACGCCTCGCTCAACGTGGCGAACGCGCTCGGCGCCTGGCTCGGCGGCCTGGTGATCGCGGCCGGGTGGGGCTACCGATCGCCGGCACTGGTCGGCGTCGTGCTCTCGATCGCCGGCTTCGCGGTGCTGATCGTCTCGTTCCTCCTGGCCAGGGGCGAGGATCGGATCCTCAAGGCCGGGGGCGCGCACTAGCCCGCCCCGGCTGATGGAAGAATGCGCGGCATGTCCACCTCGACCGCGCCCCAGGTTGCTGCCGCCGGAACCGGGACGGGCACAGCCCGGCCCCGGGTGCTCTCCGGGATCCAGCCCACCGCTGACTCGTTCCACTTCGGCAACTACCTCGGTGCCCTGCGTCAGTGGGTGGACCTGCAGGAGAACTACGAGCCGTTCTTCTTCATCGCCGACCAGCACGCGATCACGGTCGAGCAGGACCCGAAGGTGCTCCGTGACCGATGTCTGCGCGCCGCGGCCCAGTTGATCGCGATGGGCGTCGACCCCTCACGCGCCGCGATCTTCATGCAGAGCCAGGTGCCCGCGCATGCGCAGCTGAGCTGGGTGCTCCAGTGCCTGACCGGTTTCGGTGAGGCGCGCAGGATGACCCAGTTCAAGGACAAGTCGGCGAAGGGCGGCGAGGGTGCCGCCTCCGTCGGCCTGTTCACCTACCCGATCCTGCAGGCCGCCGACATCCTGCTCTACCGGCCGCACTACGTGCCGGTGGGCGAGGACCAGCGCCAGCACCTCGAGCTGACCCGCGACCTCGCCCAGCGGTTCAACCACCGCTACAAGAAGACGTTCCGGCTGCCCGAGCCCTACATCCTCAAGGCCACCGCGAAGATCACCGACCTCCAGGATCCGACGTCGAAGATGTCGAAGTCCGCGTCGTCACCGAGCGGCATCATCGACCTGCTCGACGAGCCCAAGGCGAGTGCGAAGAAGATCCGTTCCGCGGTCACCGACTCCGGCTCCGAGGTGCGCTTCGACGTCGAGGAGAAGCCCGGAGTGTCCAACCTGCTCACGATCTACGCGGCCCTGACCGGCCGCGTAATCGAGGAGATCGCAGCGTCGTACGACGGCCAGGGCTACGGCGACTTCAAGAAGGACCTGGCCGACGTCGTGATCGAGTTCGTGACCCCGTTCCGTGACCGCACCCTTGAGCTGCTCGAGGACAAGGACACGCTGAGTGACGTCCTGGCCTCGGGGGCCGAGAAGGCCGCAGCCGTGGCCGAGCGCACACTGGCCGACGTCTATGAGCGGGTGGGCTTCGTGGCACCCGCCAGGCGCTAGGGTCGGGCCGTGCCGACCATTGGTGTAGCGATCGCGATCCCGGAGCCTTGGGCCACTCAGCTCCAGGAGTACCGCGCCTCGATCGGTGACGCGACGGCGACGATGATTCCCACGCACATCACCCTGGTGCCGCCGACCGAGTGCGAGGACCTCGACGAGGTCGAGGAGCACCTGCAGGCGGTCGCCGGCGTGCGTGCGGCCTTCCGCGTGCACCTGCGGGGCACGGGTTCGTTCCGGCCTGTCTCACCGGTGGTCTTCGTGGGCGTCGTGGAGGGCATCTCCGCGTGCGAGCAGCTGGCCGCGGCAGTGCGCACCGGTCCGCTTGCCAGTGAGCTCGAGTTCCCCTACCACCCGCACGTCACGATCGCCCATCACCTCGACGACCTGACTCTGGACCGCGCGTTCACCGAGCTGGCAGGCTTCGAGTGCCGGTTCGCTGCCGAGGAGTTCCACCTCTACGTCCACGACGAGCAGATCGGCTGGCAGGTGGACCGCTCGTTTGCGCTGATGCCCACCGACGTGGTGACCTGACCCGGTGTCCACGTCTGACGACAGTGTCTCCGAGCCGAGGCCCGACCCCGAGCCCAAGTCCGAGCCCACGCTGAAGGAACGACTCACCGCGCACGTCACCCGCCTTCGGGAGCGCCGCCCCATGTTCGACCACCTCGTGCGCATGGTCGAGCACTTCGGCAGTGTCAAGGGAAACCTGCAGGCGGGGGCGGTGACCTACTTTGCGTTCCTCTCCTTCTTCCCGATCCTCGCCCTTGCCTTCTTCGTCATCGGCTACGTCGCCAAGGTCTACCCCGAGGCACAGGGCAACCTCACCGAGGCACTCGACGGCGTGCTCCCGGGCATGATCGGCGACGACGACGGCCAGATCTCGCTGAAGTCCATCCAGGACTCCGCCGGTGCCATCGGGCTGATCGGTCTGGTCGGTGTCCTCTACGCCGGACTCGGCTGGTTGTCGGGCATGCGTGAGGCCCTGCTGGTGATGTTCGAGACGCCGCAACGCGAGCAGCCGAACTTCGTGGTCGGCAAGGTGCGTGACCTGGTCTCGCTCGGCCTGATCGGCCTGGTGATGATCCTCAGTGTGGCCGTCTCCAGCGTCATCTCGCGCTTCTCCAAGCAGGTGCTCGACCTGATCGGGCTGGGCGTGGGGCTGTCCCCTCTGCTGCAGGTCATCTCGGTGGCCGTCGGCATCGGCGCGAGTGCCGTGCTGTTCTTCGCACTGTTCAAGCTGCTCGCCGACCCCGACGTCCCTCGTTCGTCATTGTGGTCAGGGGCCCTGCTGGGCGCCCTGGGCTTCGAGGTTCTCAAACAACTCTCCACCCTGTTGATGGCCTCCACGAAGTCCCAGCCGGCCTTTCAGGCATTCGGCATCGCCTTGATCCTCGTGGTCTGGATCAACTACTTCTCACGCGTCGTGATGTACGCCGCGGCCTGGGCCTACACCGCCGCTCCTGCCCGCGCAGCCCGTGACAAGGCGGAGAAGAAGCGCCTCGCACGAGAGGCCGCGGAGGAGCGCGCAGCCCGTCGTCGTTCGCGCGGCAGACGCGCGCCGGTCCTGCGACCGGAGGGCACGCCCGAACCCGACGGTGTCACGGTCGGTGGACCCAAGGCAGCCTTCGCGGCCGGAGGAGCGTCGATGCTCGCCGCCATGGCCGTCGTACGCCGCCTGACCACCCGACGCTCCTCGAGCTGATGCGGCGCTCGATCTGATACGAGTGCCGTGGATGTGCCGCGAACGGAGGCGCTCCGGCGGCCGCTGGGTGGGTGGGACCAATTGGTCCATCACACCCAGTCCGCACCTGGCTACCTGAGTGCCTCGGCCAGGAGGCGCTGAGCCATCAGCCGGAAATGACCGCGGGGCGCCCCGGCCTCGGCCGGAGCGCCCCGTCGGACTGAGTCGGACTGAGTCGTCGGATGCGACTCAGTGGCCGTGCATCATGGCCGTGCGCAGGTCCTTGTTGAGCTGGGAGATCACGTCGAGCGGGATCTCCTTGGGGCAGGCGGCACTGCACTCACCGATGTTGGTGCAGCCGCCGAAGCCCTCGTGGTCGTGCTGGGCGACCATGTCGACCACGCGGATGTCGCGCTCCGGCTGGCCCTGGGGGAGCTCGCCGAGGTGAGTGATCTTCGCGCCGAGGAACAGCGACGCAGAGCCGTTCGGGCAGGCCGCCACGCAGGCGCCGCAACCGATGCAGGTCGCCATGTCGAAGGCCCGGTCGGCCTTGGCCTTCTCCACGGGGAGGTTGTTGGCCTCCGGGGCGGAGCCGGTGTTCACCGAGATGTAGCCACCCGACTGGATGATCCGGTCGAACGCCGAGCGGTCGACGATCAGATCCTTGAGCACCGGGAACGGGTCGGCACGCCAGGGCTCGACGGTGATGGTGTCCCCGTCCTTGAACGAGCGCATGTGCAGCTGGCAGGTGGTGGTGACCTCGGGCCCGTGCGCCACCCCGTTGATCATCAGGCTGCACGTGCCGCAGATGCCCTCACGACAGTCGGAGTCGAAGGCGACCGGGTCCTCGCCCTGCTCGTTGAGGTTCTCGTTGAGCAGGTCGAGCATCTCCAGGAAGGACATGTCCTCGGAGACGCCGTCCAGGTCGTACTTCTGCATCGCGCCGTTGCTGGTCGGGTTGGGCTGGCGCCAGATGTTGAGTGTGATCTTCACTTGTAGGACCGTGCCTTCATCTCGATCGCTTCATAGCTGAGTGCCTCCTGGTGCAGGACGGGGGAATGACCGTCCTCGCCGCCCCACTCCCAGGCGGCGACGTAGGCGAACTCGGAGTCGATGCGCTCCGCCTCACCGTCAGGAGTCTGCGACTCGGCCCGGAAGTGGCCACCGCAGGACTCGCGACGGTTCAGCGCGTCGATGCACATGAGTTCACCGAGCTCGAAGAAGTCGGCGACACGGCCGGCCCGCTCCAGGCTCTGGTTGAGGCTCTCGTTGGTGCCGAGCACCTTGACGTTCTTCCAGAAGTCGGCCTTCAGCTCGCGGATCTTCTCGATCGCCAGCGTCAGCCCCTCCTTGGTCCGCTCCATGCCGCAGTACTCCCACATCAGGTGCCCGAGCGCCTTGTGGTAGCTGTCGACCGAGCGGGTGCCGTTGGTGGTGAGGAAGTGGTTGATCCGCTCCTCGACCGACTTCTTCGCCTCGACCACGGCGGGGTGCGACTCGTCGATGCGCTCGTGGCTGTCGGCCAGGTAGTTCGCGATCGTGTAGGGCAGCACGAAGTAGCCGTCGGCCAGACCCTGCATCAGCGCCGAGGCTCCGAGACGGTTGGCGCCCTGGTCGGAGAAGTTGGCCTCACCGGCCACGAACAGGCCCTTGACGTTGCTCTCGAGGTCGTAGTCGACCCAGAGGCCGCCCATCACGTAGTGCACCGCGGGATACACGCGCATCGGAACCTCGTAGGGGTTCTCCGCGGTGATCTGGGCGTACATGTCGAAGAGGTTGCCGTACTTCGCCTCGACGGCGTCACGGCCCACTCGCGCGATGATGTCGGCGAAGTCGAGGTAGACACCACGGCGTACACCGTCGACCTCGGGGCCGACACCGCGACCGTCGTCGCACATGTACTTGGCCTGGCGGGAGGCGATGTCGCGGGGGACCAGGTTGCCGAACGCCGGGTAGATCCGCTCCAGGTAGTAGTCGCGGTCCTCCTCGGGGATCTCGCGCGGGTCCTTGGCGCAGTCCTCCTTCTTCTTCGGCACCCAGATGCGACCGTCGTTGCGCAGCGACTCCGACATCAGGGTCAGCTTCGACTGGTTCTCACCCGAGACCGGGATGCAGGTCGGGTGGATCTGCGTGTAGCAGGGGTTGCCCATGTAGGCGCCCTTGCGGTGCGCACGCCACGCGGCGGTGACGTTCGAGCCCATCGCGTTGGTGGAGAGGAAGTAGACGTTGCCGTAGCCGCCGGTGGCCAGCACGACCGCGTCGCCGAGGTGGGTCTCGATCTCGCCGGTGACCATGTCGCGCACGATGATGCCCTTGGCACTGGTCACGCCGTCGGCGTCCTCAGTCGTGATCAGCTCGAGCATCTCGTGACGGGTGTGCGTGGTGACGGTGCCAGCGGCGACCTGACGCTCCAGGGCCTGGTAGGCACCGATCAGCAGCTGCTGACCGGTCTGGCCACGGGCGTAGAACGTGCGGGAGACCTGCACGCCGCCGAACGAGCGGTTGTCGAGCAGGCCGCCGTACTCGCGAGCGAACGGGACGCCCTGGGCGACGCACTGGTCGATGATGCTGGCGGAGACCTCGGCGAGACGGTAGGAGTTCGACTCGCGCGAGCGGAAGTCGCCACCCTTCACGGTGTCGTAGAAGAGTCGGTAGACCGAGTCGCCGTCGTTGCGGTAGTTCTTCGCGGCGTTGATGCCGCCCTGGGCGGCGATCGAGTGGGCCCGGCGCGGGGAGTCCTGGTAGCAGAAGCTCTCCACCTGGTAGCCGGCCTCACCGAGGGTCGCCCCGGCGGCCGCACCGGCCAGACCGGTGCCGACGATGATCACCTTGATCTTGCGGCGGTTGGCCGGGTTGACCAGCTTGGCGTGGGCCTTGCGCTCTTCCCACCGGGTGGGGACCGAGGCGTCGGCGGGTGCCTTGGTGTCGGCGATCGGGGCGCCGAGAGTGAAGAAGTCCGCGGCGTCGCTGACCGTCGTCGGAGCAGCCTGTTGTGTGTCAGTCATGTCTGAGATCAGCCCTTAGTCGACGATGCCGAAGAGGATGGACAGCGGGACGAGCGCGAAGCCGCCGGCGATGACGACCGCCAGGAACACGCCGGCGGAGTTCGCGCGGGCACGGCTCTTGGCGGTGTTGGTCAGGCCGAGGGTCTGGCAGGCGCTCCACACTCCGTGGCGCAGGTGCATGGCCAGGGCGCACATCGCGAGCAGGTAGATCACCGCGACCCACCACATCTCGGGCTGGAACGAGCTCACCACGCGGTCGTAGGGCGAGTCCTTGTCGCCGTTGACGTTGATGGTGCGGGTGGTGAAGTGCAGCAGGTGGAAGATCACGAACAGCAGCAACGTCACACCGCCCCAGCGCATCATCTTCGAGCTGAGGGTCGCAGCCACGGCCTTCTTCACGGCGTACTTCTGGGTGCGCGCCTTGTTGGCCCGGGCCCAGAGCGTGAACGCCGCGTAGGCGTGACCGATGATCGACAGCAGGAGCACGGCGCGGACCACCCACAGCAGACCTCCGTAGGGGAGCATCGGCTCCCCGAAGGTGCGCAGGTGGTGCGCGTACTCGTCGAAGGCATCCTGGCCGGCGAAGACCTTGAGGTTGCCGTACATATGGAGCAGCACATAGCCGATGAAGACCAGGCCGGTGACGGCCATGAGGAGCTTCAGCGCGATCGTGGATCGCGTCGACCGGCTGCCTTTCACAAGAGTCGGAGTTGCCACGGTGGCACGTTACCGCTGATTTGCGCCCCAGTTCCCCGAAGGTAACCCTAACCGGATGTGAGATCCGCCCCGTTACTCGTCAGTCACCTGCCCGGAGACCGTCAGCGCGGCGATCGCGGTCGTTGCGGGGACTGCCAGGACCAGCCCGATCGCGGAGGCCAGCGTGCGCACGACCTCGGCGGCGATGCTCTCGTCGTACAACGTGTCCATGAGCGGCCGGTCGTAGAGGGAGAGCAGCATCAGCACGGCCAGCGCCGTGCCCGCGTAGGCGAACACGATCGTGTAGATGGTGGAGGCGATGTGGTCACGACCGATCCGCATGCCACTGGTGAACAGCTGCATGCGGGTCATGCCCGGCGCCGCGGCCCGCAGCTCCCACACCGCCGACGACTGGGTGATGGTCACGTCGTTGAGCACGCCGAGCCCGGCGATGATCACCGCACAGGTGAGCAGGCCTTGGAAGTTGAGGTCCGGCGCGTTGAGCATGAGGTACTGGTTCGTCTCGTCGGCGACACCGCTCAACCGCGCCGCACTCACGCCCCAGAGACCGAGCAGGGTGATGATCGCGATCCCACTCAACGTGCCGGCCAGAGCGGTGCTCGTGCGGATCGAGACGCCGTGCGTCAGATAGAGGACGACGAACATGATCGCGGTGGACCCGACCAGCGCCACCCCGATGCCCGAGCCGCCTTCGAGCAGCGCGGGCAGCATGAACTTCGCGACCACGAATCCCGCGAACACGAGACCCAACAGGGCCATCACCCCGCGCAGTCTGGCGACGATCGCGACCACGAGCACGAAGGCCAGGGCCATTGCACCCAGCGGCATGTTGCGCTGCGTGCCCACCCAGCCGTACGTCGGCTCGGCACTGGGCCGGGGGATCTTGGCCAGCTTGATCGCGTCGCCCTTCTCGAGGCCGGCCTTCGCGACGTACGGCGGCACCTGGATCGTGACCTCGTCACCGTCCACCGAGGCGGTCAGCTCGTTGCAGTGCTCGGGGAACGGCTCGTTCTCGCCCGGCGGCTTCGACGGGTCGGCCACGATCACCGGGCACGGATCGCTGACCGAGACCACCGTCGCCTGCGGGAACGTGGTGCCCTCGGCGGAGTACTGCACGGCCTCGGGGCGGTCGCCGTCGCCGGGCCAGAGGGTGACGAGTCCGGCCACCGTGCCCAGCGCGGCCAGTCCCAGCAGCCCGAGGAGCAGGAGTCGGGGGAGCGCACCCACGGCCACGTCCGGCACCGGGCCGCCGTGGGAGTGCCCGTGACCGTCCGGGGCCCCCGAGGTCGATTGATCAGTCTTGTTGCCCCGAGAAGAGTGTGCGCCGGCCATGGATGAATCCTGCCTGAGTGCAGGTCAGGCGACGCGGACGCCCCTCCCGCGCTCGTTGGTCGAGGAGGCCGCGCGGCGACCGTCTCGAAATCCGGGGTACTGCTCGGCCACCAGCTCATCGACCGCGTCGACCCAGCTGCGTTGCAGGGCAAGCTCGCGCCCGCGGGCACCGAGCTCGGCGCGGCGCTCGTCTGCGGCAAGGCTGGCCACCGCCTCGCGGAGCCCGCTGGCGGACGCCGGCTCGTGGAAGAGGCCGGTCTCGACATGACGCAGGACGTCCACGGCGCCACCCGAGCGGGGCGCCACGATCGGCACCCCGGACGCGGACGCCTCGCGCAGTGCATGGGAGCAGGTCTCGAACTCGCCCGGATGCACGAGGACGTCGAGTGAGGCCATCGCGGTGACCAGGTCGCCGGGCTCGACGGCACCGGTGAACTTCGCTCCCGGAAGGTGCGACTCCAGCCAGTGACGTTGCGGTCCGTCACCGATCACGACCAGCCTGATGCCGGGCAGTGACGCCAGCTCCGCGAGACGGCGTACGCCGTGCCGCTTGTGCAGGCTGCCGACGTGACCGACGACGACCCTGGCGGACTCCCCGGCCCGTCGCGACCACCGGTCGTGCAGATAGGCGTCGCGCAGTGCGGGGTTCCACGCGGCGACGTCGACACCGGGCGTCCATACGGGAGCGTTGACGCCGAGCACGCTCAGACGCGTGCGCATCCACTGGCAGGTCACCACGAGGTGGTCGGCGCGGGCGGCGACGGAGCGCACCCAGTGGTCGGCGGTCAGTGCCGGCACCGGTGACTGCTGGACGACCACCGTCTCGCGACCCTGGAGTGTGGCGTGCTTTAGGGCCTTGCGACCCAAGATGCCGGGCGAGGCCACGTGCACGAGGTCCGGTTCGAAGTCGGCCAGTGCGGTCGCGACCTGGCGGCCGGGCTTGTCGAGGGGGCGGATGCGCGCCACGCGAGACGAGCGATAGGTGGCCAGCCCGGGCCCGGGGGCGATGATCTGCACCTGGTGGCCCAGATCGACGAGCCGGTCGACCACCTGCTTCACGGTGCGCGTCGTGCCGTCGACCGCGGGGTAGAACGACTCGGTGACGACGCTGATCCGACGAGTTGCCATGGCGCCAGCCTCCGTCGGTCGTACGACGGGCAGGCGGCGTCGTGACCAACTGGCGGAGAACTCGAGGCGAGAACTCCTCGCTGAACGCTCAGTCGCTCCCGATGGTGCGCGGCGGCAGATCCCCACGCTCGATCGCCGCGGCGATGTCCCGGACCCTGCCCGAGCTCACCGACCAGCGGCCGGCCGGTGTCTCGAACCACGGCGTGAACCCGCGGCGGGCCTCGACGACCCAGTGCCGGCCGAACAGGATCCGGGCCAGGATGGCGAACGGCAGCAGCAGCAGGAGGAGCAGAAGCTCGACGCCGGCGATCAGCGCGAGGATCAGGAACGGGATCATGATGATCAAGAAGACGATCCCGATCACCGCACTGATCGGGTCGTCGCCCAGGACCGGGAAGTTGGGCATCAGGTCGAGGGCGCCCTTGAGCTTGCGCCGCCACGGCACCCATCGACGGGTGACCCGCCAGCGTTGACCTGTGTGGTCTCGAACCTTCATGGTGGGCTGTCTTTCCCGTTACCGGCCGGTTCACACTGTCCGAGGAATGGGAGATCTCACATCGAGTGGCCGAGGCGGTCACCGTTCCCTATTGTGCGACTCATGACTTCTGGCCCTGACGTGGACCGCCCCGAGAGCTCCCTGAGCCTGGCGGCGTCCGAGGACCAGCACTCCGCCGCGGATTGGGAGAAGGCCACCGCGGCCGTGCTGCGCAAGACCCGACAGCTGGGCGAGGACGCCCCCGACTCCGAGGTGTGGGCGAAGCTGACCCGGTCCACACTCGACGGCATCGAGGTGGCGCCGATCGGAACCCGCGACTCCGTCGCCGGTCTCCCGGCGACGGGTGTGCCCGGTGCCGCGCCGTTCACCCGCGGCCGGTTGGCCGAGAAGCCCGAGATCGGGTGGGACATCCGCCCGCACCTGTTCGGACTCGAGGCGAAGGCGCTCAACGAGGCCGCCCTGGTCGACCTCGAGAACGGCTCCACCTCGCTCTGGCTCGAGGTCGGTACGACGCTCGCGGCCGACCAGCTCGAGGCCGCGCTCGAGGGCGTCTTCATCGACCTGGCTCCGGTGGTGCTCGACGCTGCCGAGGACCCGGTGGGCGCCGCCGAGGCACTGGCCGCGATCTTCGTGGACCGTGGCATCACCCCGGCCGAGGGCACGAACCTGGCCGCCGACCCGATCGCGGCGCTCGTGCGCGGCGAAGGCGCCATCTCGCTCGACCTGCTCGAGATCGTGGCCGCGAAGGCCGAGGAGATCGGCTCCCTCGGCGTGGTCGTCGACGCCACCGCGGTCCACGATCTCGGCGCCTCCGACGCCCAGGAGCTCGGCTACAGCCTGGCCGTGGGTGCGGCGTACCTGCGCCACCTGACCGCCGGCGGCCGCCCCGTCGAGGACGCCTTGGCCCTCCTCGAGTTCCGCTACGCGGCGACCGACGAGCAGTTCCCGACGATCGCCAAGCTCCGTGCCGCCCGCCGACTGTGGGCCCGCGTCGCCGAGCTCTCCGGCGCTGCTCCCGAGGTCGCCGGTCAACGCCAGCACGCGGTCACCTCGCGACCGATGATGAGCAAGTACGACCCGTGGGTGAACATGCTGCGCACCACCGTGGCCACGTTCGCTGCCGGTGTCGGTGGCGCCGACTCGGTGACCGTCCTCCCGTTCGACTCCGCGCTCGGCATCCCCGACGCGTTCGGTCGCCGGATCGCCCGCAACACCGGCTCGCTGCTGATCTCGGAGTCCCACGTGGCCAAGGTCGTCGACCCGGCAGGCGGGTCCTACGCGGTCGAGAAGCTGACCGACGACCTGGCGAACGCGGCCTGGGCGGAGTTCGGCCGCATCGAGGAGGCGGGTGGCGTCCTCGCCGCGATCGACGACGGGTCGCTGCGCTCGCGCATCGGCGACGTGGTCGCCGAGCGGGACAGCCAGATCGCCCACCGCACCCGGCCGCTGACCGGGGTCAGCGAGTTCCCGAACCTGGCCGAGGTCCTGCCGGAGCGTCCCGCGCACCCCAACGCCGACGGCGTACGACGTTATGGCGCACCGTTCGAGGCGTTGCGTGACGAACCCGCCTCGACGCCGGTCTTCCTGGCCACGATGGGGCCGATCGCCTCGCACACCGCGCGCGCCACCTTCGCCAGCAACCTGTTCGCCGCCGGAGGCATCGACGTCGTCGTCGCCGGCGCGACCGACGGTGTCGATGCCGTCCTGGCGGCGTACAACGCGGACGGGGCCGGGAGCCCGGTCGTCTGCCTGGCCGGTGCCGACACGACCTACGCCCAGTGGGGCGCAGACCTGGTCGCGAAGCTGCGTGAGGCCGGCGCGCGCCACGTCGTGCTGGCCGGCAAGCCCGGAGCCAAGACCGTTTCCCCTGACCTGGTTGACGATTCGGCCTCGGTCGGTGTCGATGCACTCACCTTCCTGAACACCACGAGGGAGCACCTCGCATGAGCATTCCTGAATCCTTCGCGGGTCTCCCGTTGGTCGACCCGTCGAGTGGTTTCGAGACCGGCGCTGGCGCGCCTTCCTCACCCACCGAAGCGGCCACCGAGCCGTGGCAGAGCCCCGAGGGCATCCCGGTGCTCCCGGTCTACGGCCCCGAGCACCTCGAGGGCCTCGACGCCCTCGACACCTGGCCGGGTCTGAGCCCGTTCCTGCGCGGGCCCTACCCGACGATGTACACCACGCAGCCGTGGACCATCCGTCAGTACGCCGGCTTCTCGACCGCCGAGGAGTCCAACGCGTTCTACCGGCGGAACCTCGCCGCCGGTCAGAAGGGTCTGAGCGTCGCGTTCGACCTGGCCACCCACCGCGGCTACGACTCCGACCACCCGCGCGTGCGCGGCGACGTCGGCATGGCCGGTGTCGCGATCGACTCGATCTACGACACCCGCACCCTGTTCGACGGCATCCCGCTCGACACCATGTCGGTGAGCATGACGATGAACGGTGCCGTGCTGCCGGTGCTCGCGCTCTACATCGCCGCCGCCGAGGAGCAGGGGGTGAAGCCGGAACAGCTCGCGGGGACCATCCAGAACGACATCCTCAAGGAGTTCATGGTCCGCAACACCTACATCTACCCGCCGGCGCCGTCGATGCGGATCATCTCCGACATCTTCAGCTACACGTCGGCGAAGATGCCGCGCTTCAACTCGATCTCCATCTCCGGCTACCACATCCAGGAAGCCGGGGCGACGAACGACCTCGAGCTCGCCTACACGCTGGCCGACGGAGTCGAGTACATCCGCGCGGGCCTCGAGACCGGCATGACGATCGACCAGTTCGCGCCGCGGCTCAGCTTCTTCTGGGCGATCGGCACGAACTTCTTCATGGAGGTCGCGAAGATGCGTGCCGCGCGTGCCCTGTGGGCCCGCCTGGTGCGCCAGTTCGACCCGGCCAACCCGAAGTCGCTGAGCCTGCGCACTCACTCGCAGACCTCCGGCTGGTCGCTGACCGCGCAGGACGTCTTCAACAACGTGCAGCGCACCGCGATCGAGGCGATGGCCGCGACCCAGGGCCACACCCAGTCGCTGCACACCAACGCCCTGGACGAGGCGATCGCGCTGCCGACCGACTTCTCGGCTCGCATCGCCCGCAACACCCAGCTGCTGCTGCAGCAGGAGTCGCGCACCACCGAGGTGATCGACCCGTGGGCCGGCTCCTACTACGTCGAGAAGCTCACCCACGACCTGGCCGAGCGCGCCTGGCAGCACATCCAGGAGGCCGAGAAGGCCGGCGGCATGGCCGCCGCCATCGAGCAGGGCATCCCGAAGATGCGCATCGAGGAGGCCGCCGCGCGCACCCAGGCGCGGATCGACTCGGGTGCGCAGAAGGTGATCGGCATCAACACCTACCGGCTGGCCGCCGAGGACAAGCTCGACGTGCTCAAGGTCGACAACGACGACGTCTACAAGCAGCAGATCGCCAAGCTGGAGCGACTCCGTGCCGAGCGCAACGACGACGACGTACGACGCACGCTGGAGGCCCTGACGAACTCGGCCGAACGGGGCGCCACCAAGGGTTCGCTCGACGGCAACCTGCTCGCCCTGGCCGTCGACGCGGCCCGTGCGAAGGCCACGGTCGGTGAGATCTCGGAGGCACTGGAGAAGGTCTACGGCCGGCACCAGGCCGTGATCCGTACGATCAGCGGTGTGTACAGGTCCGAGGCAGCCGAGGGTGGCGACGCAGCCGTCGACGCCGTCGTCGCCGCGACCGAGAAGTTCGAGGAGGACGAGGGGCGTCGTCCTCGCATCCTGGTCGCGAAGATGGGCCAGGACGGGCACGACCGTGGTCAGAAGGTCGTGGTCACCGCGTTCGCAGACATGGGCTTCGACGTCGACGTGGGCCCGCTGTTCTCCACGCCCGAGGAGGTCGCCCAGCAGGCGGTCGACGCCGACGTGCACATCGTCGGTGTCTCGTCGCTGGCCGCCGGTCACCTCACGCTGCTGCCTGCCCTCAAGCAGGCACTGGCCGACCTCGGGCGACCGGACATCATGATCGTCATCGGTGGGGTCATCCCGCCCGACGACGTGGAGACCCTCAAGGAGATGGGCGCCGCCGCTGTGTTCCTCCCCGGCACGGTCATCGCGGAGTCCGCGATCGACCTGCTGGAGAAGCTCTCCCACTGATGTCCCGGCGGCAGGTCGACGTACCGGCCCTGGTCGAAGGTGTCCGGGCCGGACAGCGAGCCGCGGTGTCGCGGGCGATCACGTTGGTCGAGTCGTCGCGTCCCGACCACCGGCTGGCCGCGCGCGACCTGTTGGCGCAGCTGACCCCCGATTCGGGCGGTGCCGTGCGGGTGGGCATCTCCGGGGTGCCGGGCGTCGGCAAGTCGACGTTCATCGAGTCGCTCGGCATGACCCTGGTCGAGGCCGGCAGCAAGGTGGGCGTCCTCGCCGTGGACCCGTCGTCGGTGCGCACCGGTGGTTCGGTGCTCGGTGACAAGACCCGGATGGCACGGCTCTCGGCCAGCCCCGACGCCTACATCCGGCCGTCGCCGTCGGCGGGCACCCTCGGTGGCGTGGCCCGCGCGACGACGCAGGCGATGATCATCCTCGAGGCCGCCGGGCACGACGTGGTGCTCGTCGAGACCGTCGGCGTCGGTCAGTCCGAGGTGACGGTGGCCGGCATGGTCGACACCTTCCTCTTCCTCACCCTGGCCCGCACCGGCGACCAGCTGCAGGGCATCAAGAAGGGCATCCTCGAGATCGCCGACGTGATCGCGGTGAACAAGGCCGACGACGCGGGCGGTCACAGTGCCGGCGAGAGCGAGGCCCGGGTCGCGGCCCGTGAGCTGGCCGGCGCGATGCGCCTCGTGCAGGGCAAGGGGGAGTGGGCCCCACCGGTGGTCACCTGCTCCGGGCTCACGAACATCGGCGTCGACGACGTGTGGGAGCGGATCCTCGGTCACCGGGAGCACCTCGGCGAGCAGGGGCTGGCCCGCAAACGCGCCGACCAGCAGCTGGACTTCACCTGGGCGCTGGTGCGCGACGAGCTCGCCGAGCGGCTGCGCCGTTCACCGGGGGTCGCCGCCGTGCGGGACGACGTACGCACCTCGGTGCTGGCCGGCGAGATGGCCGCACCCGAGGCCGCCGACCGCATCCTCGCTGCCTACGACGCGTCCTGACTGCCGATACGCGAGCGGCGCGGCGGATATGCTCGCGGCAACATGTCTGAAGCCCACGAGATCGTCTCCACCGTCCTCGAGAAGTACGCCGTCGAGCTCCTCGAGTTCCGGCGCGACCTCCACGCCCACCCCGAGCTGTCCTGGAGCGAGGCGCGCACCACGGAGAGGGTGGCCTCGCGACTGGAGCAGGCCGGGCTGCGCGTACGCCGCCTCCCGCGCAACGGCCTGATCGCCGAGGTGGGGGAGTCGGGTCGCGTGATCGCGCTGCGTGCCGACCTCGACGCACTGCCGGTCGACGACCGCACCGACGACCGCTGGCGCAGCACCGTGCCCGGAGTTGCCCACGCCTGCGGGCACGACGTGCACACCACCGCACTTGTCGGAGCCGGCCTGGCCCTGGCCGAGCTGGCCGACCGAGGGCTGCTCGCCGGCCGCGTGCGACTGCTGTTCCAGCCGGCAGAGGAGGTCATGCCCGGTGGCGCCCTGGAGATGCTGTCGCGCGACGCCCTGGCCGGGGTCGACCGCATCTTCTGCCTGCACTGCGACCCCACCGTCGATGTCGGCACCGTCGGGCTCCGCGAGGGCGCACTCACCGGCGCCGCCGACTCGCTCGACGTCCACCTGGTCGGCAAGGGCGGGCACACCTCGCGCCCCCACCTGACCGAGGACCTCACCTTCGCGCTCGGCAAGCTGGTCACCGAGCTGCCCGCCGTGCTGTCCCGTCGCCTCGACCCGAGGGCCGGGGTCAGCGTGGTCTGGGGCCTGATCCGTGCCGGCGCCACCCACAACGTGATCCCGGCGACCGGGCGGGTCGCCGGCACCGTGCGCATGCTCGACGCCGTCGCCTGGGCCGGCGCCGAGGAGCTGGTCCGCGAGCTGGTCGAACAGATCATCGCGCCGTACGGCGTCCGCGCCGAGACGGTCTACGTCCGGGGTGTCCCACCTGTGGTCAACGACCACGACTCGATCGGCGCCCTGGGCCGCTCCGTCGCGAACGTCCTGGGCCCCGAGGGCACGGTCCCGACCCTCCAGAGTCTGGGCGGTGAGGACTTCGGGTGGTATCTCGAGCACGTCCCGGGCGCCATGGGCCGACTCGGCACCCGGACGCCCGGCGGGCCGACGTACGACCTGCACCAGGGTGACCTGCGCGTCGATGAGCGCGCGATCGCGATCGGTGCGGCAGTGCTGGCCGGGGCCGCGCTCGAGTCGATCGGCTAGAGGTGCCCGGGCGCCGCTCCGATCCGCGGGAGCCCGATCGGTCACCGCGAGATAACAGTTCGGAGCGATTGACCTCATTTCTCGAGGCGGGGGCTTACTGTGACCCGGTGGCCCGGATCACAGGGGCCTAAACCGACCTCAGGAGGACCGCCGTGAAGAAGACGGCTCGCATTGCAGTGGCGTTGAGCATCGCCGCACTCGCCCTTTCCGGCTGTGGTGAGCGGCCGAGCGACGACAACGACACCAACGCTCAGGAGACTCCCAGTGCGAGCGACTCGGCGACCACACCCAAGGAGAGTCACCCCAACTTCAAGGCCTGCATGGTCTCGGACTCGGGCGGCTTCGACGACAAGTCCTTCAACCAGACCTCGCACGACGGTCTCGTGAAGGCCAAGACCGACTACGGCATCAAGACCGGTGAGGCCCAGTCGAAGGCCGACGCCGACTACGCGCCGAACCTCGAGAACCTGGCCAAGGAGGGATGCAACCACATCAGCACCGTGGGCTTCCTTCTCGGTGAGGCCACCGAGAAGGCCGCCAAGAAGCACCCCAAGATCGACTACTCGATCGTCGACTTCGGCTACGAGAAGCCCGCCAAGAACGTCAAGGGCCTCGGCTTCGCGACCGACCAGCCGGCCTACCTCGCCGGCTACCTGGCCGCCTCCCAGTCCGAGTCGCAGATCGTCGGCACCTTCGGTGGCGCCAAGATCCCGACCGTGACGATCTTCATGGACGGCTTCGTCAAGGGCGTCGAGAAGTACAACGAGGACAAGGGCGCCGACGTCAAGGTCGTCGGCTGGGACGTCGCCAAGCAGGACGGCTCCTTCACCAACGACTTCGAGAACCAGGCCAAGGGCCAGTCCCTGGCCGACGCCCTGATCCGCCAGGGCGCCGACATCGTCATGCCGGTCGCCGGCCCGGCCGGCCTCGGTGGACTGCAGGCGGTCAAGGCCGCCGGCAAGAAGGCGATCTGGGTCGACACCGACGGTTGTGTCTCGGCCGCCGAGTACTGCGACGTGCTGCTCAGCTCGGTCATGAAGGGCATGGACGTCGCCGTCGAGGACGCCATCAAGTCCTCCATCGACGGCACGTTCTCCAACGAGCCCTACATGGGCACGCTCGAGAACGGTGGCGTGGCGCTGGCGCCGTACCACGACTTCGACAGCTCGATCGACCAGGAGACCAAGGACGAGATCGACGCGCTGAAGGCACAGATCATCAGCGGGGAGATCACGATCAGCTGACGCTGGTCCGAACGAAGCAGTCGGGGCGGGAACCACGGTTCCCGCCCCGACGCGTCCCCCTCTATCCTTCGTACGACGACCGCCATCGCACAAGGGAGTGCCATGCAGTTGCAGATCCAGGGGCTGACCCGTCGTTTCGGTGACTTCGTCGCCAACGACGCGATCGACCTCACCATCGAGCCCGGTGAGATCCACTGTCTGCTCGGGGAGAACGGGGCCGGCAAGTCGACCCTGATGAACATGCTCTACGGACTCCTGGAACCCAGTGACGGCCAGATCCTGCTCGACGGCGAGCCGGTCACGTTCACCTCACCCAAGGACGCCATCAACGCCGGCATCGGGATGGTGCACCAGCACTTCATGCTGGTCCCCGTCTTCACGGTCGCCGAGAACGTCATGCTCGGACGCGAAGGTGGCCCGGTGCTCAACCGGGGCGCGGCAGCCAGGAAGGTGCGCGAGCTCTCCGAGCGCTACGGGCTCCACGTCGACCCCAAGGCGCGCGTCGAGGACATCCCGGTCGGCGTCCAGCAGCGCGTCGAGATCCTGAAGGCACTCGCCAACGACGCCAAGATCCTGATCCTCGACGAGCCCACGGCCGTGCTCACGCCGCAGGAGATCGACGAGCTCATGGAGATCATGCGCCAGCTGAAGGCACGCGGCACCTCCATCATCTTCATCACCCACAAGCTGCGCGAGGTCAAGGCCGTCGGCGACCGGATCAGCGTGATCCGCCGCGGCAAGTTGGTCGGCACCGCCGAGCCCACCGCCTCCGAGGCCGAGCTCGCCGAGATGATGGTCGGTCGCGCGGTCAAGCTCACCGTCGACAAGGACGCCCCCCACGTCGGAGCGCCCGTCCTCGAGGTCCGCAACCTCACCATCATCGACCCCCGCGGCCACGAGGTGGTCAAGAACGTCTCCCTCGAGGCACGCGCCGGCGAGGTGCTGGGCATCGCCGGCGTCCAGGGCAACGGTCAGACCGAGCTGATCAAGTCCCTGCTCGGCCTGGTCCGGCCCTCGGCCGGCGAGGTGATGCTCGACGGTGACGAGATCACCCGGCTCGGGCCGCGCCGCACCCTCGAGGCCGGCATCGGCTACATCCCCGAGGACCGCTCCCACGACGGCTACGTCGCCGAGTTCAGCGTGCGCGAGAACCTCGTCCTCGACCTCTACCGCTCCGACGAGTTCTCCAGCGGCCCGGCGCTCAAGCTGGCCGCGATCGAGGCCAACGCCGATCACCGCATCGAAGAGTTCGACATTCGCACCACCTCTCGCGAGACACCCGTGGGGTCACTCTCGGGCGGCAACCAGCAGAAGGTGGTCGTGGCCCGCGAGTTCTCGCGACCGCTCAAGGTGCTGATCGCCTCGCAGCCGACCCGCGGTGTCGACGTCGGCTCGATCGAGTTCATCCACAAACGCATCATCGCCGAGCGTGACAAGGGCACGGCGGTGATCATCATCTCCACCGAGCTCGACGAGATCTTCGCGCTCTCCGACCGCATCGCGGTGATGTACGACGGCCGCGTGGTCGACACGGTGAGCCCCGACATCCAGCGCGAGGAGATCGGTCTGCTGATGGCGGGTGGCACCAAGGACGCAGGCACCAACCAAGGAGGTGCCGCGTGAGCGGCAAGCGCCGGTTCCGTCTCGACGGCAAATGGGTCGACTCGGTGCTCACCACCGTGGCCGCGATCTTCCTGGCCCTGTTCATCGGTGCGGTGCTGATCGCGCTGAGCAACGAGGACGTCGTCGACTCGATGGGCTACTTCTTCGTCTATCCGTGGGACTTCTTCAGCCGGTCCTTCGACGTGGTCGGCCAGTCCTACGGCAAGTTGATCTCCGCCTCGCTCGGCTCCGGTGACGCCCTGGCCAACACCCTGAACCGCTCCGCGCCACTGATCTGCGCCGGCCTCGGTGTGTCCCTCGCCTTCCGCTCGGGACTCTTCAACATCGGTGCCCAGGGCCAGATCATCCTCGGCACCCTGGCCGCCAGCTACGTCGGCTTCACCTGGGACCTGCCCGGCCCGATCCTGCTGCTGGCCTCGGTCGCCGCGGGCATCCTGGCCGGCGCCTTCTGGGGCGCGATCGCCGGTTTCCTCAAGGCGGTCGCGGGCGCCCACGAGGTGATCAGCACGATCATGCTCAACCAGGTCGCGGCCCTCGGTGTGCTGGCCTACGCGTTGAGCGAGATGAAGGCGTTCCAGAAGCCGGGTGACACCCTCGGTCTGCCGCAGTCCCCGCCGGTCCCGGACAAGGCCGCCTTCCCCGAGCTGTTCGGCGTCCACCTGGGCGTGGTGCTGGCACTGGTCGCGGCCGCGATCGTGTGGTGGCTGCTCAACCGCAGCACGCTCGGCTTCGAGCTGCGCTCGGTCGGCTCGAACCCCGAGGCGTCGCGCACCGCCGGCATGAGCACCGCCAAGGTGTTCATCCTGACCATGGCGATCGCCGGTGCCCTCAGCGGGCTGGCGGCCTGCATGTTCATCAACGGCGACCAGGCCAGCAACAACGAGAGCCTGGTCGGGTCGGTCGGGTTCGATGCCATCACCGTGGCCCTCCTCGGTCGCGGAACACCGCTGGGCAGCGTGCTGGCCGGCTTCCTCTTCGGCGCCCTGGCCGTGGGCGGCGGCGCCATGCAGACCACCGACGCCGGCACCGCCCCCGAGGTGGTCCAGGTCATCCAGTCCCTGATCGTCCTGTTCGTCGCGGCGCCTGCCGCCGTGCGCTGGCTGGTCCGCCAACGCCGCAAGGAACCCACCAGCACCTTTGCCGCGAAGGGAGTCACCCCGTGAGCGCGCCCGCAGATGCACCCGTCGCCGCCACTGCACCCACCCGCCCGGTGCGCGACCGCGCCGACAAGCTCCGCCAGCTCAAGCTGGTGGTCACCTTCGGTCTGGTCACCGCACTCGTGCTGTGGATGGCCCTGAGCATCGACGACCCCAACGTGCTCTACCTCAACGCGCCTCTGCCCGACAAGGACCACCAGCCGGAGGCCTTCAACGGGCTGCGTCTGGTCTGGATCGCACTCGTGATCTGTGCCGCGGCCCTGGTCGCCGCGGTGGCCAACGTGATTCCACGCAACGCCTGGTCGGCGGTGATCTTCGGCGCCGTCGGGCTGGCCTTCTACATGGCCTTCACGATCTGGTACTACGCGGACCAGACCGGCGTCGTGGAGTCGTGGATCGTCAACCCGCTGCCCAGCACGCTCAAGTACTGCCCGCCCCTGGTGCTCGGCGCCCTGGCCGGCGTGATCTGTGAGCGCGCCGGCGTCATCAACATCGCCATCGAGGCGCAACTGCTGATGGGCGCGTTCTTCGGCTGGGTGATCGCCGCGATGGCCTACAGCAACGGCGCCGGACTGGTCGCCGCCGCCCTCGCGGGCGTGGTGGTGGCCCTGGTGCTCGGCCTGTTCTCGCTGCGCTACCACGTCGACCAGGTCGTGGTCGGCGTCGTGCTGATCGCGCTGGCGCTCGGTCTGACCACGTTCCTCAAGGGGCAGATTCCCACCCCGGAGGAGAACAAGGACCTGAGCACCCTGCTCAGCGACAGCCCCGACCCGCTGGCGCCGATCGAGATCCCCGGCCTGTCGAGCATCCCGGTGATCGGCCGGGCCCTGTTCAACCAGTCGATCCTGGTCTACATCGCGCTGCTCGCGCCGTTCGTGGTGTGGTTCCTGCTCTACCAGACCCGCTGGGGCCTGCGGGTCCGCGCCGTGGGTGAGCACCCCAAGGCCGCCGACACGGTGGGCATCCGGGTCAACCGGGTCCGCTGGCAGGCGATCACCCTGGGCGGTGCCCTGGCCGGTCTGGGCGGTGCCTTCTTCACGGTCGGCTCCTCCACGACCTTCAACGACAACGCCTCCAACGGGCAGGGCTTCATGGCCCTGGCCGCGGTGATCATGGGCCGGTGGCACCCCGTCGGTGCCACGATGGCGGCGCTCTTCTTCGCGCTGACCGCCGCGATGAAGGACGACTTCGGTCTGGTCACCAAGGTGCCCTCGCAGCTGATCGCGGTGGCGCCCTACCTCGCCACCCTGATCGCGGTCGCCGGCTTCGTGGGTCGGGTCCGCCCGCCCGCCGCCGACGGCGAGCCCTACGTGAAGGACTGACGTGCAGGTCGACTGGGACGCCCTGACCCGGGCCGCCACCGACGTCTCCGCGCGCGCCTACGCGCCGTACTCCAACTACCGGGTCGGCGCGGCCGCGCTGGTCGACGACGGTCGCACCGTGGTCGGCTGCAACGTCGAGAACGCGGCGTACGGCGTGGTCCTGTGCGCCGAATGCGGCCTGGTCAGCTCGCTGCACGCCACCGGTGGCGGGCGGTTGACCCACTTCGTGTGCGTCAACGGGAGTGGCGAGGTGATCATGCCGTGCGGCCGTTGCCGCCAGCTGCTCTTCGAGAACGGCGGGCGCGAGCTGCTTCTGCTGACCGTGTCCGGCGTACGCCGTATGGACGAGGTGCTGCCCGACCCGTTCGGACCCGATGACCTGATGAAGGAGAGCCAGTGAGCCAGCACGACGCCGTCGAGGTGATCACCGCCAAGCGCGACGGTCATGAGCTCACCGACAGCCAGATCGACTGGGTGATCGCCAACTACACCGACGGTGTGGTGGCCGACGAGCAGATGTCGGCGCTGGCCATGGCGATCCTGCTCAACGGCATGAACCGCCGCGAGATCGCCCGCTGGACCGGCGCGATGATCGCGTCGGGGGAGCGGATGGACTTCTCCTCCCTCTCCCGTCCGACCTCCGACAAGCACTCGACCGGGGGCGTGGGCGACAAGATCACGTTGCCGCTGGCCCCGTTGGTCGCGGCCTGCGGGGTCGCCGTGCCGCAGCTGTCCGGGCGCGGACTGGGGCACACCGGCGGCACCCTCGACAAGCTCGAGGCGATACCGGGCTGGCGGGCGTCGCTGAGCAACGACGAGATGCTAGCCCAGCTCGAGGGCATCGGCGCGGTCATCTGCGCAGCCGGCACCGGGCTGGCGCCGGCCGACAAGAAGCTCTATGCCCTGCGCGACGTCACCGGCACCGTCGAGGCGATCCCGTTGATCGCCTCGTCGATCATGAGCAAGAAGATCGCCGAGGGCACCGGCTCGCTGGTGCTCGACGTCAAGGTCGGCACCGGCGCGTTCATGAAGGACGAGGCCAGGGCCCGCGAGCTGGCCGAGACCATGGTGGGCCTCGGCAAGGACGCCGGCGTGCACACGGTCGCCCTGCTCACCGACATGTCCACCCCGCTCGGGTTCACCGCCGGCAACGCGATCGAGGTCGCCGAGTCCGTGGAGGTGCTGGCCGGTGGCGGCCCCGCCGACGTGGTCGAGCTGACGCTCGCACTCGCGCGGGAGATGCTGGCCGGCGCCGGTGTCACCGACGTCGACCCGGCCGACAAGCTGGCCGACGGCTCCGCGATGGATGCCTGGAAGGCGATGATCCGGGCCCAGGACGGCGACCCCGACGCCCCGATGGCCACCGCCCGGGAATCACACGTGGTGAACGCGCCGAGCACCGGCGTGCTCACCCGGCTCGACGCGATGGGGGTCGGGCTGGCGTCCTGGCGGCTCGGTGCCGGGCGCGCCACCCTCGGTGATGCCGTGCAGGACGGGGCCGGTGTCGTCTGGCACGCCCGCCCCGGCGACGAGGTCACCCAGGGGCAGCCGCTGTTCACGTTGCTCACCGACGAGCCCGAGCGCTTCGACCGTGCCCTCGCCTCACTCGAGGGGGGCTACGACATCGGCGACGGTGCGAGATTCGACGCGCAGCCGCTGGTGATCGACCGCATCGCCTGACCTCGCTCTGTCCCGTGCAACGCGGTGTCACGGTCGCTGCACATGTCTCGTGCCACGGTGGAAGCGTCCGCAGCACCGCGCGAGGGCCGACGAACGGCGGGGGTCAGGGCAGCAGGAGTACGACGGTCTCGGCGACGCAGGCGGGCTTCTCCTCGCCCTCGATCTCGATGGTGTGACGCACCGTCAGCTGCTTGCCCTTGGGGATGTCGATGACGTCGGCGATCGCGACGTGCGAGCGGATCCGCTTGCCGACCTTGAGCGGGTTCGGGAAGCGCACCTTGTTCACCCCGTAGTTCAGCTTGGCGCCCGGGGTCTGCAGGGTGAAGATCTGGCTGCCCAGCCACGGGATCAGGGACAGGGTCAGGTAGCCGTGGGCGATGGTGCCGCCGAATGGCCCGTCCTTGGCGCGCTCCAGGTCGACGTGGATCCACTGGTGGTCACCGGTGGCGTCGGCGAAGTCGTTGACTCGTCGTTGGTCGACGGTCAGCCATTCGCTGGTGCCGAGGTCGGTACCGGCGGCCGCGGTCAGTTCGTCGAAGGTGGTGAAGACGCGCATGGTGGCTCCTCGGGGTGCGGGGTCACGGTGACAGCACGAACGTACCGCTTGCAGGGGGGTTTCATCGAGGGTGGTGCAAGGATGGCGCCATGTCGACTGAGCCCACACCCACGCCCCCCACGGCCGACCAGGTACGGCGTGCGCCGAAGGTCCTGCTGCACGACCACCTCGACGGTGGCGTGCGCCCGCAGACGGTCGCAGAGCTGGCCCACGAGATCGGCCACGAGCTGCCGGTGGACGACGACTCGCACCTCGGGCAGTGGTTTGTGGAGGCCGCGGACTCCGGCTCCCTGGTGCGCTATCTCGAGACCTTCGACCACACCGTCGCGGTGATGCAGACCGGGGCCTCTCTGGAGCGGATCGCCCGCGAGTGCGTCGAGGACCTGGCCGCCGACGGCGTCGTCCACGCCGAGATCCGCTATGCCCCTGAGCAGCACCTCGAGGGCGGGCTGACCCTCGACGAGGTGGTGGCCGCGGTTCACGACGGGTTCGCCGCCGGGATGGAGCAGGCCGGCGGGCGGATCGTCGTACGCCAGCTGCTGACCGCGATGCGCCACCAGGCTCGTTCCCGCGAGATCGCCGAGCTCGCGGTGGACTGGCGTGACCGGGGTGTGGCCGGCTTCGACATCGCCGGCGCCGAGGACGGCTTCCCGCCCACCCGTCACCTCGACGCGTTCGAGTACCTCCAGCGCGAGAACGCGCACTTCACCATCCACGCCGGCGAGGCGTTCGGGCTGCCGTCGATCTGGCAGGCGATCCAGTGGTGCGGCGCGGACCGTCTCGGTCACGGCGTGCGCCTCATCGATGACATCACCGTGCACGACGACGGCACCGTCGAGCTGGGGCGCCTGGCCGCCTACGTGCGCGACATGCGGATCCCGTTGGAGATGTGCCCGTGGTCGAACATCCAGACCGGCGCGGCCGCGTCCATCGAGGAGCACCCGATCGGCCTGCTCACCAAGCTGCGGTTCCGGGTCACGGTCAACACCGACAACCGGTTGATGAGCGGCACGTCGATGACGCGCGAGATGCACTCGCTGGTGGAGGCCTTCGGCTACGACCTGCGCGATCTCCAGTGGTTCACGATCAACGCGATGAAGTCGGCGTTCCTGCCCTTCGACGAACGACTGGCGATCATCGACGACGTGATCAAGCCGGGCTACGCCGCGCTGGTTGCCGAGTCGGAGTCGGGGAGCACGACGAACCAGGGGTGAGACCACCCGGCCAGGTCCAGGTCGCCGGAGTGGAACGCCTCCGCGTCCACGGTCCGACGCCGGCCACCCGAGGGCTCGTAGACCGTGAGGTCCGAGTCCAGGACCAGCACCACGTGGCGCGGCAGCCAGCGGTTGCCGACGAACAGTGGGACGACGTGCCCGTTGCCGGTGGCCGCACGGATCTCGGCCAGGGCCGTCGTACGCCGCCAGGGCAGGACCGGCGCGGGTCGGTAGACCGTGCCGGGCACCCCGGATGACCCGGTCATCTGGTTGGCCACCGCCCACGGTGGCGTGCCCAACGCACGCGGCCAGGGCAGCTGCAGACGCCCCAGGACGTCGACGCTGCTCGTCGTACGCCGGTGCATGGCCAGCGTCTCGTCGCGGAACGCCTGCACCGAATCGACCCGTTCGCGGTAGCGCGCGTCGTTGATCATCCGGGCCACCACCAGCACGGCGGCGCCGCAGGTCTGCTGGTTGGGTTGGCGGAGCGGCTCGGACCAGAGGCTCATGACGTCGCGTTCTCCCGCATGCGCTCGATGTCGTGGAAGGCCTGCTCGGGCGTCGTGCGACGACAGCCCTTGGCGACGGCGTCGGCGACCACGACCCGTTGGTTGCGCATCAACGCCAGGCCGCGCCGAACCAGCACCAGCGGGGGCTTGCGGCGCTCGCGCAGGTCACGAGTCAGGCGACGCCAGAACGTCACGACCGGGCGCTGGGTCACGCAGTACGCCGCGGCGAGGAGCCCGGCCTCCTCGCAGGCCGCCACGATGTCCTGGGCGAAGATGCCCTCCGCGACGAACAGGGGCGAGCCGTCGAGGTGCACGACGTGCGAGCCGCACCGACCATTCCGCGCAATCTCATAGACGGGGACTTCGGCGTACCCGCTGGTGCAGAGCTCGCTCAGGGTGGCGAGCGCGTCGTCCGGCAGCCAGGAGTCCGGGTGGTCCCAGTCGACCAGGCCGGCGTTGGCTCCCTCGGTGAGCCGGGGAAGGGTCGGGTCGCTGCCGTCCTTGTAGAAGTCGTCGAGGCGCAGCACCGGCAACCCCGTGCGTTCGGCGAGTCGGGACTTGCCGGCACCCGAGGGCCCGGCCAGGACGATCACACGCGATTGCACGGGGTCATTGTGCACCCAGGGGCACGGACGGCATTTCCTGGACGCCGGTTCGTGCATTAATCTCACCGCGGGGAGTGGGCGCAGGCACTGCGCAATGGGAGGGCGTCATGAGTACAGGTCTGCACACGCGAGAGCGGGAGCCGACGGACCGTAGGCCACTGTGGATCGGGCTGATCGTCCTGGCGCTGCTCCTGGTCGCGGTGATGGTGTGGCGGGGCGTCACAGACTCCGGCGAGGAAGCCGGATGCGACGACGGGGTGGCCAAGGCACGGCTGGCCGCCTCGCCCGACATCGCACCAGCGCTGGAGCAGGTGGCCCGAGGTCTGGCCGAGGAGTCGCCGTGCGTCTCCCTCGCCGTCGAGACCGTGCCCGCCGACGAGGTGGTCAACCAGCTGACCGCCGGCTCCGGAGACGCGCCCGACCTGTGGGTGCCGGACTCCGACGTGTGGGCACGCCAGCTCGCGGAGAACGGCGTCTCGGCCGAGACCGTGATGCCCGCGATCGCGGCAAGCCCCGTCGTCCTGGTCGGCGGTCCCGCTGCGGATGCGCCGGAGTCGTGGCTCGTGGCAGCGTCCTCGGGCCTGCTGGCGATGCAGAACCCGCTCGAGTCCACACCATCGGCGCTGGCGCTGGTGGCCGTCCGCGCGGAGCGCGAGAAGTCGGGGGCGAGCGTCGGGCAGTTGACGTCGGGTCTGGTCTCCGCGGCCCAGCACTACGGCGAGGGCGAGACCGACAGGTCATCCGCAGAGGCGCTGTCTGCGCTCACGGCATCGTCCAAGCGCGTCGTCCCGGTGTCCGAGCAGCAGTTCCTCCAGGCACTTCTCGAGAACCGCAGCCTCTCGGCGATGGTGCCCGCGACGGGCCCGCTGATGCAGCGCTACCCCCTGCTGGGCCTGCCCGGGCGGTCGGAGGAGTCGGGTGCCGTGCTCGCCCAGTTCGTCGACTTCCTGCAACGTCCCCAGGGCAGCACCCTTCTGACGGACCACGGCTTCCGTCCCGCCGACGAGACGCCTCTTCCCGGAGAGCGGGGTGTCGGCGCCGTCGATGCGCTGAAGGCTCCCTCGGCTGAGGACGTCGAGGAGGATCTCCGGTCCTGGCAGGTGCTGGCCGTGCCCTCGAGCATGCTCGTCGTCCTGGACGCCTCCGGGTCCATGGACTTCGAGACCGGATCCGGAACCCGCATGCAGCTCGCCGCCGATGCCGCGAAGCGTGCGCTCGGGGCATTCCCGGGCAACGCGCGCATCGGCATGTGGCTGTTCTCGGTCGACCAGGGCGGACCCGGCGTCGACCATCGTGTGATGGAGCCCCTCCGACGTCTCGACGCCACGACCGGCGCCGGCACCCAGCGGGAGGCACTCGGCGGCGCGATCAACGAGGCCCTGGGCCTGACCCAGGGCGGGACAGGGCTGTACGACACGACCCTGGCCGCCTACCGCAACGCGATGAAGCACTACGACGACGACTACTTCAACTCGGTCGTGCTGATGACCGACGGGGCCAACGACGACCCCGGCTCGATCGCGCTGACCGACCTGCTCACGACGTTGCGCGCGGAGGTCGACGCGGCCAAGCCCGTGCGCATCATCGCGATCGGCATCTCGAAGGACGCCGACATGGGTGCGTTGAAGAAGATCGCCGCGGCCACCGGCGGCCAGGCCTTCGCGGCACGCGACCCCCGCGGCATCATCCAGGTGATGTCGCAGGCGTTGCTGGCTCGCTGAGCTCGCCCGTGGGGGAGCCTCAGATGCCGATGGGGTGCCAGACGGTCTTGGTCTCGAGAACGCCGGTCATCCGATCGGTGCCGGGGTCCAGTGACCAGTCGGGCTCGGCCGACGGCGCTCGGCGTACCCGCTTGAGGTTCTCGGCCGAGGCCTCCTCGAGGGACTTCGCCAGGTCGGCGTCGCCGGCCACCCCGGTGAGGTCGATCGCGTTGACGTCCATGTGCGAGGCCAGCCACGGACCGGTGGTCGCCGCAGAGCCGGTGAGCACGTTGATCACGCCACCGGGTACGTCGGAAGTGGCCAGCACCTCGGCGAACGTCACCGCCGGCAGGGGACGCTCGTAGGACGAGGTCACCACGACGGTGTTGCCGACCACGATGGCCGGTGCCACGACGCTGACCAGACCCAGCAGGCTGGACTCCTGGGGCGCGAAGACCGCCACGACGCCGGTCGGCTCGGGGGTGGAGAGGTTGAAGAACGGCCCCGCGACCGGGTTGGCGCCGCCGACCACCTGGGTGATCTTGTCGGCCCAGCCGGCGTACCAGACCAGCCGGTCGATGGCCTCGTCGACGACCTTGTTGGCCTGCGCGGCGGTGCGGCCCTCGGACTTCTGGACGGCGTCGACGAACTGCGGGCGACGGTCCTCCATCACCTCGGCGATGCGGTAGACGATCTGCGCCCGGTTGTACGCCGTACGCCCGGCCCAGCCCGGAAACGCCTTGCGGGCGGCCTGGACCGCGTCGCGGGCGTCCTTGCGGGAGGCCAGGGATGCGTTGGCCATGAACTTCCCCTTCGCGTCGTTCACGACGTACGAGTAGCCGGACTCCGAGCGCGGGAACGCGCCGCCGATGTAGAGCTTGTAGGTCTTGCGGACGTCGATGCGAGCCATCAGTTCGTTCCCTTCAAGTAGCCCTCGAGGCCGTGGCGGCCACCCTCGCGGCCGTAGCCGGATTCCTTGTAGCCACCGAACGGGCTGGTCGGGTCGAACTTGTTGAACGTGTTGGCCCACACCACGCCGGCGCGCAGCTGGTTGGCCATCCAGAGGATGCGCGAGCCCTTGTCGGTCCACACGCCGGCGGAGAGGCCGTAGGGCGTGTTGTTGGCCTTCTCGACCGCCTCGGCGGGGGTGCGGAAGGTCAGCACGGACAGCACCGGGCCGAAGATCTCCTCGCGGGCGATGCGGTGGGCCTGGGTGACACCGGTGAACAGCGTCGGCGGGAACCAGAAGCCGGTGCTGGGCAGGTCGCAGGGCGGCGACCAGCGGCCGGCGCCCTCCTCCTCGCCGATCGCGGATAGCTGCTTGATGCGCGCCAGCTGCTCAGCGCTGTTGATGGCACCGACATCGGTGTTCTTGTCGAGCGGGTCGCCCACGCGCAGCGTGGCCATCCGCCTCTTGAGCCGCTCGAGCACCTCCTCGGCGATGCTCTCCTGCACGAGGAGCCGGCTGCCGGCGCAGCAGACGTGGCCCTGGTTGAAGAAGATGCCGTTGACGATGCCCTCGACGGCCTGGTCGATCGGTGCGTCGTCGAAGACGATGTTGGCGGCCTTGCCGCCGAGCTCGAGGGTGACCTTCTTGTTCGTGCCGGCCACGGCCTTGGCGATCGCGCGGCCGACGTCGGTGGAGCCGGTGAAGGCAACCTTGTCGACGTCGTCATGACCGACCAGGAAGTGGCCGGTGTCACCGGCGCCGGTGACGATGTTGACCACACCGGGCGGGAGGTCGGCCTGCTGGCAGATCTCGGCGAACAGCAGCGCGGTCAGCGGCGTGGTCTCGGCCGGCTTGAGCACCACGGTGTTGCCGGCGGCCAGTGCGGGAGCGATCTTCCAGGCCAGCATCAGCAGCGGGAAGTTCCACGGGATGACCTGGGCGGCGACACCGAGGCTCTGGGTGCCGTAGCCGGAGTACTCCAGCTTGTCGGCCCAGCCGGCGTAGTAGAAGAAGTGCGCCGCGGCGACGGGGACGTCGACGTCGCGGGACTCCTTGATCGGCTTGCCGTTGTCGATCGACTCGAGTACGGCGATCTCGCGGCCACGCTCCTGCATGATGCGGGCAATGCGGTAGAGGTACTTCGCGCGTTCCTTGCCGGGCATCCGACCCCACACGCGTGAGTGCGCGCGACGGGCGGCCTTGACCGCGGTGTCGATGTCGGCCTCACTGGCCTCGGCGATCTCGGCGAGCACCTCCTCGGTGGCCGGGTTGATCGTCTTGAAGCTGGTGCCGCCGCCGTCGACGAACTCGCCGTTGATGAACAGACCGTAGGACGGCTTGATGTCAACGATCGCACGCGACTCGGGGGCCGGCGCGTAGTCGAAGACGGGCTTCGCGGTGGTCGAGCCTGTCGAGACCTTCTGCTTTGCCATGTCTGCCTCAGTCCAGCGTGAAGTAGTCGGGGCCGGAGTAGCGACCGGTGGTCATCTTGGTGCGCTGCATCAGCAGGTCGTTGAGCAGCGTGGAGGCGCCGAAGCGGAACCAGTCCGGATCCAGCCAGTCGGGTCCGGCGACCTCGTTGACCATCACGAGGTACTTGATCGCGTCCTTGCTGGTGCGGATGCCGCCGGCCGGCTTCACGCCGATCATCTGACCGGTGGCCTCGCGGAAGTCACGCACCGCCTCGAGCATGATCATCGTGACCGGGAGGGTGGCGGCGGGCTGCACCTTGCCGGTGGAGGTCTTGATGAAGTGGCCCCCGGCCATCATCGCCAGCCACGACGCGCGTCGTACGTTGTCGTAGGTCTGCAGCTCTCCGGTCTCGAAGATCACCTTGAGGTGGGCCGGGCCGCAGGCTTCCTTGACGGCCACGATCTCGTCGTACACCTCGAGGTAGCGGCCGGAGAGGAAGGCGCCACGGTCGATGACCATGTCGATCTCGTCGGCGCCGGCCTCGACGGCGTCACGGGTGTCGGCCAGCTTGATGTCGAGGGCGGCGCGCCCGCTCGGGAACGCGGTGGCCACGGCGGCCACGTTCACGCCGCTGGTGCCGAGCGTCTCCTTGGCGATGCCGACCATGTCGGGGTAGACGCACACTGCTGCCGTGGCCGGGCAGGTCGGGTCGGCCGGGTCGGGGCGCATGGCCTTGTTGGCCAGCGCGCGGACCTTGCCGTGGGTGTCCTGCCCCTCGAGGGTGGTCAGGTCGACCATCCGGATGGCGAGGTCGATCGCGTAGTCCTTGGCCGTGGTCTTGATCGAGCGGGTGCCGAGGGCGGTGGCACGGGCTTCGGCGCCAACCTGGTCGACTCCGGGCAGACCGTGCAGGAACCGTCGCAGCGCACTCTCCGACGAGGTGACATCGGAGAAGCTGTTCCCGGCTGCACTCGACGCTGAGGCAGTGGTGGTGGGAGTGGTCGTCACGTGCCCAGCATAGGGTTGTTCCGGTGGGAGTCGGCAATCACTTGGAGAGTTCGATGGGCGAAGCGCCAACCCGGAAGTTCGAGGCGAACAACGGGCGCGGCACGGGCTGGTTCACGATGGCCATCGCTGCCGTCGTGATCGTTGTTCTGTTCATCGACGGGGTGAGCTCCGGCGACGTGACTGCGGTGGTTGTCATCGCCCTCGTGATGTCGCTGATCTGGGCCGTCATGCTGCGGCCCTCGCTGATTCATCGTGGTGACGACCTGGTGCTCCGGCAGACGTTCAGCGACGTCGTGATCCCTTTGGCGAACGTCAAGAAGGTCACGATCCGTCAGTTCATGGCCGTGACCACCACCGGCCGCACCTACCATTCCTCGGTGTTGACCCGTTCTCGCCGCCAGGTGGCCAACCGCGACGGGGGCAGGATCACGCCTGACCCGATCAAGGACTACACCGACCTGGTGGAGCAGCAGATCAACCAGCTGGCCGAGGACGCCTCCGCGAAGAGGCTGCCCGAGGGACGCGTCGTCCGGCGGCTGGCCTGGCCGGAGATCGGGCTGGTCGCCGTGCTCGCCCTGGCCTCGATCGTCCTCCTCGTGGTGTGAGGGGCACCCCGCAGCTCACCAGCGCGTTGATCGGTGTCACCCGGTGACACCACATCGCGCGCCAGTCCAGGCGCGGTGTGGTCAGATGCCGGCGGCTTCCTTGATGCCGTTGCGGAGCGCGCCCAGGCGGCCCGAGGCGACGATGCGTGCGGCGTCCACGGCGTCTCTGACAGCCTCAGGGCTGTCCGCGGACTCGACGGGTACGACGACCTCGAGGTAGCACTTGATCTTCGGCTCGGTGCCGCTCGGCCGGACGATCACCCGGGCACCGTCGGCCAGGTGGTAGCGCAGCCCGTCAGTCGGCGACAACGCTGCCGAGCCCAGGCTGAGGTCGTCGTACGACTCGACGGCCAGATCGCCGAGCGAGGTCGGGGGGTTGCTGCGCAGCCGTTCCATCGCGACGCCGATCTCGGCGAGGTCGGAGACCCGGGCCGACAGCTGGTCGGTGGCGTGCAGCCCGTGTCGCACCGCGATGTCGTCGAGCAGATCGGTCAGGGTGCGTCCCTCGGCCTTGGCCCGCGCCGCGATCTCGCAGAGCAGCAGCAGTGCGGAGACGCCGTCCTTGTCCTTCACCTGTGCCGGGTCGACGCAGTAGCCCAGCGCCTCCTCGTAGCCGAACGCGAGACCCTCCAGCCGCCCGATCCACTTGAAGCCGGTCAGGGTCTCGGCGTACTCCTGGCCGGCGGCCGCGGCGAGCTTGCCGAGCAGCGAGGACGACACGATCGAGCAGGCATACACGCCCTGCTTGCCCGAACCCAGCAGGTGGTCGCCGAGCAGGGCGCCGACCTCGTCACCGCGCAGCATCCGCCAGCCGTGGGGTCCTGGCACGGCGGCCGCACAGCGGTCGGCGTCGGGGTCGTTGGCGACCACCAGATCGGCATCGACCTCGGTGCCGAGGTCCATGGCGAGGTCCATGGCGCCGGGTTCCTCGGGGTTCGGGAAGGCAACGGTGGAGAACTCGGGGTCGGGCTCCTGCTGCTCGCTGACCACGGAGGGTGCGGTGAACCCGGCCGCGCGCAGCACCGAGAGCACCGAACTGTTGCCGACGCCGTGGAGCGGGGTGTAGACGAGCCTCAGGTCTGCCCGGCGCGGGTCTGGACCGGGGTCGATCACGTGACCCACGGACGCCAGGTAGTCGCGCACGATCGTGTCGTCCAGTTGCTCACCCGGGGCGCCCCGGGGGACGTCGGTCAGTGCGCCGACGGCGGCAATGCGCTCGGCGATCTCGACGTCCGCGGGGGGCACGATCTGGCTGCCGTCGCCGAGGTAGACCTTGTAGCCGTTGTCCTGGGGTGGGTTGTGGCTGGCGGTCACCATGACGCCGGCGACACAGCCCAGCTTGCGGATCGCGAAGGCCAGCAGGGGAGTGGGCAGCTGGCCGGGCAGCAGCAGCGCGCGCAGGCCCGCGCCCGTCATCACCTCGGCCGTGTCGCGTGCGAAGACGTCGGAGTTGTGGCGGGCGTCGTACCCGATCACCACGGCGTCGTCGGCTCCGACGACGTTGGCCTTGAGGTACGCCGCCAGCCCGGCTGCGGCCCGGATCACCACGATCCGGTTCATCCGGTTCGGCCCGGCACCGAGGGCACCGCGCAGGCCGGCGGTTCCGAACTCGAGGGTTCCGGAGAAGCGATCGGCGAGGTCGGCCGCGGCCGAGGTGTCACCGGACCCGACGGCCGAGATCACCTGCTCCAGCTCGGCACGGGTGACGGCGTCGGGATCCTCGGCGGCCCATGCGCGGGCCTGCTCCAGCAGCTGTTCGCTCATGGGAGCGAGGTTAGGCCATCGGTCGGCCGGGCCTGCTCAGACGCGACCGCAGCTCAACGGCGCGCGCGGGGACCGAAGACCGGCGCCACCTTCTTGAACGCGGCCTTGCGGGCCTTGGCGGTGTTGGAGGTGGCCAGCAGGAAGATCTGCTCGGCCCGTTCCCGGGCGAAGGTGCGCCGAGCGCTGTCGGTGGCGGACCGGTTGAACAGGCGCTTCGCCGCAGCCAGCGCGTCGGGGGACTTGCCGGCCAGCTCGCGGGCGAAGTCCTCGGCCGCGGTCACCGGGTCGGCGGCCAGCTCGGTGACCAGGCCGAGGTCGTGTGCCTCCTTGCCGTTGACCGTCTGGGCGGTCATGGTCAGGCGCTTGGCGGTGTCGACACCCACGAGCTCCGAGAGCGAACGCACCCCGGACATGTCGGGGATCAGGCCCCAACGGCCCTCGAGCACCGACCACTGCGAGTCAGGGGTGGCGAACCGGAAGTCGGCGGCCAGGGCGATCTGGATGCCGCCGCCGTAGCAGTGCCCGTGCACCGCGGCGATCACCGGAACCGGCAGGCGACGCCAGGCCCAGCAGGCCTCCTGGAACTTGTTCGTGCCCAGGAACGGGTTCGGCACGAAGGCGCGGAGGATGCCGGTCGGCTTCTTCAGCACGGAGGCGAAGTCGAGCCCGGCGCAGAACGAGTCGCCGTGCCCGGAGATGACCACCGCGCGCAGGGTGCGGTCACGGCGCAGCTCGCGGGCGGTCCCGATCAGCTCGTCGAGGGTCTGCAGTGTGAGCGCGTTCAGCTTGTCGGCACGATTGAGTCGCACGTGGGCGATGCCGTCGGAGACGGAGCAGGTCACCAAGTCGGTCGCGGAGTCAGGCATGCCCCCAAGGCTAGACGGGTCTGAGCCGCTCTTGGGGCGTCATGGTCATGATGGAGACGTGATCCCCGACCCATTGGACATCGACGCGCCGGTCGCGGTGCTGATCGACGAGCTGGCCGGCCACCTCGGCGTCACGGAGACCGTGACGCTGGCGTGCGACCTCCTCGGGGGCGCCGATCCGGCGCTCCACCAGCAGGAGATCGTCTACCTCACCGGCCATGGCGCGGAGCACACACATGAGGGGTGGGCCGACCACTGGCCGCGGGTGTGGGCCGCGCGCGCGTTGCTCCACGTCTGGGAGGACCGTGCGGCTCCGGCGGTGATCGCCGGGCTGAGTGACGGCTCGTGGCGGGTGGCCGAGATGTGCCTGAAGGTCTCGAGTCGTCGTGAGCTCCCGCAGGCCGGTGACGCCGCGGTCTCGCTCGCGCACCACGATCTGTCGCGGGTGCGCGCGCAGGCCGTCAGGTTCCTGGGTCTGGCGGGGGACACCGAGCATGTCGAGGCCGTACGCCGTGCCGAGGAGGACCCCGACCACGCCGTACGACGAGCCGCGGTGCGGGCGCTGGACCGGATGGCGATCCGACTCGACCTGGTGGACCCGTGAGCCGGCGGTTCAGGTTCAGCGGCGAGTGGCTGATCGGCCGCCAGAGTCGGGTGCTGCGCGACCGGCTGGTCGACCTCGAGCACTACCCCGACTGGTGGCCGGAGGTTCGCGCAGTGGCCAGTCTCGGCCCCGATGATGCCTGGGTCGTGGTGCGCTCGCGGCTGCCCTACGACCTCGACCTGCGCCTGCATGCCGTCCATCGCCGCAACGACCTGCTCGAGACCAGCATCGACGGAGATCTGACCGGCTGGGTGCGCTGGCGTCTCGACGAGCTCGACCCCGCGACGACGCGCCTCACGTTCGAGCAGGAGGTCGAGGTCGCCGGGCGACTGCTCGGTCTGGCCGCGGTCGTCGTACGGCCGGTGCTGGTGTGGAACCACGAGCGGATGATGCGCTCGGCCGTGGCCTCGCTCAGGAGGCCGTGATCCAGGCCAGCACCTGATGACCGATCGGCGTCGGTTCCTCGTCGGCGTCGAGGAGCGTCTCGTAACCGTGCCCGACGGGCGCCTCGACGAACTTCTTGCGTCGAGCCGGTGACAGCTTCACCGCCCGGCGCAGCTCGGTCGCACTGGTGCTGGAGTCGTCCGTCGCCGCGATCGCAAGGAACGGCACCGTGATCGTGCGCGCGGCCCGGGTCACGGACGGCACGTCGGCCCACTCGACCGGTCCGGACACGTCGACGATGCCGTCGGCCCCCGCCTCCTGGCCTGCTCCGGCGACCAGACTGCCGCCCATGGAGGCACCCACCAGGGTGACCCGGCCACCGTGCACCGCGGCCCGAGCACGGTCGAGGGCCAACCGAAGCTGCCCCACCACGTCGTGCGTGAACGTGTCCGTGCACGTCGACTCGCCGTAGTCGCAGACGTCGAGGACGACGACGCGTACGCCGTTCTCGGCCGCCCAGCTCGCATAGGGCAGCCAGCCGCACAGGCCGTCGGCATTGGTCTGGTGCACGAAGACCGCGGCGGTCGTGCCGGAGCCGAAGGTGGCCGCCGGCAGCCTGCTGCCGTCGGGGGCCTCGAGACTGAGCCGCTTCAGGCCCGGGACGTCGATGAGGCACCGCTTCGCCAGGCCCGTTCGTTCCGGCGTCGTCGACGTCGCGGAGGAGGCCGACGCGGTGGGCTGGGCGGTCCGCTCGCTCTCGGCCTCGTCGTCGCTGCCCGCGCCGCAGCCGGCGAGGAGCGCGGTGGCGATGATCACTGGGGCCAGGAACGCTGAGTGCATCAGACGCATGCCGGTCAGGGTACGCCGATCGGGTCGGCGCCGGCCGATGCCGAAACTGGTTCCGGCGACACCGACACCGAGGCCGAGTGACGACGCGCTGACCACCCAGCTGGAAGCCGTCGTCAGGTCGAGACGATCAGGCCGCGGACGAAGGCGGCCTGCCCGACGTGCTGGGCACAGTCGTCGGCCACGCTGACCAGGCGCACACCGAGGGTGACCGGCGGGTCCCAGCGCGTGTCGACGACGCGGTCCAGATCGTCGTCGACCAGCCCCTCGACGTACCCGACGGTCTGCGCATGCACCGCCGAGAGGTACGCCGCCAGCAGGTCGGCGTCGGCCCGGACCGACGCGACCTGTTCGGCGCCGTGACCGTATCCGGTGTCCTCGGGTGGCAGCGCCAGTCCGAAGCGGCTGACGAAGTCCTGGGCGGTCCACACCTGGTCGAGGCCGGCCACGTCGGCGACGTGGTCGTCCTGCACGCGGGTGAGGTGCCAGATCAGCCAGGCGATGGAGTTGGCCTGGGCGGCGGGCCTGTGGGCCAGCTGCTCCTCGGTCAGTCCTTCGACGACGGCCAGGCCGCCCTCGTGGGAACGGGCGATGGCATCGATCAGCAGGTCTGCGGTGTTCATGCGACGCTCCTCCTCGGGTCCGGTCTCATCGATTCACGCTGCTCATGTCGAGGTACCGGTCACCGGCCACGGCGTCGCGCGGCACCGCCGCCGAGAGAGCGGTCAGGTCGTCGTCGCCGAGCTCGACGGCGGCGGCGCCGACGTTCTCCTCCAAGTAGGGGATCCGCTTGGTGCCGGGGATCGGCACGACGTCCTGACCCTGGGCAAGCACCCAGGCCAGGGCCAGCTGCCCGGGGGTCACCTCGAGGCGCTGGGCGATGGCGACGACGCGCTCGACCAGGCTCAGGTTGCTCCGCAGCGCCTCGCCCTCGAACCGGGGGAAACGGCCCTCCTTGCGTGAGTCGCCGGCCTCGAGGGACTCGGCCGTGACCGCTCCGGTGAGGATGCCGCGACCCAGGGGCGAGTACGGGACCAGCCCGATGCCGAGCTCGCGCAGTGTCGGCAGGATCTCGTCCTCGACGTCGCGGGTGAACAGGGAGTACTCGCTCTGCAGTGCGGTGATCGGGTGCACGGCATGGGCACGACGGATGGTGTCGGCGGCGGCCTCCGAGAGACCGAGGTGGCGTACCTTGCCCTCGGCGACGAGCTCGGCCATCGCGCCGACGGTCTCCTCGATCGGCACGGTCGGGTCGACGCGGTGCTGGTAGTAGAGGTCGATGTGGTCGACCCCGAGCCGGTGCAGCGAGGCGTGACAGGCCTCGCGGACGTATTCAGGGGTGCCGTTGATGCGGACCCACGAACCGTCGGGGTTGCGCTGGTTGCCGAACTTGGTGGCCAGTTGTACGTCGTCACGACGGTCGCGGATGGCTTGCCCGACCAGGTGCTCGTTGGTGAACGGGCCGTACATGTCAGCGGTGTCGAGGAAGGTGACACCCAGGTCGAGGGCGCGGTGGATGGTCTTGATGCCCTGCCCTTCGGACGCCGTGCCGTAGAACTCCGACATCCCCATGCAGCCGAGCCCGAGGGCGGAGACGGTCAGCGGTTCCTTCGATCCGAGAGTGCGGGTCTGGAGCGGTGTTGTGGTCATGCCTCCAGTCAACTCCGCCGCGCAAGCTCATTCCACCGGTTGGCTCCGGGAGAGGCACTGCGCGCCTGCCTCCCGCCCCGGGGTCTCACCTGCGGTCGAGTGCGGGCCGGTAGAACTGCTCGAGGGCGAACGGGCCGCCGACGTGGGCGGCCTCGGCATCGTCCTCCGGTCGGCCCGCAATGCGGTCGGCCCAGTGCTCCGCATCGTCCTGCGGCTCGTAGCCCAGCGCGCGACCCGGTGCCAGGTCCCACCAGGCCCGGGTGTTGGCCGAGATGCCGTAGAGCACGGCGAACCCGGGAGCCGTGGCGGTGAGTGCGGCCTCGACCATGCGGACGCCGTCGTCGTGGGAGAGCCAGGTGGACAGGTTGCGCACCGTGGTGGGCTCGGGCAGGAAGGAGCCGATGCGGCAGGCCACTGCGTCGATCCCGTAGCGGTCGGCGTACAGATGGAGCAGGGCCTCGGCGGCTACCTTGCCGACGCCGTAGAACGTGTCAGGTCGGGGGAGGGCGTCGTCGGAGACCAGGTCGCGGCGGGGCGTGCGTCCGACGGCGTGGTTGGACGAGGCGTAGACGATGCGGTCGACCTGGTGGGCCAGCATCGCGTCGAGCAGGGCGGCGGTGGTCACCACGTGCGAGGTCAGCGAGTCGGTCAGGCCGGCCTCGTCGGGGTGCCCGGCCAGATGGACGACGGCATCCAACGGCTGCGCGGCGAACGCATCGAGGACGGCGTCCGGGTCGGCACAGTCGGCGGTGTGCCAGGCACCCTCGAACCCGTCGGGCGCGGGCAGGCGGTCGAGGCCGACGATCTCATGGCCGCGGTCGATGAGCCCGAGGGTGACGACCTGGCCGATGCTGCCGGCGGCGCCGGTGAGGAGGACCTTCATGCAACGACCCTAACGATCAGTCGCAGGTTCTGTGGTCGCCGGTTCGCGGACAGTCAGATGCGGGGAACGATGCGGCCGAGCAGCTCACCCATGCGGGTGGCTGCGGCCTTGCCCGCCTCGAGCACCTCGGCATGGTTCAACGGCTCGCCGGTGATGCCGGCGGCGAGGTTGGTGACCAGGCTGATGCCGAGCACCTCCATGCCTGCCTCGCGGGCGGCGATCGCCTCGAGTGTCGTGCTCATGCCGACCAGGTCGCCACCGATGGCGCGGACCATGCCGATCTCGGCGGGGGTCTCGTAGTGCGGGCCGGGGAACTGGACGTAGACGCCTTCGTCGAGGCTCGGGTCGACCTCCAGGCACAGGGTGCGCAGCCGCGAGCTGTAGAGGTCGGTCAGGTCGACGAAGTTGGCACCCTCGATCGGCGAGGTGGCGGTGAGGTTGATGTGATCGCGGATCAGCACCGGCTGACCGGGCTGCCAGCTCTCCTTCAGGCCACCGCATCCGTTGGTGAGCACGATCGTCCGACAGCCGGCGGCTGCCGCGGTGCGGACCGGGTGCACGACCGCGGCGACACCCTTGCCCTCGTAGAAGTGGGTGCGGCTCAGGAACACCAGCAGGTTGCGATCGCCGGCGCGCACGCTGCGGATCTTGCCGGAGTGACCGGCGACGGCGGCCGGGTTGAAACCAGGAAGATCCGTGGTGTCGATCTCCGCGGTCGCCGCACCGAGAGCGTCGACCGCGGGGAGCCAGCCCGAGCCGAGGACGAGGGCGATGTCGTGCTTCTCGACGCCGGTGAGTTCGGCGAGCTTGGCGGCGGCCTGCTGGGCCTGGGCCGTGGTCGCGGTCTGTTCTGTCTGAGCCACGACGGGAACTCTAGACCGTGCCCAGGTGGTGTGCCGAACCCCCGGCCCACCTCCGGCAGGTCGATCAGAGGCCGGTGGAGCGGCAGGCGCGTGCGCGCAGCGACGAGACGTAGTCGTCGGGCGCGCCGGCCGCCTCGGCCGCGTCGGCGAGCATGCCGATGCTGTACGCCGAAGGAAGACCGCCTTCGTAGGCGTCGAGCACGTAGGCCCAGACCACCAGCTCACCGGTGAGGGTGGCGACCCGCACCTTGGTCTTGCGGTAGAGCCCGGTGTCGGCACCCTCCCAGCCGTCGAGTGCGATCTCGTCCTCGGGGGTGAGGTCGTAGACCGCCACGAAGACCCGCTCGAAATGGTCCTGGACGATGGTGGTCAGCGCCCCGTCCCAACCGTGGTCCTCACCGCCGAACGTCATCCGCCAACCCTCGAGCCAGCCGGTGGTCTGCAGGATCGAGTGGGGGCAGCGTTCGCTCATGCGGGCGGGATCGAGGTTCGTCCCGTAGGCGGCATAGAGCGTCACAGGCTGCAGGATAGTCTGGCACCCGTGACCCACTTCAACGTCCTCGTCCTTGGTGCCGGTCCTGGTGGCTACGTCGCGGCGATCCGCGCAGCCCAGCTCGGCCAGTCCGCTGCCGTCATCGAAGAGAAGTACTGGGGCGGTGTCTGCCTCAATGTCGGCTGCATCCCCTCCAAGGCGCTCCTGAAGAACGCCGAGCTCGCCCACACGCTCAACCACGAGAAGGCCAAGTACGGCATCGAGGGCGACGCCACGATGTCCTTCGGCCCGACCCACAAGCGTTCGCGCCAGGTGTCGGCCGGCATCGTCAAGGGTGTCCACTTCTTGATGAAGAAGAACAAGATCACCGAGATCAACGGCCGCGGCACCCTCAAGGGTGCAGCCGACGGCAAGCAGTCGGTCGAGGTCAAGGACGCCGACGGAAACGTCACGACCCACACCTGCGACAACCTGATCATCGCCACGGGCGCCAAGGTCCGCATGTTGCCCGGCATCGAGGTCAGCCAGAACGTCGTCACCTACGAGGAGCAGATCCTCGACGAAAGTCTCCCGACGTCGATCGTCATCGGCGGCTCAGGTGCGATCGGCGTCGAGTTCGCCTACGTGATGAAGAACTTCGGCGTCGACGTCACCATCGTCGAGTTCCTCGACCGCATGGTGCCCACCGAGGACGCCGACGTCTCCAAGGAACTCCTCAAGCACTACAAGAAGCTCGGCGTCAACGTGCTGCTCTCCACCAAGGTGGAGAAGGTCGAGGACACCGGCAGCGGTGTCCGCGTGACGGTCAGTCCGGCCGCGGGCGGAGACTCCCAGGTGATCGAGGCCGACAAGATGCTGGCCGCCTTCGGGTTCGCCCCGCAGATCGAGGGTTACGGCCTCGAGACCGCCGGTGTGCAGGTGACCGAGCGCGGCGCCATCGCCGTCGACGAGCGCGGCCGCACCAACGTGCCCGGCATCTACGCGATCGGTGACGTGACCGGCAAGATGATGCTGGCTCACGCCGCCGAGGCCATGGGCATCGTCGCCGTCGAGACCATCGCCGGTGCCGAGACCATCGAGATCGACTTCGACATGATCCCCCGGGCGACGTACTGCCAGCCGCAGATCGGATCGTTCGGCTACTCCGAGGCACAGGCCAAGGAGAAGGGGTACGACGTCAAGACCGCGACGTTCCCGTTCAGCGCCAACGGCAAGGCCCAGGGACTCGGCGAGCCGGTCGGCTTCGTCAAGGTCGTCGCCGACGCCGAGCACAACGAGATCCTCGGTGCCCACATGATCGGCCCCGACGTGACTGAGATGCTGCCGGTGCTGACCCTGGCCCAGAAGTGGGACCTCACTGCCGACGAGGTGGCGCGCAACGTGTTCGCCCACCCGACGCTGTCCGAGGCGGTCAAGGAAGCCGTGCACGGCATCTCCGGCCACATGATCAACTTCTGAGCCGGCGCGGGCGGGAGATCGGTCCATGAACCGCACTGAGCGTGTCGTCATCATCGGCGGCGGACCCGGCGGCTACGAGTCGGCCCTGGTGGCCGCGCAACTCGGCGCCGACGTGACCGTCGTCGACTCCGACGGCATCGGCGGCAGCGCGGTGCTCACCGACTGCGTGCCGAGCAAGACACTGATCGCCACCGCCGAGGTGATGACCGAGGTCGCCGACGCCGCCGAGCTGGGTGTCACGTTCCTCGACGCCGAGGGTGACGTGGCCAGCAAGGTCAAGGTCGACCTGGCCAAGGTCAACGCCCGGGTGCTGCGCCTGGCCGCCGACCAGTCCGCCGACATCGCCCGCCGCCTCGAGCGCGAGGGCGTGAAGGTGATCAGTGGTCGAGGACGGCTCGTCGCGTCCGCGGCGGGCAGTCACACGATTGGAGTCACGGCCGACGACGGCAGCGAGCAGACGCTGGAGGCCGACGCCGTCCTGCTGGCCACCGGTGCTGCGCCCCGCACCCTCGAGTCAGCCCAACCCGACGGTGAGCGCATCCTCACGTGGGAGCAGGTCTACGACCTCACCGAGGAGCCCGAGAAGCTGATTGTCGTCGGCTCCGGAGTCACCGGTGCCGAGTTCGCCTCGGCCTACCTGGCCCTCGGCATCGACGTCACCCTGGTCTCCTCACGCGACCGGGTCCTGCCCGGGGAGGACGCCGACGCGTCCGCCGTGCTGGAGGACGTCTCGAAGCGCCGCGGAATGAATGTGCTCTCGAAGTCACGCATGGAATCGGTGACTCGCGAGGGTGACACGGTCACGGTCACCCTGACCGACGGTCGCAGCGTGAGCGGTTCGCACTGCGTCCTCGCTCTCGGCTCGATCCCGAAGACCGGAGACCTCGGCCTCGAGGAGGCCGGCGTCCAGGTCGACGACGGCGGCTTCATCAAGGTCGACAAGGTCTCGCGCACGTCGGTCCGCGGGGTCTACGCCGCCGGCGACTGCACCGGCGTGCTGATGCTGGCCTCGGTGGCGGCCATGCAGGGACGCATCGCGATGTGGCACTTCCTCGGCGACGCGGTGTCGCCACTGGACCTGCGCAAGGTCTCCTCCAACGTGTTCACCGCGCCCGAGATCGCCACCGTCGGCTGCTCGCAGAAGGCAGTCGACGACGGCGAGATCCTCGCCGAGGTCGTGATGCTCAAACTGGCCGGCAATCCGCGGGCCAAGATGCAGGGCGTGCACGACGGCTTCGTGAAGCTGTTCTGCCGTCCCGGCACCGGCACCGTGGTCGGCGGCGTCGTGGTGGGGCCACGGGCCTCTGAGCTGATCCACCCCGTCTCCATCGCAGTGGCTGAGAAGCTCACCGCCGACCAGGTGGCCCAGGTGTTCACGGTCTACCCGTCGATGTCGGGCTCGGTCGCCGAGGCCGCTCGCCGACTGCACAACGTCTGAGCCGCCAGCCAGGCAGTCGCCCACCTCGACGATGTGGGCACCCGGCAGGGCCGCGAGCACAGGGAGTGCGGCGCGATCAGAAGCCGCCGAAGTCGAAGCCTCCGCCGTCGCCGCCACCCCAGCCGCCGTCGAAGCCACCGCCAGCATCTCCGCCACCGGAGTCGCCGCCCCAGCCACCGTCGAAGCCACCGCCGTCCGAGCCGCCGTCTGAACCGCTGTCGCCGGCCGACCAGTCCTCGCCCCCGCCGTCGCCCCCGGCCAGGTCGCCGTCGCCGGTGGTGGCGTCGGGGCTCCACACCCCGGCCATCATCGACCCGATCAGGAATCCGGGGAACAGGCCGTTCATCGCGTAGGAGCCGTAGTAGCCGTTGGCATACTGGCTGTAGGCCGGACCGCCTTGGTACCACGGGACCATCTGCGCGCCGTCACGCACGCGGCGTACGTCGGGCTCGGCGCCGGCCTCGATCCGTTCGGCGTCGGCGAGGCAGACCGGTACGTCGCGAGGAACCCCGCCCGGCGGCGCCCAGGACACATCAGTCTGGGCGGGACCGTGACGCGGGTTGAAGAAGCAGGGCGATCGGCGCTCGGGGAGGGGCCGGTGGTCCTGACGAGCAAGCACACAGGCCTGCGCGTAGCGGCCGTCCTCGAGGGTGCGGGTCACGGCGCTGACGTCTTCGGGTGTGCGGACGTCGTCGAGCAGGGACTTGGCGTCCTCGTAGCAGTCGAGCGCACGCTGGTAGTCCTGGCGCATCGGGACGTCGAGCTCGGTGGCAAGGGTGTCGATGTGCAATTCCTGGAGCTCCTCGCCGAAGCGGGTGACGTCTTCCTCGGCGACCTTCTTGACCTTGGTCACCGCGGCTGTCTTCTCGAGCTCGAGCCGGGTTCGGCTGCGTTGCTGCGTCGCGATGAGAGCCACCACAGCCAGGACCGCCAGAACCACCATCACCCACACCATGCACCAACGCTAGCAACGGATCTGAAACTACCGACCTGCAATTCACCGGACCTGTGGACAGGGCTGGAATTCGCGTGTTGGGATCAACTGTCACTCAAGTTTTCAACCGTCCCACCGACCTCGGAGCACTCCATGCGCCGCACGCTCATCGCCCTGGCCGCCGGCGCCCTCGTCCTCGCCGTACCGGCCCTCACGAGTCGGGTCGAGGCAGGTCCGACCGACGCGAGTCAGGTCGCGTCCACGAAGCGCACCGTCACGGTCGATCAGCGCTACCCGATGCCGAGCACCGGCAGGATCGCGATCCTCGGGCACGGCTACGGCCACGGCCACGGCATGTCGCAGTACGGCGCGGAGGGGGCCGCCCGGCAGGGGCTCAGCTGGCAGCAGATCACCTCGTTCTACTACCCGGGCACCAAGGTCGTGAACGGCAGCGGCCTGGTCACCGTGCTGATCAGCGGCGACACCAGCCCCGACGTCGTGGTCGACGCCCGGAGGGGCCTGCGGGTGGGGAGCCATGCCCAACGCAAGGGGTGGACCCTGCCGGCCAGGGGGACCGGCCAGTGGCGCCTGCGCGGCACGACCCGGACCCGGACCCGGGTCGAGTACCTCGACGGCTCGACCTGGACGGTGTGGCGCATCTTCGCGGGCACGGGCAGCTTCTACGCCTCCGGCTTGCCGATCCGGCTGCGCTACGGGTCGACGTCGGTGCTCTACCGCGGCCGGCTGATCGCGGCCTTCCCGAAGGCGGGCTCGACCGACGTCGACACCGTCAACGCATTGGCGATCGATGACTACGTGAAGGGCGTGATCCCCGCCGAGATGCCGCCGACCTGGACACCTGCCGCCGTGCGCGCGCAGGCGGTTGCGGCCCGCACCTACGCGTCGTACGAGAAGCAGCACCCGCGTGCGAAGCACTACCAGATCTGCGACACCACCTCGTGCCAGGTGTACGGCGGCTACTCGCGTGAGCACCCCGCCTCGAACGCCGCGGTCGACGCCACGAAGGGACGGGTCCTGACCTATGCCGGCACACCGGCGTTCACGCAGTTCGGCTCGAGCAGCGGTGGCTGGACGTCGGCGAACCAGTTTCCCTACCTCCCGGCGAAGGCGGATCCGTACGACGGTTGGGCCGGGAACGCCAACCACGACTGGCGGATCGAGGTCAACGTCGCCACCATCGAACGAGCCTGGCCGGCGATCGGCAACCTGCGACAGATCCGGGTGACCAGTCGCGATGGCAACGGCCAGTGGCAGGGCCGCATCGAGCGGATGACCCTGGTCGGCGGCACCAGCAGAGTGACGCTCGGTGGTGACGAGTTCCGTTCGAGGCTCGGCCTGAAGTCGACGTGGGTCAGTTTCGCCGCCGCAGCCGCTCCGCGAAAGGCCGTCGCCTCAAAGCCGGCTCTCCCCAAGGACGCGGCAGACACCCCTGTTCTCGACTGATCGAGGGCGATGGAGTGTCATCTCGGCGGACCGAACCGCCGGGTGGACGATCCGGTCAGCAACTAGTGCGAGGCAACGGCAGCCAACACCTGGTCGCAGAAGGCCCGGAAGTCGGTGTGCAAGCCGTCAAGGAGTCTCTCCAGGGCGCTGGCGCTGGATGCACTGCTTCGAAGCGAGCAGTGCAGCAGCCGGTCCCCAGCTTCGTAGCCGTAGCCCATGCCGCCGTAGAACGGCGCTGTGGTCTCCCACCGGAGCGTGGTGTCCCACGGCGCGTGGTCGGCCAGAGGCTGGTGCGAAGCCCCTGCAGTGCCTGCCGGGATGTCGAGTTCGGCGAAACGCTCATCCGTCAGTGGCCCGAGTCCGGACGCCACGCCGATGAACACAGCAGGCTGACAGAGTCCGTCTTCGCCGGGGTCCAGGTCGGGGGTCCAGCTGCAGCCGACCGAGGGGGTCCCGTCGGGCCCGGTTGCCTCCCGCATCTCTGTTCCCGTGACCACGTCGGCCACCTCGGCCGTGAGCACATTGCAGTCGATGGTCTTGGGCAGAGGGCTCCGGGGCTGCTCCAGAGCTGGTGTGGTGGCTTCCTGTCCACCACCTTCATCGGCGCTGCACGGCCGACGCCATCAACAGAACCAAGACGCTGATCAGGATCCGAGCCGGCATTGAGTCTCCCGATGATTACGTTGCCCTCAGCCCACGACGACGATCAGGTCGCCGCCCTCGACGGAACGCGTGTCCGGGACTGCGACGCGCTGGACTGTGCCCGCCATCGGGGCGGTGATCGAGGCCTCCATCTTCATCGCCTCGATCGTGGCGATGGTCGCGCCGGCCTCGACCTTGTCGCCCTCGGCAACGGTCACCGTGACGACGCCCTGGAACGGCGCCGCGACCTGACCAGGCTTGCCGGGCTCGGCCTTCTCGGTGGCGGCGACCTCAGCCGCCACGCTCCGGTCACGGATGCTGATCGGCCGCAGCTGCCCGTTCAGCGTGCACATCACCGAGCGATAGCCCCGCTCGTCGGGCTCACCGATCGCCTGGAGACCGACCAGCAGCTTCTTGCCCGGAGCGAGGTCGATCTCGTGCTCCTCGCCCGCGTTGAGGCCGTAGAGGTAGTCGATGGTCGGCAGGATCGAGGTGTCGCCGTACTGAGCCCGGGACTCGGCGAACTCCCGGGCGGGTGCGGGGAAGAGCAGCTCGTTGAGGGTCTGACGCCGATCGCTGTCGAGGCCGGCGACCTGCTCGGGACTCAGGGTGGGGGACGGCCTGGTGGCGCTCCGACCCGCCAGGGCGCGGGTGCGGAACGGCTCGGGCCAGCCTCCCGGCGGGTCGCCCAGCTCACCGCCGAGAAAGCCGATCACCGAGTCGGGGATGTCGAACCTGCCGGGGTCCTCGGCGAACTCGGCCGGGTCGGCACCGACCGCGACCAGGTGCAGGGCCAGGTCGCCGACCACCTTCGAGGACGGCGTCACCTTCACGATGTTGCCGAGGATGTCGTTGGCCGCGGCGTACATGTCCTCGATCTGCTCGAACTTCTCGCCCAGACCCAGGGCGATTGCCTGCTGGCGCAGGTTGGAGAGCTGACCGCCGGGGATCTCGTGGGTGTAGACCCGGCCGGTCGGTGAGGGCAGGCCGGACTCGAACGGCGCGTAGACCCGGCGGGTCGCCTCCCAGTAGGGCTCCAGCGCGCACACCGCGCCGAGGGAGAGACCGGTCTCGCGGGCCGAGTGGTCGGTGGCCGAGACCAGTGCGGAGAGGGGCGGCTGGGACGTCGTACCGGCCAGGGCCGCGGAGCAGGCGTCGACCGCGTCGACACCGGCGTCGATGGCGGCCAGCAGCGTGCCGAGCTGACCACCGGGGGTGTCGTGGGTGTGGAGGTGCACCGGAAGGTCGAAACGCTCGCGCAACGCGGCCACGAGGGTGCGTGCCGCGGGCGCGCGGAGCAACCCGGCCATGTCCTTGATCGCCAGCACGTGGGCGCCGGCCTCGACGATCCGCTCGGCCAGCTTCAGGTAGTAGTCGAGGGTGTAGAGCTGCTCGGCAGGGTCGGAGAGGTCACCGGTGTAGCACAGCGCCACCTCGGCGATGGCCGTACCTGTCTCGCGCACCGCCGCGATCGCGGGAGCCATCTGCTCGACGTCGTTGAGGGCGTCGAAGACGCGGAAGATGTCGATGCCGGTCGCGGCCGCCTCGTGCACGAACGCGTCGGTGACCTCGGTCGGATAGGGGGTGTAACCGACCGTGTTGCGACCGCGCAGCAGCATCTGCAGGCAGAGGTTCGGCACCGCTTCGCGCAGGGAGGCCAGGCGCTCCCACGGGTCCTCGGCGAGGAAGCGCAGGGCCACGTCGTACGTCGCCCCGCCCCAGGCCTCGATCGAGAGCAGTTCGGGCGTCATGCGGGCGACGTGTCCGGCGACCGCGGTCAGGTCGTGGGTGCGCACCCGGGTGGCCAGCAGTGACTGGTGGGCGTCGCGGAAGGTGGTGTCAGTGACGCCGACCCGCGTCTGCTCGCGCAGGTCACGGGCGAACCTCTCAGGGCCCAGGGTCAGCAACCGCTGCCGCGACCCATCGGGCGCGGGCACGTCGAGGTCGAGGGCCGGCAGCTTGGACGTGGGGTCCAACCGGGTGGGGGCCGGGCCGTTCGGCTGGTTGACCGTGACGTCGGCCAGATAGTTGAGCAGCTTGGTGCCGCGGTCGCCACTGGCCCGCACGGCCAACAGTTGCGGGTGGTCCTCGATGAAGGAGGTCGTGACCCGTCCGGCCACGAAGTCGGGATCGTCGAGCACGGCCTGCAGGAAGGCGATGTTGGTCTCGACGCCGCGGATGCGGAACTCGGCAAGTGCCCGGCGGGCCTTCTCCGCGGCCTTCTCGAAGGTGCGGCCGCGACAGGTGAGCTTCGCGAGCATCGAGTCGAAGTGCGCGGAGACCTCGGCGCCGGTGTACGTCGTACCGCCGTCGAGGCGGACACCCGGACCGCCCGGGGAACGGTAGGTGGTGATCTTGCCGGTGTCGGGCCGGAACCCGTTGGCGGGATCCTCGGTGGTGATGCGGCACTGCAGCGCCGCGCCCCGCACTGAGATCGACTCCTGCGAGAGCCCGAGTTCGGCGAGCCTCTCACCTGCGGCGATCCGCAACTGGGACTGGACCAGGTCGACGTCGGTGACCTCTTCGGTGACCGTGTGCTCGACCTGGATACGCGGGTTCATCTCGATGAACACGTGGTTGCCCGAGGCATCGAGGAGGAACTCGACGGTGCCGGCGTTGGTGTAGCCGATCTCGCGGGCGAAGCGGACCGCGTCGGCACACATGCGCTCGCGCAGGTCGGGGTCGAGATTGGGGGCCGGGGCGATCTCGACGACCTTCTGGTGCCGCCGCTGCACCGAACAGTCACGCTCGAAGAGATGGATGACCTCTCCGTCCGCGTCCGCGAGCACCTGCACCTCGATGTGCCGCGGATTCACCACCGCCTGCTCGATGAACACGGTCGGGTCACCGAACGCCGCCTTGCCCTCACGCATGCAGACCTCGATCGCCTCACGCAGGGAGCCCGGATCGTCGACCCGACGCATGCCGCGTCCGCCTCCACCGGCGACCGCCTTCACGAACAACGGGAACGGCAGCGCCTCGGCCGCCGTGACGAGGGCGTCGACATCGGTCGACGGCTCCACCCCGGCCAAGGTCGGCACCCCGGCCGCCTTCGCCGCCGCGATCGCGCGCGCCTTGTTGCCGGTGAGGGTGAGAACCTCGGCGCTCGGGCCGATGAACGTGATGCCCGCAGCCGCACAGGCTTCGGCAAGAGCCGGGTTCTCCGACAGGAAACCATAGCCCGGATAGACCGCATCGGCGCCCGAGCGCAGGGCGACCTCGACGATGGCCTCGGGGTCGAGGTAGGCACGCACCGGGTGACCGCGCTCGCCGATCTCGTAGGCCTCGTCTGCCTTCAGACGGTGCTCGGACCATCTGTCCTCGTGGGGGAAGACGGCCACGGTGCGGGCACCGATCTCGTAGGCAGCACGGAAGGCCCGGATCGCGATCTCGCCACGATTGGCGACGAGCACCTTGGAGAACATGTCCCGAGGCTAGCGGTCCTCGGGCAACGGTCCGATCTCAGTTTGAGAGAAGAGACGGCAGACGGCTCGGGCATGGCTAGAGTCGATCAAGGCATGGGACGTTGTCGTGGCTCCGGAAACGTGAGCACGACGCCACAGGCCTCTCTCCTGGGAGGGAGCGAGGGGAGGGCCGCTCGGCAAACCCGGGCGGCCCTTTCGAAACCCGCCAGCGACGTCACCGGCCGCCATGGAGTCGCGACATCAGGTCGGGCTCGAGTGAGCCGAATCCGGTCGAGGCCCACGGCTCGGCATCGGTCTCGAAGTAGTGCATCGGGCCACGATGGTCGACGTCGAGGATGTCCGGTGCCTTTCCGCTGCCCAGTGCCTTGCGGCAGGTGCCGCACACCGGCACCGTCACCGTCCGGTCGTTGAGCTCCACTCTCTGCTGGTGTGGCCCGTGGCCGTGCAGCGGGTTGAGGAAGCACGGCGTCCTCGGGACGAACGAGCGCCCGGCGAGTGCCGCCTGGAGGGCCTGGGTGCCGCGGTCGCTGAGCACGATTGCGCCGACGGCGTCGAGCACGTCGACCTCATCGGCGCCCATGAGGCGGCGGGCCGCCTCGTAGTGGTCCAGCGCGGCCTGCCACGATCCGGCGTCACTGCCCTGGCTGATCTCGGTCTCGTCGATCAACTCACCCAGGGCGAGCACGTCGCCGCGCGCCTGCTTGTCCACCTGCCGGTCACGGGCCTTGCGGATTCGTGCCACTGCGGACGGCGGCAGGATGGCGGGCTTCTTGGCCGCCCGCAGAACCTTCATCGCCTTCCAGGTCACCCCGACGACGACCGCGACGACGATTCCGGCCACGACCAGACCGGTCGGGTCGATCCCGTCACCGTCGCGCTCGCTCCCGGGATCGATGCCCTTGGCCTCGTGCCAGTCGTCGCGGGCTCTCTCCTCGATGGGGGCCAGTTTGGACTCGGGCAGCTGCATGAGCTGTGTGGTCCGCACGAACGCCTCGCCCAGGTCCTGGGGCAACTCCTGCCGGACGATGCTCAGCTCGGTCCCGATCGGCCATGACTCGGACACTCCCTGGTCGTTCCACGCGCGTGCCTCGAGAGTGATGTCGGTGTATTGCGTGGGCTCGAGGTTGTCGGTCGTGGCGATGTAGAGCCCGGGTTCGGGATGCTCGGCGTGCAGCCGGGTCAGCAGGTCGACGGAGTTGCCGCCATAGCTGTCACCGGAGGCGAAGGGATAGGCAACAACAAAGACCGGCTGGTCGAGCTGGGCGAGGTTCTGCTCGAGTTGGGCGAGCTCGTCCGACGAGAACTGTGACCGCAGCGACTGGTGGATGTAGATGTGGTCATCGGCGAGGTCCTTGTGGATCGCGTCCAGCTCGTTCTTGTCGGCCGCCACGTCACCACCTCCCGGGGAGTCGCAGGATGTCGCCCGAGATCTTACGCACGACCAGGAGCAGGAGGCCCAGGCCGAGCAGGGTCACGAAGGCGAAGAGGAACCCGGCCGCGATGCCGCCCGCGGTTCCGCCCCAGTAGTCGTTGGACTCCTGCTTGCGATCCCCAGACCATTCGGCTTCCTGGATCTCGTCGAGGGCCTGGGTGATCGTCGTGACCGGGTCGCCGACGAAGTCGCTCGCTGACAGGCTCACGTAGGCGTCGCCGCCCGTGATCACGGCGTCGCCGGCCCCGGGTCCCTCCCACACCAGGACGACCGAGCGCTCGTCACGGAAGGCGGACTGCAGCTGCCGATCGACGTCGAGGTAGGCGCCGGATCCCTTCGTCTCGCGCCAGAAGATCACACGGACGGGCACGGTCAGCCCGGCGACGGCCTTCTCCAGGGTGGCCTCGCCATGCTTGTCGATCATGGGTCGGCCGTCGGGAGCGACGTGTACGCCGTCTGCGCGGAGCTCGCGGATGGCCGCACGCACCCGGTCGCCGGGCTCGGACGGCCCGCCACGCTCCTGCCCGGCGTAGTCGGCCACCGCTCGTTCCCGGTGCTCGGTGACCCACCAGCCGGCACCGGTTGCGGCCAGCGCTGCGATGACCAGGCTCAGGACGATGTTGGCAAGACGGTTGCGCATCAGCGGTCGACCTCCCCGACATGGCGCCACAGGTCGTCGACCAGCGCGCCGTACCCGGTCTCTGCCCACACCGTGTCGCCCTCGTAGTAGGGGCCGTCGATCGCGAGGCGGCGATCCTCGACGAGGGCGTCGAGCTCGCGGTGCTGGCGCATCGTCTTGTCGCAGCGGGGGCAAACCGGCACGCTGAGGCCGCCGGCCACCGGACGCTCGTGCGATCCCTCTCCGTGGAGTGGGTTGATGTAGCAGCAGCGGTAGACACCTCGGTCGGTCCGATCCAGGGCACGCGACCCGATCCGGGCCAGCACGGCCGCGCCGATCAGGTCCAGGGGGTCATCGGAGTCGAGGAGTTCGATGCCGGTCTCGTGGCTGTGCGAGGCCAGATCAGCCCGCTCGGCGCCGGCCCGGAGCCGAAGCTTCGCGTCGGCGAGAGAGCGTTCCAGTCGCGCGAGTTCATCGGTGGCCCGGGCACGGTGCTGGTCGAGGTCGCGCGTGACCCGTTCGGCGCGCGACGACGTCGGCAGCCGTGCCTCGTCGTGGGGGCGGCCGCCGGCAGCCCTCGACGTCGTCACCGGTGCGCCGCCTCGGCCCGCGACGGCCTGGAGCAGGCGGTAGGAGACGACCAGGGCCACCAGGAGGGTGGTCGTCGCGACGAGAGCGAGCAGCCCGGGGGAGGCGAGTTGGGGCTCGTCACCCGGGTAGGTGTAGGGCCAGTGGTCAGAGCTCCACATCTCGTTGGCGTAGCCGGTGAGCTGGGCGTCGGAGAGGATCGGCTCGCTGTAGTCAGGTATCGACGTGTGTGCCGCCACCTCGAGCGCGGCCGCAGCCTCGATCGGGTGCCCAGGCTGGACCTCCTCGCCACCGAGGGTCTTGACCACCGCCGTGATCTGGTCCTCGACGGTGCTGTGGGCGAGGCCGATCAACATCTCGTCGTCGTTCTCCGACGGATCCAGGTCACCCCAGACACCGACGTGCCCGGTGCCCTCGGAGGTGTGGACGACGTAGACGCCGTCCTTCCTGACGCCGGCATGGACCAGGCTGGCCAGCTCCTCGTCGGCGTCGATGCCGGAGAGCCCGGGCGGGGTCGCGGTGTAGACGACGTAGACGGGGTAGGTGGCGTGCTGCTCCTTGGCCGTCAGGAAGTCGTGCAGTTCCCGCGTGTGGCCGTTGCCCATGATCTGCTCGATCAGGATCGGATCCTGGTCGAGGCTTGCGACGATCTCGGGGACGGTGTCGGGAAAGCCGTCCGCCCCCGGTGGCGGGCCGGCCACTCGTCAGTCCTTGAGCTCGCAGATGACCTGACCGTTGGTGACGGTGGCGCCGACCTCGGCAGTGAGGCCGGTGACGGTGCCGGCCTTGTGCGCCTTGAGCGGCTGCTCCATCTTCATCGCCTCGAGCACGACCACGACGTCGCCCTCGGCGACGGTGGCACCCTCGTCGACGGCGACCTTGACGATGGTGCCCTGCATCGGGGAGGCGACGGCGTCACCGGAGACGGCGGAGCCGGCCTTCTTCGCAGCCCGCTTCGGCTTCTTGGCCGCACCCGCTCCACCACCGGTGGCCAGGCCACCGAGGCCCGAGGGCAGCACGACCTCGAGGCGCTTGCCGCCGACCTCGACGGTGACCTTGTGACGCTCGCCGGCCTCGTCGGCGTCCGCGGACCCGCCGGAGTAGGGGGTGATCTGGTTGTCGAAGTCGGTCTCGATCCACGTCGTGTAGACGTCGAAGGAACCCTCACCCGTGGGGTTGGAGGAGGCGACCCAGGCCGGGTCGCGGGTGATGACCTCGTGGAAGGTGATCGCCGTGGGCATGCCGTCGACCTGGAACTCGGACAGGGCGCGACGCGAGCGCTCGATCGCCTGCGTGCGGTCCTTGCCGGTGATGATCAGCTTGGCGACCAGCGAGTCGAACGAGCCGGGGACGGTCTCGCCCTTCTCATAGCCACCGTCGACCCGGACACCGGGACCCTGCGGCGGGTTCCATTCGGTCAGCGTGCCGGGGGCGGGCATGAAGTTGTTGCCGCCGTCCTCGGCGTTGATGCGGTACTCGATCGAGTGCCCGCGGACCTCGGGATCGTCGTACCCGAGCTCCTCGCCGGCAGCGATGCGGAACATCTCGCGGACCAGGTCGATGCCGGTGACCTCTTCGGAGACGCAGTGCTCGACCTGGAGGCGGGTGTTGACCTCGAGGAAGGAGATGGTGCCGTCGGCGGCGACGAGGAACTCGCAGGTTCCGGCGCCGACGTAGCCGGCTTCCTTGAGGATCGCCTTGGAGGAGTCGTAGAGGCGCTGGTTCTGCTCGTCGGTGAGGAACGGCGCCGGAGCCTCTTCGACCAGCTTCTGGTGGCGACGCTGCAGGGAGCAGTCGCGGGTCGAGACGACAACGACGTTGCCGTGCTGGTCGGCCAGGCACTGGGTCTCGACGTGGCGGGGCTTGTCGAGGAACTTCTCGACCAGGCACTCGCCGCGACCGAAGGCGCTGATCGCCTCACGCACGGCCGATTCGTAGAGCTCGGGGATCTCCTCGAGGGTGCGGGCGACCTTGAGGCCGCGACCGCCTCCGCCGAAGACGGCCTTGATCGCGACCGGGAGGCCGTGCTCCTTGGCGAAGCCGATGATCTCGTCGGCGTCCTTGACGGCGTCCTTGAGGCCGGGGGCCAGCGGAGCGCCGGCGGCGAGGGCGATCTGCTTGGCCTTGGCCTTGTCACCGAGGCCCTCGATGGCTGCGGGAGAGGGGCCGATCCAGACCAGTCCGGCGTCGAGCACGGCCTGCGCGAACTCGGCGTTCTCGGCGAGGAAGCCGTAGCCGGGGTGGACGGAGTCGGCGCCGGTCTTCGTGGCCACGTCGATGATCTTGGCGATGTCGAGGTAGGTCTCGGCCGGAGTGGCGCCACCGAGGGCGTGGGCCTCGTCGGCCAGGCGGACGAACAGGGCGTCACGATCGGGGTCGGCGTAGACCGCGACCGAGCCGATTCCGGCGTCCTTGCAGGCGCGGATGACACGCACGGCGATCTCGCCACGGTTGGCGATGAGGACCTTCTGCAACGGCTTGACCTCGGGCACGGACACTCCTCTGGTGACGATCTGGGAGGCGCGCAGATCACGCGCCCCGTCGGGGAGTCTAAGGCCCTCCGCTCCGGAGGTGCGCGAGGGTTCCGGTCCCTGAGCGGTGGCGAAGGCCACACCCGTGGCGAGTGACCGTTCGTCTACCGGCGAGTACGCCGGAGGGCGCGTGGGCTCCGACGTCGTGACGCGAGCGACGCGAGATCGTCGCGGCACCGGGCCTCGATTCCGTCGAGGTCGGCGATCGTCGCGTCGATGTCGCGCCGTTGCTCCTCCAGCGCCCGACGACGTACGTCGCACTGATCGATCAGGTAGTGCAGCTGGCCCGCCTCGCCCGGCGGTTCGTCGTACATGTTGACGATCACCGCGATCTCGTCGAGGGAGAATCCCACTCGTTTGCCGCGCAGGATCAGCTCGAGCCGGATCCGGTCACGCTGGTGGTACTCCCGCAGGGCCCCGGCGCGCACCGGGTGCAGCAGCCCGAGATCCTCGTAGTGCCGCAGCGTGCGGAGGGTGAGGCCGTACTCGTCGGCCAGCTGCCGGATCGTCCAGGTGGCCATGGCTGCTTTCGGTGGTCGGGTGCTGCCGTGCGGGGTGGTGTCGGTGTTTTCGGTGGTCGAGTGCTGCCGTGCGGGGTGGTGCCGGTGTTTTCGGTGGTCGAGTGCCGCCGAGGGACGAGGCGGTGTATCGAGACCTTGCTTTACGTCAACGTAAGCGTAGGAGCATGGTGGTCGTACGCCGACCAAGTGAGAGGCCACCATGTCGTTCGAGTTGTCCCGTGAGCACGAAGAGTTCCGCCGGTCCGTCCGTGACTTCGCGGAGGCCGAGATCGCCCCGCACGTCGCGCAGTGGGACTGCGATCACCACTTTCCCGTGGACGTCGTGCACAAGATGGGTGACCTGGGCCTGTTCGGCCTGACCGCGCCTGAGGAGTTCGGCGGTGCCGGGTTGGCCCCCGAGGACGGTCCGTTCACCTCCCTGTGCCTGGCCATCGAGGAGCTCGGCCGTGTCGACCAGTCGATGGGGATCACGCTCGAGGCCGGTGTCGGCCTCGGTATCAACCCGATCCTCACCTTCGGCAATGACGAGCAGAAGGCTGCCCACCTGCCCGATCTGGTGGCGGGACGGAAGCTGGCCGGCTTCGGCCTCACCGAGCCGGGCGCCGGCTCCGACGCCGGCGCGACCAAGACCAAGGCCGAGCTGGTCGATGACGAGTGGGTGGTCAACGGCGCCAAGCAGTTCATCACCAACTCGGGGTCCGAGATCACCTCGCTGGTCACCGTGACCGCTCGCACCGGCACCAAGGACAACGGCAACGCCGAGATCAGCACGATCATCGTGCCGTCCGGCACTCCCGGCTTCACAGCGGAGAAGGCCTACGACAAGCTCGGCTGGCACATCTCCGACACTCATCCGCTCTCGTTCGAGGACGCGCACGTCCCCGCCGGCAACCTGCTCGGTGAGCGCGGCCGCGGCTTCGCCCAGTTCCTGGCCACCCTCGACGACGGTCGAGTGGCCATCGCCGCCCTTGCCGTCGGCCTGATCCAGGCCTGCCGCGACCTGTGTGTGGAGTATGCGCTCGACAGGCAGACCATGGGCGGTCCGATCGGCCGCAAGCAAGGCGTCGCCTTCCAGATCGCCGACCTCGACGTGATGCTCCAGGCCGGACGACTGCTGACCTACAAGGCCGCGGCCATGAAGGACGCGGGCGCCTCCACCAAGGACTTCAAGCAGGCCGCCTCGATCGCCAAGCTCTACACGTCGGAGTCGGCCGTCACCGCGACCCGCATCGCCACCCAGGTCTTCGGCGGCTACGGCTTCATGGAGGAGTACCCGGTCGCCCGGTTCTACCGCGACGCCAAGATCCTCGAGATCGGCGAGGGCACCTCCGAGGTGCAGCGCATGCTGATCGCGCGTGGACTCGGCCTGCCTGTCGAGTGACAGCTTGCCCGTGGGGTGAGGAGAAGAGATCCGAGCGCCGACCAGGGCGCAGGGTCTGAGTTCGGGCCGACCTGTCGTGAGTTCGGGGTGACCCGTCGTGAGTTCGGGGTGACCCGTCGTGAGTTCGGCGGGACCCGTCGTGAGTTCGGCGGTGGCCACGTCGATCGTGGTTCGCGACCATCCACAGTCGCTGAATCGGGTGTGGAGAACCTGGTGGTGGTGTGA
>NZ_BCRJ01000053.1 GCF_001552535.1 Nocardioides jensenii JCM 1364 = NBRC 14755 | reverse complement strand
CTGACCAGCCGTCCGTCGGCCAGTCGGCGGGGGAGCGGTGCCACCGCGTCGAGGACGGCGGTCGCCACGGCCAGGGCCTGGGTGCGGATCTCGGGGATCGCGGTCGACTCCCAGAGCTCACCGCGCCGGAGAGCGCCCAGCGTCCACAGCGGCGCGTCGGCGTTGCCGGAGGCGTCGAGGAGGCGGCCCTGGTCGGTGCGTACGCCCATGCCGGCGGTGGCCGCCACGGCCAGCGCGCCGCCACCGCGCGGGCGGAGCAGGTCGTCGAGCAACGGGTTGCCGAGCAGGCGGATGTCGGCCTGCGGGCCGGTGCAGTTGACCACCCAGCCGACCTCGACGAAGCGGGTCTCCCCGTCGTCGGCCAGGCCCACGCGCAGCCCACCGGTCGGGAGGGCCTCGGCGGAGTCCACGTGGCCGGTGCCCACCCGCAGGCGGCCGTCGGCCTGCAGCACGTCGAGGTGCGACGCGCTGGTCGGCGGCATGCGGTGACGCATCACGTTCCACGCGCCGGCATCGTCGGCCAGGAACTCCTCGCGCTCGGCTTCGCTGAGCCGCTCCCACAGCGCCGAGATGCGGAACCGAAGGCCGTCCATCGCCGGACGCCAGTCGCCGGTGGTGTCGGTGACGTCGGTCAGGTGTCGAGCCACCTCCCGGCGCAGGTCGGTCAACGAGTCGCCCCAGTCGGAGATGTCGGGGATCGCCGCCAGCTGCAGCTCCGGGGCGTGCGCGGCGGGGAGCCGCCCGTGGCGTGAGACCGCGTGCAGCACCCGGTCGTCGCGGTTGCCCGGCCCGGTCAGCGACAGGGCCACGTCGACCATGGTCAGGCCGGCGCCGACCAGCAGGACGTCGGCCGGGCCGCTCGCGGACCGTCGTACGACGTCCAACGCGCCGGGCGCCCACGGATCGGGCACGAAGAACGCCGAGTCGCGCAGGGAGTCAGGGGCCCAGGCGTGGCCGGCGGCAGGGAGGCCGGTGGCGATGACCACGGCGTCTCCGGTGAGCTCGCAGCCGTCTCCGGTGACCAGTGCCGCGCCCTGGGAGGTCCGCTTGATCGAGGTCGCGGGCTTGCGGACGTGACGCAGCGTGGTCTCGCCGAGCGAGGCGTGGAGGGCCTCGGTGAGGGTCTCGTCGAGGTAGCGACCGAACTGCTTCCGCGGCGCGAAGACGTACGACGAACGCGGGGCCTCCGGGTCGTCGCGATGACGCCAGCTGACGAAGTGGCCGGGCTCCTCGGGCAGGGCACTCATGCCCGAGGCCGGAACGTTGAGCAGGTGCTGGTCGTGCGTGGTGCCGAACGCGACACCGCGGCCCCACCGATCGACGGGGTCGACCATCACGATGTCGAGGCCGGCCGAGCGGCGGTTGGCGCTGCGGACCAGGTGCAGGGCCACGAGGGACCCGGCCGCACCGCCTCCCGCGATCACCACGGTCGGTCGTTGGCGTCGATGTGCACCCATGCCCACTCCTCAAGACTTGTTAATCCACTTACTTTATCCAGTTTAGGGTGTGAGTCCTCCGGTCTGGAATTCCTAGCACGCCCAGGCGCGCCGCGCATGCTCAAAATCGGGGTCGAGCACCGACCTCCCGACCTGCCACGTCGTCGGCCCTTGAGATTGCAGGGGCCCGCCGTGCACTACCTTCTGGGGTCATGCGCGCACTTTCGGCAGTTGCTGCCCTCGCACTCACCCTCACCCTCACCGCGTGTGGCGACAACGAAGAATCCGGCGGCTCCTCGTCATCGTCGGCGGCCACAGCGGCACCGGTCGGTGAGTCGTCCAGCTCCTCGACGCCGGCTCAAGGCACCGACTCCGACCAGGCGATCGCCGACGCGGCCGTCCTGACGATCGACGACATGCCCTCCGGTTGGCAGGCCGAGCCCAGCGACGACGAGAGCGAGTCGCAGGAGCAGGCGCAGAAGCTCGCCGAGTGCGTGGGCGTGGATCTCTCCGATGTCGAGAACGACCAGAATGCGGAGGCCGACTCCGACGACCTCAAGTCGCCCGAGGGCGTCACGATCTCCACGTCGGTCGAGGTCGCGTCGGACGAAGCGTGGATGACGAACGCCTTCGAGGTGCAGGGCGGATCGGAGTTCCGCACCTGCCTGGCCGACTTCCTCCAGGACCAGTTCGCCGATGAAGAAGGTGACGCCGTCTACGGCGAGGTCAGGAACTACCCGATGGTCTTCCCCACCTACGGTGACGACACCGCCGCGTTCCGCCTGTCCGTGCCGGTGACGACGCAGGCCGACGGTCTCGTGGTCGTCATGGACTTCGTGATGGCCCGTGTCGGCCGCGCCAGCGTGGTGCTCACCGCGGTGTCGACCAAGGGCCCGGTCCCGGCCACCGAGCTGGCCGGCTACCTGCGGCTCAGCGTCGAGCGACTGCAGACCGAGCTCGGCACGTCCTGAGCCCACCCCCCACACGGTCTCCCGTGCGGCCGACCGCGTGGGGGATTTCGGTGCCATCCGGTTCCGGGTGGACCATGAGCCCATGACCCAGGAACGCCTCCAGCTGCACGACATCGGCCGACGTCGGGCCTGGGGCATCTGGGCTGTTGCGGTCGCGGTCTACGTCCTCGCCGTCTTCCACCGCAGCTCGCTGGGAGTGGCCGGGCTGATCGCCACCGAGCGCTTCGACATCAGCGGCACCCAGCTGGCCTTCTTCACCGTGCTGCAGCTGGTCGTCTATGCCGGCATGCAGATCCCGGTCGGCGTCCTGCTCGACCGCTACGGCTCCCGCGCCCTGCTGCTTGCCGGCCTGGTCACGATGACCCTGGGCCAGCTGCTGTTCGCGTTCACCACCTCGTTCGGCCTGGCCGTGGTGGCCCGGGCGATCCTCGGCGCCGGCGACGCGATGGTGTTCGTCAGCGTGCTGCGCCTGGTGACGGCGTGGTTCCTGGTCAGGCAGGGCGCGATGATCACCCAGCTGACCGGCCAGATCGGGCAGATGGGCTCCATCGTCGCGGCGGCCCCGCTGACCCTGGCCCTGCACGGCCTCGGCTGGACGAAGACCTTCGCCCTCGCCTCGTCGTTGGGCGTGGTGCTGCTGGTCGGCGTCCTGGTGGTGGTCAAGGACTCGCCCTACCAGCGGTCGGAGCCGGTGCGCATCAAGGTCCGGGCGCTCGCGCGCTCGGTGCAGCTGGTGTGGGGCAACCCGGGCACCCGGTTGGGCATGTGGTCGCACTTCACCTCGCAGTTCTCGGTGACGGTGTTCACCCTGTTGTGGGGCTTTCCGTTCCTCGTGCGTGGCCAGGGACTGTCCGCCGAGATGGCGGGCACCCTCCTGACCGTGATGACCGGCTGGATCGTGGTCAGCGGCATCGTGCTCGGCAAGCTGGTGACGCGCTACCCGTTCTACCGCTCCTGGATCGTGCTGTCGATCGTCGCGGCGATGGCGACCGTGTGGACGGTCGTGCTGCTCTGGGACGGTCCGGCGCCGCTGCCCTTGCTCGTCGTCCTGGTCTGCCTGACCGGCTCCGGAGGCCCGGCCTCGATGGTCGGCTTCGACCTGGCCCGCAGCTTCACTCCCGAGGAGTCGCTCGGCCGGGCCACCAGCCTGGTCAACATCGGCGGGTTCCTGGCCTCCCTGCTGACCATGGCGTTGATCGGGATGATCCTCGACTGGCGAGAGCCCCGCGGCGCCTCGGCGTACGACCTGGCCGACTTCCGGGTGGCGCTGTGCGCGCAGTACGTCTTCTGGATCGGCGGCGCCACGCAGATCCTGCGCTACCGGCGCAAGGCGATCGCCCACCTGCACCGGGTCCATCCCGGCGCGGTCGAGAAGCTGCAGCGCGGCGAGCCGTTCGTGCACCCCGGCTTCGCCGACAACGAAGGCGTCTGAGGGCGTGCCTCACAGGTCCACGGCCTGCTGCGCGCCGCCCCGCCGGCACCTCGCCGCGTTCGCGTCAGCCGCCGATGCTCCGCATCGGCTCCCTCCTTGGCCGCAGCGTTGCACTCAGCGGATGCGACGCTCGCGACGGCCGAGACCGTGAGCCACACCCTGATTCCCCGAAGTTGCGGTGTCGTTCGCCCGGGCGACCCCGTCCGGTAGCGGAGCGTCCCTAGCGTCGCCAGCATGATCGCGCGTGGTCTGACGGGGTCGTTCCTGGTCCTTCTCGGCGGCCTGCTGGTGTCCCCGCTCCCCGACACGGCCCGGCTGCTCTACCTCGACGTGGTCGTCGAGCTGCGTGAGCACATGCTCGGCCGGATGGCCGGCCTCACTCTCGTCATGACCGGCCTCGGCCTGCTGGCGGCCGCCTGGCTGTCCCTGTGCCGGTACGTCGCCCGCGCCGAGGGCGTCGAGCGCGAGGGTGCGCTGGGGCTGGTCCGCTACGCCACCCTGATGTGGTCGACGCCGTTGATGGTCGCGCCGCCGTTGTTCTCCCGCGACGGCTGGAGCTATGCCGCACAGGGCATGCTGACCGCACTCGACATCTCCCCCTATGCGAACGGGCCGTCCCTGCTACGCGGTCCGATCGTGAACGCGGTCGACCCGCGCTGGATGGACACGCCCACGCCGTACGGCCCGCTGCCCCTGATCCTCGGCGACCTCGCCGCGCGGTTCACCGGCAACCCGTGGATCCTGGTCGTCGCCCATCGCGGCATCGCCGTCGTCGGGCTGGTCCTGCTGGCCTGGGCCGTGCCGAGGCTGGCGTCGTGGTGTGGGGCGAACCCCGCGCTGGCCAGCGTCTTCGTGCTGGCCTCGCCGCTGATGCTGGCCAACGGGGTCGGCGGGCTGCACAACGACCTGCTCATGGTCGGTCTGATGGCGGCCGCCCTCGTGGTGGCCGTGGAACGCGGATGGCAGTGGGGCGCGATGCTCGGTGGGCTGGCCGCCGCGGTCAAGCTGCCCGGCGGGTTGATCTGCGTCGCGGTGGTGCTGGTCTCGCTGCCGGTCGCCGCGTCGATGGGCGCCAGGTTGCGACGGTTCGCCGGTGTCGGCGCGCTCTCGCTCGCCGTGCTCTTCGGGCTCGGAGCCGTGTGGGGCCTCGGCGCCGGCTGGGTCGACTCGCTCTCGGTGCCCGGCACGGTCAACACGCCACTGTCGGCCCCCACCGTGCTCGGCGGTGCCCTGGACTGGAGCGCGCAGCACCTCGGGCTCGGCTCCGAGCCCGCCTGGTTCCTGGACCGGGTGCGCCACCTGGCCACCGCCCTCAGCCTCGTCGTCGTGGTCGCCCTCGCCCTCCGGGCGCCGACCGGACACCGCAAGGGCGCGGTGCACACGACCGTCGTGCTGGTCGCCGCGACCATCGTGCTCAGCCCCGTCGTGCACCTCTGGTACTTCCTGTGGCTGGTGCCGTTCCTGGCCTGCCTGCGGCTCTCGCGGCTGGCCGGGTCCGCGCTGGTGGCAGTGTCGGTGGTGCTCGGCCTGGTCGCTCCGCTCGACTCCTCGCTGCACGGTGCCTACCTCGCCATCGTGATGGGCTGCTCGTACGTCGCCCTGCTGGTGCCGCTCCTGCTGCTCACCCGGCGGGCGCGCGAACGGCTGGAGAAGATCGCCGACGCCGAGTGGCTGCCGGTCCCATGACGGCGTCTGGGATGGTCCCCGCCCAGCGACGGTCGCTGGTGCTCGTCGGAAGCCTGGCCTGGCTGGCCGGGATGATCGCGCTGGTCGTCGCCGGGCACGGCGGCTTCGTCGACCTGGCCGTCTATCGCTTCGGCGGCACCGCGGTGCTCGACGGGCTTCCGCTCTACGACTCGGGTGAGGCCGGCACCGGGCTGCCGTTCACCTACCCGCCCTTCGCCGCCCTGCTGATGACCGGGCCGGCACTGCTTCCGTTCCCGCTGGCGGTGGGCCTGTGGACCAGCATCAGCATCCTGGCCCTGGCCGTGACGATCACGCTCGTGCTGCCGAGCCGCGGCCGCTCGCGGTCGTCGTACGTCGTGGTGGGGCTGGTGCTGGCCGCGATGGCCTTCGAGCCGGTGCGGGCCAACCTCGTCTTCGGACAGGTCAACCTGCTGTTGACGGCCGCCGTCGTGGTGGACCTGCTCGGCCCGCGACGCCGGTGGAGCGGGGCCCTGATCGGCGTCGTCGCGGGCATCAAGCTCACTCCGCTGGTCTTCGTGGTGTTCCTGGTGCTGATCGGGCGACGGCACCACGCCGCGGTCGCCGGGCTCACGTTCGTCGCCACCGTCGGGCTCGGGTTCGCGCTGCTGCCGGGCACCTCGGTGGCCTACTGGACCGACGTCCTGTGGGACCCCGGTCGGGTCGGCGGTGTGCCGTATGCCGGCAACCCGTCGATCCTGGCCGGGTTGACACGCGTGGGCGGGGCCGAGCCGTCCACCGTCGCCTGGTTGCTCGGCGCCGGGGTGATCGCGTCGGCCACCCTGGTGCTGGCCGCCGGCATCTGGCGCCGCGGGGATCCGGCCCTGGGCGCGTGCGTCGCGGCGGTGGCGATGCTGCTCGCCTCCCCGATCTCGTGGAGCCACCACTGGGTCTGGGCGGTGCCGACCGTGATCGTGCTGATGGGCTCCGGTCGTCGTTGGGCGGCCGGATCCGGCACGGCGGTGTTCGTCTCCGGGTGCATCTGGTGGCCGCCGAACCACGACGACCGCGAGTTGGCGTGGTCGCCGATCGAGCAGGTGGTCGGCAACGCCTACCTGCTGACGGCGCTCGTCCTCGTCGTGCTGCTTGCCCGTCCACGGCGTGGGTCGAGGCTCGGTCGGAGCGATCGGCCGCGCCGCGTGACCCTGGTGGAACCTCGCGTCGGATCGAGCAACGTGGCTGTGCGCCGGCGGATTCAGAGCTCGTTGGAGTAGAGCGGTGACTCCTTGCCGGAGACCAGCTCGAACAGCTCCGTCGGGTCGAGGGCCTCGAGCTGCTCGGCCAGCTCGGCCGGGTGGCCGACCACCTCGGGTGCGCCGGCCACCGGCACCACGCTGTGCACGACGGCATCGGCATAGACGTGCAGCATCGTGAATGCCTGGTGCCCGTCGACCCCGGAGGTCAGGCCGGGCGTCGCCGGGTCCTCGGTGTAGCAGGTGGACGAGGCGACCGAGACCGGCACACCGGCGAACGTCGACCACGACGTGTAGTGGAAGTGCCCGCCGATGATGCCGCGCACGTCGGTGCCACGGATGACGTCGGCCAGGGCGGCCTGGTCGTGCAGCTCGATCAGCGCCGCCGCCTCGAGCATCGGCACCGGGATCGGCGGATGGTGCACGGCGAGCAGGGTGCCGTGCTCGGCGGGGGTGGCCAGCTGGTCGGCCAGCCAGGCGAGCTGCTCGGTGCCGATCTCGCCGTGGTGGTAGCCGGGCACGCTGGTGTCGAGGGAGATGATGCGCAGCCCGTCCACGTCGTGCACCTCGTCCTGTGGTGCGTCCGTCGCGGCGCGGTCGAGCAGGCCCTGGGCGTACGCCGCGCGTTCGTCGTGGTTGCCCATCACCCAGACCACCTGCGCGCCACACTGTGCGGCGGCGGGCTCGACCAGGGCGCGAAGGACGGCGTACGCCTCGGGCTCACCGCGGTCGGCGAGGTCTCCGGTGAACACGATCGCGTGCGGCGGCGGGTCGATCGCGGACAGTCGGTCGAGGGCCGCGCGCATCCTGGCCTCGGTGTCGACCTTGCCGTGGAGCGGCCGGCCGGCCAGCATCTGCGGGTCACTGAGGTGGGCGATGACGTGGCGGGGTGCGGGATGTTGGCCGAGGGGCTTCACGTCTCGCAGCCTAGGCCACGGGCGACCCGCTACCGTGGCTGGCGGAGGGAGCCCCATGACTGAATCCGATCGCGGTGTGGACGCCAACACCCGCGCCATCGAGGACACCGTCGTCACCGACTTCAGTGACCGGATGAGCTACGGCGGCTATCTCGACCTGCCCACCCTGCTCTCGGCACAGCGGCCGATCAGCGACCCGGTGCACCACGACGAGCTGCTGTTCATCGTGCAGCACCAGACCACCGAGCTGTGGCTCAAGCTGGTGCTCCACGAGCTCGAGCACGCCTGCGCGCTGCTCCGCGTCGACGACCTGCCCCAGGCGCTCAAGTGCGTGGCCCGGGTCAAGCACATCCAGAAGACGCTGACCGAGCAGTGGTCGGTGCTGGCCACGCTGACGCCCAGTGAGTACGCCGAGTTCCGCGACTCGCTGGGCAGCTCCAGCGGCTTCCAGTCCTGGCAGTACCGCGCGGTCGAGTTCACCCTCGGCAACAAGAACGCGGCCATGCTCGCGGTGTTCGACGCCGACCCGGTCGCCCAGGACGTCGTACGCCGTGCCCTGCATGCGCCCTCGCTCTACGACGAGTTCCTGCACTACCTGGCCCGCCACGACTACCCGGTCCCGCTCGGAGTCCTCGACCGCGACGTCACCCTGGCGTGGACCTTCCGGGAGGACCTGGTGCCGGTGTTCGCCGCGATCTACGCCGACTCCTCGCACAACTGGGCGGCCTACGAGACCTGCGAGGAGCTGGTCGACCTCGAGGACAACTTCCAGCTCTGGCGCTTCAGGCACCTCAAGACCGTCGAGCGCATCATCGGCATGAAGACCGGCACCGGAGGATCAAGCGGGGCTCCGTTCCTGAAGAAGGCGCTCGAGCTGACGTTCTTCCCCGAGCTCTACGCCGTCCGCACCAGCCTGTAGGTCATGGCCGGGCCGGCGCGATCCGGCCGGTCACCTCGCCGAGCGCGATCCGGCCGCCGAGCGTCCCGGGCGCCGTGTAGCGCAGCACGACCTCGTCGCCGTCCTCGAGCGCCAGACGCTCCTGGTCGCCGACAGCGAACGGCTCGCGCCAACCCCAGCTGAGCTCCAGGAACGATCCGCGCTGCTCGGCCACCGGGCCGGAGACGGTGCCCGAGGCCCACAGGTCGCCGGTGCGCACGGAGGCCCCGTTGACGGTGAGGTGGGCCAGCATCTGAGCCGGGCTCCAATACATCGACCGGTACGGCGGACGGCTGACCACGTGGCCGTTGACCGCCACCTCGATCGCGATGTCCAGCCCCGCCCTGCCCTCGACCTGCAGGTAGGGGAGCGGCTCCGGGTCCTGACCGGGCAGCTCGACCCAGGCCGCGTCGAGTGCGGCGAGCGGAGTGACCCACGTGGAGATCGAGGTCGCGAACGACTTGCCGAGGAACGGGCCGAGGGGCACGTACTCCCAGGCCTGGATGTCGCGCGCGGACCAGTCGTTGAGTCCCATCACGCCGAACGTGTGGTCCGCGAAACCGCCGGTGGTGACCCGCTCGCCGAGCTCGGTGCCGATGCCGACGACGAAGCCCAGCTCGGCCTCGATGTCGAGGCGTGCGCTGGGCCCGAACACGGGCTCGTCGTCACTCGGGGTCTTCCGTTGGCCCATCGGCCGGATGATCTCGGTGCCGCTCGGCACGACCGTGCCGGAACGACCGTGGTAGCCGACAGGCAGGTGCTTCCAGTTCGGCAGCAGGGGGGCCTGCTCGGGCCGGAAGATCGTGCCGACGTTGGAGGCATGGTGCTCGGAGGCGTAGAAGTCGACGTAGTCGCCGACCTCGATCGGCATCCGCATCTCCACGTCTGCCAGGGGAATCAGGTGCGGCTCGACATCGGCCCGCCCGGTCTCCTCGGTGAGCAGCGCGACGATCCACCGGCGGATCGCGTCGTTGTGGGCCCTGCCCAGTGCCATCAGGGGATTGAGCGCCTGGTGCCTGAAGACGTGCGCCACCTCGAGCAGCCCGGCCGCGGCCACGGGTGCGAGATCGAGCACGTGGTCACCGATGCGGGCACCGATCCGCGGCTCCTCACCGGTGCCCACGAAGACGCCGTACGGCAGGTTGTCGACGTCGTACGCCGAGCCGGCGGCGCCGGGCACCCAGGTCGTCATGCGGACTCCACGGTGAGCAGTCCGAGCGCGTGCAGATCGTCGAGTGGTTCGACCACGCTGCAGGACCCGAAGCCGGTGAACCAGCGCCGGGTGCGGGCCATCGTGTCGTGGCCGTGCTCGTTGAAGAGAGCGATCAGGGCGGCCGGGTCGGACTCGCCGAGTACGGCGACCGGGTCGTCGCCGTCGAGTGAGGCGCGGGTGGCCAGCAGCACGTTGAGGAAGCCGTGATGGCGGAAACCGGTCTCGGGGTCGTCGTGGCGCACGGCTTGGTGCAGGCCGGCGGTGCACTTGAAGGCGCACTCGCGGTCGAGGGCCGCGGTGATCCACGCGCCGAGTGTGTCGGGTGTGGGGAACAGGTGAGCCTCGACGCCGCCGGTGCGGAACTTCAGACGCAGGTCGGCGGCGGCGATCTCGTCGGCGGCCGCCAGCCATCCGGCGCTCGGCGGCTCCTGGGGGAGCTCGACGAAGACCGCCACCTCGTCGTCGACCAGCCCGAGGTCGCGGGCCTGGTCGAGGCCGGCGATCACCCGGCGCGCGTTGCCGGCCAGGTCGGACGGGTCGCGCAGGGCCACCTCGAGACTCGCGAGCCGGAGGCCGCCGATGCGTGAGACCGTGCTCGCGGCCGGGGTGATGCCGCCGGCGCCGGCGCCGATCACGACGCTCACCGGGAGCGTGTCATCCCCGACGAGTGGGCGCAGCTCGGGCAGGCGATGGTCGCTGACCACGAACGCGTCGACCAGGTCGGCGTACGCCTCGGCGCGGCGGGCGAACCACGCCGGTACGGCGTCCTCGAGGGGACTGTTCCCGGGTGGGAAGACGGCGGCGTCGTCGAGCAGTCCGACGAACGCGGGGGAGAGGTCTGCGGTGGAATCCGACACGCTCGGAGGCTAGCGCAGGGCTCCGGGATCGGACACATTCGTCCGGTCACGGGACGCTCGAGAATCTCGGAGACCCACCGAGCGGTTGATGATCTGCCTAGGGTGACGTCATGTCGCGCCGTCTTCTCGCCCTGCTCGCCACTCTCGTCGGCATGGTGGCCGCGCTGCTCCCTGCGCCGAGCGCCGGCGCGCAGCCGGTCGTCGCCGAGCCGATCACCAACCTGACCGCGCCGACGCTGACCGGCACGGCGGTCTACCTCGGCACGGTGACCGCCGCCCCCGGGGCGTGGCAGCCCGCGGATGCGACGTACGCCTTCGCCTGGCTTCGGGACGGCCGGCCGATCGCGGGTGCCACCGAGCGGCGCTATCGCCCCGTGATCGCCGACATCGGCCGCTCCCTCTCGGTGCGCGTCACCGCCAGCCACGCGTCGTACGACCCGGCCAGCGCCACCTCGCGCGCCCGCGTCGTGCGCAAGGCGACCTTCGGGCTGGTACGCCGACCCGATCCGCGGGGGACCAAGCGCTATCTCTCCACCCTGACCTCGACCAGGCCCACCCTGAGTCCGAAGCCGACCCGCATCACCTGGCGCTGGCTGCGCGACGGCAGGCCCATTGCGCGAGCCACGAAGCAGAGCTACCGCCTGACCTGGCGCGATGTCGGGCATGCGGTGCGGGTGCGTGCCACCGCGACGCGGGCCGGCTACCGGACCCGCCCGGTGGTCTCCCAGGCGTTCAGGATCGGCCACCGGGTGCCGGCCAGGCACGTCGTGCACTACAAGGTCGAGACGCGGGGCCGGATCACCGCGAGCCTGCGCGACTTCCGTCGTCTGGCCAACGCCTCACTCAACGATCCGCGCGGCTGGCGCGGGGCCGGCATCGCGTTCAACGAGGTGCGCAGCGGCGGGTCGATGACCCTGGTCCTGGCCGAGTCGTCGTGGTTGCCGCGCTTCTCCTCCGGATGCAGTGCCCAGTGGAGCTGCCGGGTCGGGCGCTTCGTCGTGATCAACCAGCTGCGGTGGCAGCACGCCTCACCGGCGTGGAACCGGGCCGGTGGCACGTTGCGCAGCTATCGACACATGGTGGTCAACCACGAGACCGGCCACTGGCTGGGCTGGTCGCATCGCTCCTGCCCGCGCGCCGGAGCGCCGGCACCGGTGATGCAGCAGCAGTCGATCAGCCTGCAGGGTTGCCGGTTCAACCCGTTCCCGACCGCCGGGGAGCGCGACGTGCCGCGCTTCTGAGCAGCCTCGCCCGGGCGGATCAGGCCTCGGCCATGGTCAGGCGTCGGCCAGGGCCGGGTAGTCGGTGTAGCCCTCGTGGTCGCCGCCGTAGAACGTCTCCGGCGTCGGCGCGTTGAGCGGCAGCCCGGCCTCGAGCCTTGTGGGCAGGTCGGGATTGGCGATGAAGGAGCGTCCGAACGCCGCGGCGTCGATGTGACCCGCGTCGAGCAGGCGCTCGGCCTTGGCCAGGTCGTAGTTGCCGGCGCCCACGATCACGCCGGGGAAGGCCGCGCGCAGTCGGGTGCGGAACTCGTCGTCCAGCGCGGGCCCGCCGGCCCAGTCGGGTTCGGAGAGGTGCAGGAACGCGATGTCACGATCGGCCAGGGCCCGGGCGACGTACAGCCCGGCCTCGCCGTCGTCGTCGGAGTCGAGCCCGTTGAAGCTGCCGACCGGCGAGATGCGTACGCCGACCCGGTCGGCACCGATCTCGTCGATGATCGCGTCGACCACCTCGAGCAGCAGCCGGGCCCGGTTCTCCAGCGAGCCGCCGTACCCGTCGGTGCGCTGGTTGCTCGCCTCGGCCAGGAACTGGTGCAGCAGGTAGCCGTGCGCGGCGTGCACCTCGACCAGGTCGAAGCCGGCGTCGACGGCGTTGCGGGCCGAGCGCCGGTAGTCGTCGACGAGCCGGGGCAGCTCGTCGACCTCGAGGGCGCGTGGCGTGGGGCAGATGGCGCGGACGACAGTGCCCTCGTCGTCCTTGAGCGAGGTGCGGCTGCGGAACTCGAGTGCGCTCGCCGAGACCGGCAGCGCCCCGTCGTGCAGTGACTCGTGGCCCACCCGGCCGGTGTGCCACAGCTGGGCGGCGATCACGCCACCGGCCGCGTGGACGGCGTCCGTGATCGAACGCCAGCCGGCGACCTGCTCGGGGCTGTGGATGCCCGGGGTGTCGGCATAGCCCTTGCCCTCGGGGCTGATCTGGGTGCCCTCGCTGATCACCAGACCGGCGGCGGCGCGCTGCACGTAGTAGTCGCGCATGAGGTCGTTCGGCACGTCGCCCGGTGCGGTTGCCCGCATCCGGGTCAGGGGTGCCATGAGCACGCGGTTGGCCAGCTTGGTCGAGCCGATGGACAGGGGTGAGAAGAGAGTGGACACAGGAGAGGAACCAACCGTCCCCCGTGGTTTGTTCCGACGACCTCGGTGCCGTGCGCCACTCGCGCCGAGCGCGAGCGGCACGGCAGGATGAGGGCCATGGCGGAACAGGTGCGGTTCCCGAGCGTGTCGGGCGAGATGCTGGCCGGGCTGGTCGACCTGCCCCGTGGCGAGGTGCGCGGCTGGGGAGTCTTCGCCCACGGCTTCACCCTCGGCAAGGACTTCGTCGCCTCGGCGCGGATCTGCCGCCAGCTCGCCGCGGAGGGCGTCGGCATGCTGCGCTTCGACAACCTCGGGCTCGGCGACTCCGAGGGCGACTGGGGTGACGGGTCGTTCTCGCACAAGGTGGCCGACACGGTGCGCGCCGTCGAGTTCATGGTCGAGCAGGGCCGGCCGCCCGAGATCCTGGTCGGCCACTCGTTCGGCGGCGCCGCCGTCCTGGCCGCGGCCAGTCAGCTTCCGGGAGTGCGCGCGGTGGTCAGCATCGCGGCACCCGTCGAGCCCAGCCACGTCGAGCACAACTACGACGCCCTTCTCGACCGGGTCCTGGGCGAGGGGGAGGCACAGTGGCTGGTCGGCGGCAAGGCGCTCACGCTCAAGCGCGACTTCGTCGAGGACATCCGTCGCGCCGACCTGCGCGAGCAGGTCCGCACCCTGCGTCGGCCCCTGCTGGTGATGCACTCGCCGACCGACAACACGGTCGGCATCGCCAACGCCAGCGAGATCTTCCGCACCGCGCGTCACCCACGCAGCTTCGTCTCGCTCGAGGGCTCCGACCACCTGCTCACCGCGCCCGGCCAGGCGCAGCGCGCCGCCCGGATCATCAGTGCCTGGGCCGACCAGTACCTCGCGCTCGACTGAGCTGCCGCCAGGACGCCCGGGCCCGAGGTCAGGCAGTGGCCAGCCGGGGGCGGGCGGAGAGACCGGCGTGCACGGCCAGCATCCGCTCCACCGCGTCGGGCCAGGGGAAGGCCTCGGCGCGGGCCCGGGCCGCAGCTCGCC
>NZ_BCRJ01000052.1 GCF_001552535.1 Nocardioides jensenii JCM 1364 = NBRC 14755 | reverse complement strand
CCCGGGCCGCAGCTCGCCGCGCGGCGGGTTCACGCGCGGCCAGGCGTTGTACGGCGTCCGCGAGGCCGGCCGGATGCGCGGCACCCTGCTGCCCGGACCATGCGTCGACGAGCTCACTGGCACCACCGGTGGAGGCGGTGACGACCGGTGTTCCGCAGGCCAGCGCTTCGAGCACGGCCAGGCCGAACGTCTCACCGGGGCAGACCGACAACGCGATGTCGGCCTCGCCGATCAGGCGGGCGAGCCTGGCCCGGTCGGCGACGTGGCCGTGGAAGGTGACCGGTGCCCGGCCGGCGAGGGTCTCGAGCTCGTCGCGGTGCGGACCGTCGCCGTAGACGTCGAGGTGCACCGGAACCCCGCGGTGGTGCAGCTCGACCGCGGTGGCGACCGCGAGGTTCGGGCTCTTCTCGCGGCTGAGTCGGCCCACGTGCACCAGGCGGAGCGGTCCGTGGGGTGATCCGGGGCCGGGCTCGAAGAGGTCGAGGTCAACACCCAGTGGCACCCGCACGACAGGCGTGCCGACCGCCGCGGCGGCGGGTCCGAACTCGCGCTCGGCATATCGTGAGGTGACCACAACCGTGTCGAACTGGCGCACCAGCAGCCGGTTGTAGAGACCGATCGAGACCTTGGCCGACGTCTCGAAGCCGGTCCGCAGGCCGAGCATCGCGTCGAGGCGCTCGTGGGAGAACAGCACCGACCCGATGCTGTTGCGCCGCGCCCAGCGTGTGATCGGCAGCAGCGTGGACTTGTCGTTGATCTCCACCGTGGTCGGCGCGAACGCCTCCAGCTCGTTGATCACCCGCCAGGGCTCGAGGATCAGCCGGTAGCCGCCGCCGACCTTCGGCGCGCGGAACTGCACCACCTCACCGTCGACGGTTCGCGCGCGGTCGTCGTACGGGCCGGGCAGCAGGAGCAGGCGCTCGACGCCGGCCGCCGCATAGCCCGAGCCGAGGGCCGCGATGGCGGTCTTCATGCCACCGGAGGACGGGCCGACGAAGTTGGCGAGCTGGGCGATCCGCATGCACGCCACGATGCCCGGGAGCCATGAACAGGGTGTGATCGGCGGGTTGACGGCTGCGCAAGACTGGGAGCATGAGCAACCAGGAACGTGATCCCGACGAAGTCGTGTGTGAGGAGTCTGCGCCGCAGGCCCCGGTCGAGGTGCTGACTCCTCGCGAGGTCCCGCTCGGCGGCCTCCGGGCCATGCAGGTACGCCGCACGCTGCCGCAACGCCAACGCTCCCTGATCGGTGCCTGGTGCTTCGTGGACCACTACGGACCCGACCGCGTCGCGGACAGTGGCGGCATGTCGGTGGCGCCGCACCCGCACACCGGGTTGCAGACGGTCAGCTGGCTGTTCACCGGCGAGATCGAGCACCGCGACAGCGCCGGCAACCACGCGATGGTGCGACCCGGCGAGGTGAACCTGATGACCGCCGGGCGGGGGATCAGCCACTCGGAGGTCTCCACTCCCGACACGACCGTGTTGCACGGCGCCCAGCTGTGGGTGGCCCTGCCGTCGGCCTCGCGCGACGCCGAGCCGACCTTCGCCCACCACGCCCCGACCCCGGTCACCGGACCCGGGTGGGAGGCGCGCGTCTTCCTGGGCTCCCTGCTCGGTGACACCTCGCCGGTGACGACCCACACGCCGCTGCTCGGAGCCGAGCTGATCCTCGCGCAGGGCGCCACGCTGGCCCTTGACGTGGAGGCCGGCTTCGAGCACGGCGTGCTGCTCGACTCGGGTGCGGTCTCGGTCGCCGGCCAGGACCTGAAGCCCGCCGAGCTCGCCTACCTCGCCCCGGGCTGCACGAGCATCGAGCTCACGGCGTACGACGACGCGCGGCTGCTGCTGCTCGGCGGCGAGCCGTTGGGCGAGGCGATCGTGATGTGGTGGAACTTCGTCGGCCGCACCCACGAGGAGATCGTGCAGTTCCGCGAGGAGTGGCAGGCGCAGGTCACGCGGGACGGATCCGTGGTCCCCGACGGGCAGGACGTCGCCGACGGCCGGTTCGGCATCGTCGTCGACGACCACCTTCCGCCGATCCCGGCACCGGCGCTGCCGAATGCGCGCCTGCGTGAGCGGCAGTGACCCGCTGCGACGATGAACCTTCGGCGATACTCCACGGCTCCTAATGGCGCCGCACAAAGTCTTTGTGTTGTATCAATCGGCGCCTTAGCCTGAGAGAGACGACTTCCCGCCGCCACCCCCAGGAGCAGCCACGATGAAGATCACCAAGGTCGAGGCGATCCCCTTTGCCATCCCCTACCGCAAGCCCCTGGTCTTCGCCAGCGGCGAGGTGCGGGTGGCCGAGCACATCCTGGTGCGCGTGCACACCGACGACGGCCTGGTCGGCACGGCCGAGGCGCCGCCCCGCCCGTTCACGTACGGCGAGACGCAGGCCTCCATCAAGGAGGTCATCCAGTCGATCTTCGCCCCGGCGATGGACGGCGAGTCGCCGTTCGACCGCGAGCTGATCCACGCCCGGCTGGGCCGCACCGTCGCCAACCCGACCGCCAAGGGCGCGGTCGACATGGCCCTGTGGGACATCATCGGCCAGTCCACCGGCGTCTCTGTCTCGCAGCTCCTCGGCGGCTACACCGATCGCATGCGGGTCTCCCACATGCTCGGCTTCGACGACCCGGTCAAGATGGCCGACGAGGCCGAGCGGATGCTCGAGACCTACGGCATCACCACGTTCAAGGTGAAGGTCGGGCGGACGCCGATCGAGCTGGACGTCGCGGTCTGCCGGGCGATCCGTGAGCGCCTGGGCAACCGCATCGAGCTCTACATCGACGGCAACCGCGGCTGGACCGCGTCCGAGTCGGCCCGCGCCCTGCGCCTGATGGACGACCTCGACCTCTCGATGGCCGAGGAGCTCAACCCCGCCGACGACGTGCTCGGCCGCCGCTGGCTGGTCGAGCAGTGCCACATCCCGTTCGTCGCCGACGAGTCCGTCGCCACGCCCGCCGAGGTCACCCGCGAGATCCTGGGCGGCTCGGCCACGATGGTCAGCATCAAGACCGCCCGCACCGGCTTCACGATGTCGCAGCGCGTGCACCACCTGGCCGAGTCCCTCGGTGTCGAGGTCGTGATGGGCAACCAGATCGACGGCCAGGTCGGCTCGCTGTGCAGCGCCGCGTTCGGGGCGGCGTACAAGCTCACCTCGCGACGCGCCGGTGAGCTCTCCAACTTCCTCGACATGAGTGACGACCTGCTGGCCACGCCGCTCGAGATCACCAACGGTGAGCTGCTGGTCAGGCAGGGGCCGGGGCTGGGCATCGAGATCGACGACGAGAAGCTCGAGCACTACCGCCAGGACCGCTGACCGGTCCTTGGCTGCCTGGTCCCAGCCTGCTCCAGGCCGTTGAGCGGTGAACGCACGATCCGTGTCGTCGTCGGCCGAGATCTCGACAGGAACCGTGCACTCACCACCCCGGACGGTCGGCCGGGCGCGACCGACAGCAGCCAACCGACGGTCCCACCGGCTCCCGGGTCTCATGCACCTGTGGGCGCTGGGTGAGTCGAGGCGTGGCGCCTGCGGAGCCCGGCCGGGTCACTCCCGGTGGTCGAAGTCGGCCGGCTCCAGGATCCACGATGCGGCCAGGCCGAGCACGATGCCCCAGAACGCCCCACCGATGTTGAAGATCGTCACGTCGGTGATGGTGACCAGGAACGTCACCAGCGCACCCAGGGTGAACCGGTGCGCGAACGAGGCGACGAACGCGCCCTGCAGCGCACGGAGCATGGCGAGGCCGCCGAGCGTGGCGACGTACGCCGGCGGGGTGGCCAGCATCAGTCGCACGAACAGCGGGGCGAACAGGCCGACGACCAGGGCCAGGGCTCCGCAGACGACGGCCGCGGCGTAGTGGCGCTCCCTCTTCCCCGATGCGACGAGCAGCGAGCTGGTCGGGCCGGTCAGGCAGGAGGAGATGCCGCCGATCGTCGCGCTGAGCATCGACCCGATGCCGCACCACACGGTGGCCACGTTGATCGGTGGGCGGTGCCCGGCCTGGTTCAGCACCGCGACGCCCTGACCGTTCTGCACGACGAGCACGGTGATCGCCAGGGGTACGACGAGCTCGAGCAGCGCGCCCGTCGTGAAGACGGGTGCCTGGAACGTCGGGGAGGCGAGCACCGGCCCCGACGCCGGGGCGAACGAGCCGGCGATGCCCACCGCGGCCGCGCCGACAAGCAGCGCGCCGAGCACCGGCGGCATCCAGCGGCCCAGTGAGGTGATCCGGCTCAGGGCCACGAAGGCCAGCACCATGGGCGCGGCGATGGCAGCGTCCGACCGGACCGCGCCGACGAGGTCGGTGCCGAAGCGCAGGAAGACCCCGGCCACCATCGCCATCACCAGCGGCAACGGGATCACCGCCATCGCCCGGCCGACCCAGCCGGTCAGACCCAGCACGACGATCAGGGCACCCGTGACCAGGAACGCCCCGAGCACCTCGGGCCAGGTCAGGTGGTCCAGCGACTTGCCGACCACGACGGTGCCGGGGATGGTCCAGAAGAACGACAGCGGTTGGCGGTAGGCCCAGCTGGCCGCGATCGTCAGCAGGCCGTTGAGGAAGAAGACGGCGAAGATCCACGAGCTGATCTCCACGCGGCTCAGTCCTCCGGCGGTGCCGACGGCGAGGATGACCGCCACCGGGCCGGTGGCCGCGAAGACCAGTGCGACCAGGCCGTTGGCCGCCTGCGTGGGCCCGAGGTCGTCGACGAGCCCGCGCACGCTGACGCGTTGCCGGCGCGGAGCGGTCAGCTGGGTCACGACTCGTCGTCCTGGACTCGGGGCCGGTGCCGGGCGGCGAGCTCGGCCCGGGAGCGGATGCCGAGCTTCGCGTAGATGCGGGTCAGGTGGTACTGCACGGTCTTCACCGAGATGTAGAGCTGCTCGGCGGCCTCCCGGTTGCTCAGCCCGCGCGCGACCAGGTCGGCGACCGCGATCTCCTGCGAGGTGAGGTCGGTGACCCCGTCGGTACGCCGTGAGTTCAGTCCGGCCGCGTTCAGCTCGCGGTCACAGCGTTCGACGTACGACGTGGCCCCCAGAGTGGCGTAGGCGTCGCGCGCGACGCGCATGATGAGCGCCGACTCGCGACGTCGACCGGCCCGCCTGAGCGCCTGGCCGTAGCTGAAGCTGACCCGCGCGCGCTCGAAGGGGAGCGGCATCCCGGAGAGCAGTTCGAGGGCGGACTCGAAGTCGGCGACACCGCCGTCCAGGTCGCCCTCGCCGCACCTGATCCGGCCCGAGACCGCCAACAGGGCGGCCTGGTCGGAGCGGTGGTCACGCGCCACGGCGACGGAGAGGTGATGGTCGACCAGGTCACGGGCCTCGGCGACGTGGTCGGTGAGCACCAGGGCGTTGGCATAGAGCGCGCGCCAGGGCCAGAAGCCGGGTTCGTCGGGGCGGTCGGCGAAGAGCCCGAGCAGTGGCTCCAGCGCCCGGACCACGCCCTCGTAGTCGGCGGCCACCTCGGCGAAGTTGGCGCGGGCGATGGCCGCCGGGATCTGCATGATCGGGTAGTCCTGTGAGGCGGCGGCGCCTCGGCGCAGGTGTTCGCGGGCGGCGGCCTGGTCGCCCCGCAGGGCGTTGATCTGGACGCCGGTCCAGTGCACCAGCGGTCGGATCAGGTGGTGCTCGGACTCCGCGACCTCACGGCCGGCCCGCGCCACGACGGCCAACGCCTCGTCCCAGTCGCCGAGCTGGAAGAGGCTGCGAGCCAACCAGGCCTGCGCCCACAAGGAGATGCGCGTCGACCCCATGCGGAACCTGGTCGGCACGGCGCCCTCGAAGTCGTGGCGGGCCGAGACCTGTTCGCCGCGGGCCAGGTCGACCCACCCCCGGCCCAGTCGGATCCGCTGTGACTGAGGACCGGTCGGCACCCGGCCGACGAGTTCGTCGTACGCCGTCAACGCCTCGTCCCAGCGTCCGCTGGCGCCGAGTCCGATGCCGCGCATGGCTGCGGCCTCGAGACCCGCCGGGCTGTCAGGGTCGCCGGTGGTGATCACCCGGTCGGACCACTCCACCAGGGCCGTTGGGTCCCACATCCCCAGGTGGTGCAGGACCCGTCGCACGCTGACCGCGACCCGCACCTCCGGTTGCGCGGAGTCCCAGTCCTGCCAGGCGCGGTTCAGGAGAAGGTCGGCCTCGGCGGGGCGGCCGCGCAGGATCGAGACGTAGGCCAGGGTCGCGTCGATGCGGGCCGAACGTGGCGCCGCCTCGAGCTCGTCGGTGAAGAGGTTGGCCTCGGGCAGCTCGCCGGCGCCGACCAGGGCGTCGACACCGTCCACGAGGAGGGCGGTCCGGCGGGCCGGGTCGCGTTCGATGCGGCTGGCGCGGATCAGGGCGTGGGCGGCCCGTCCCCAGGCGCCCTCGGCGGCCTGGCGGTCGGCGTAGTCTCGCAGCTCGGTGAGCAGCTGCCGGCCCGGTGCCACCCCGGAGAGCACCCGGTGGGACAGGGCGCGGAACTCGTCGTCGACCAGGTCGGCCGCCTTGCCGTGCAGCTGGTGGGTACGACGCACGGGCATCGTCTCGATCACGGCGGAGCGGGTCATCGGGTCGACGAAGCGGAGCACGTGGTCGCCCAGCTGCAGGTCGCGATGGATCAGCCCGGTCGCCTCCGCGCTGTCCAGAGCCGTGATCGGGTCGTTGCTGACCCCGGCCAGCTGGGTCGCCTCGGCCTCGGCGCCGGGATCGCCGAGGACGGCGACCGCCTCGACCAGTCTGCGGGCGGACGGCGGGGCCTTCTCCAGCCTCGTGCGGACCTCGGCCACCCGGCGTCGCGTGGCGGGCAGCGGCCGCTGCCAGTCGGTCCAGTCGGCATCGGGGGACTCGGCGAGCAGCTCGATGACCAGGGCCGGGTTGCCACGGGTGTGGTCGCGCAGTGCCTTCGCGTCGCGATCGGTGAGCGCGACCCCTGCCTGGAGCGCGATCTGGCGGACCTCGGTGCGGTCGAGCTCGGAGATGTGCAGCCGTCGGAGGTCGGGCAGATCGGCGTGCACCGGCCCGCGCGCGGTCAGGATCGCCCGGACCGTCGTCGGCGCCCGACGCGCGGCCGAGTGCAGCGCCATCAGCGAGCCGGCGTCGGCCTCGTCGGCGCCGTCCACCATCACGATCAGTCGACCGTCGCCGGCACGGTCCTGGAGCTCGGGGAGGAGTACCCGGGCCGCCGCCACCGGATCGAGGTCCGGGGCGACGGTGACTCCGAGCTGCTCGAGCACGGCGTACGGATGGCCGGACTCCCATGCCGTCGCTCCGGTGTGCGCGACCGTCATCCCCGGCTGGCGGGCCAGGAACTCGTCGACCAGGGTGGTCTTGCCGCTGCCGGCCGGACCTTCCACGACGACGATGGCCGGGCGGCCCGGGTCTGCGGTGACGAGCCGACCGAGTGCCTCGAGCTCGGCCTCCCGCCCGACGAACACGTGCCCGGGAAGATGAGAGATCATCCCGTCACGCTAGTGCTTCGCGGCTGCGGCGCATCAGGACTCAGCCGAGGTCGCCGCCGGCGACGGGCAGCGTGCTTCCGGTGATGTACGACGCCTCGTCCGAGGCCAGGAACGTGATCGCCGCGGCCTGCTCGTCGAGTGTGCCGTAGCGGCGCATCAGCGAGGAGTCGATGGTCTGGTCGATGTGCGCCTGGAACCATGCCTGCTCCTGCTCGCTCGTGGCCTCCGGGGTGCCGCGGGAGATGCGCCGCGGCGGAGCCTCGGTGCCCCCGGGTGCGGTGGCCGCGACCCGGATGCCGGCGTCGGCGTACTCCACGGCCAAGGACGCGGTGATCGCGTTGATGCCGCCCTTGGCCGCCGAGTAGGGGATCCGGTGGATGCCGCGGGTGGCCGCCGACGACACGTTGACGATCACCCCGCGGCCCCGCTCCACCATGCCGGGCAGGACGGCACGGCAGGTGAACAGCGTGGTCAGCAGCGAGCGGTCGAGCTCGGCGCGGATCTCGGCGTCGGTGAACTCGGTGAACGGCTTGAAGTTGATCGCGCCGCCGACGTTGTTGATCAGCACGTCGATCCGACCGAAGCGGCGCAGCGCCTCGGCGACGACCGACTCCGCGCCCGACCAGCTCTCCAGGTCGGCGACCACGGGCAGTGCCGGACGCGCGGTGCTGCCGATCTCGGCGGCCAGCTCACCGACCAGGTCGGCACGGTCGACCAGCACGACGGAGCCGCCCTCGGCACTGACCCGTCGCGCGGTGCGCTCGCCGATGCCCTGCGCCGCCCCGGTGATCACCACGACCTTGCCGTCGAAGCGACCCGGGGTGATGAACTTCGGCAGCGCGCGGGTGCGGGCCTCGTCCATCGCGCGGCGCGTGGTCTCCTTCGACCGGTCGGCGTGTGCGGTGATCAGCTCGCGGGCACGCACCCGGTCGCCGGCCTCGAAGGCGTCGACGATGTCGAGGTGGTCCTGCGTGCAGCTCGGGTGGCACCAGGTGGCGTGCCGCAGCACGTCCTCCATGTGCCCCTGCACGCCGAGTGCCTGGTAGGCCTGCAGCAGGTGCTCGTTGCCGGTCAGCGTGAACAGGTAGTCGTGGAAGGCGGCATTGGTCTCGGTGTACGCCGCCGCGTCGATGAAGCGGTCGCCCTCGACGTACGGCACGGTGGCCTCGGCGAGCAGGCGGTAGCCGGTGACCTGGCGCGAGGAGAGGCGCCCGATGACCAGCTCGAGGGCGCCGAGCTCGAGGGCGGCGCGGGCCTCGAAGAGCGCGTCGGACTCGTGCACCGACGGGTGCTCCTCGCCGATCTCGTAGCTGCCGGGGCTCTCGGCGAGTGCCGCCGGGGCCACCTGCGTCGGCTCGTGCAGCGGCGTGACCTCGCGGGCCGCGAACATCTCCTGCTTGGCGATGCCGCGACCGCCGGTGATCAGCAGTTCGTCGTCGTCCGTGGACTCGAAGGGGGTCGGAGCGGCCTCCGAGCCGACCTTGGCGACCCGTCGGCCGGCGATGCTGCGCGCGGTCGCGGCCTCCTCGTCCGGCGTACGCCGAGCAGCGGTGGCGCGCAGCGGTGTGACCTCACGGGGCGGGAAGATCTCCTGTCCTGCAAGGCGATTCGACCCAGTGGCGGGAGCGCTCGGTGCGGAGGAAGGCTCGGCGAACACCTCTTCCGCGACGGCCGGCGCGGCAGTCTCCGTGATCGCGGGGACCGGTTCGGCGACCTCCTCGACCACCACCGGAGCAGGGGCGGCCGGCTTGGTGGCGGGCGTGCCGGAGAGTGCGAACTTCTCGTAGTAGAACCCGGTCGGCTCGACCCCTTCGTCGGCGAAGTGGGTGCGCACCGCCTCGACCATCGGCGGTGGACCGCAGACGTAGACCGCGACGTCGCCACCGTGCAGGTGCTCGGGCTCGATCAGGCTCATCACGTAGCCCTTGTTGGCGGCCGTGCTCTCTGGGTCGGAGACGCAGTGGCCCCAGGTCAACGTCGGGATCTGGCCGGCCAGCTCCTCCAGCGTCTCGAGCTCCACGAGATCGGTGTCGTTGCTGACGCCGTAGACCAGGTGCACCGGCCGGCTGGTGCCGCCGTCGCGCAGCTTGCGCAGGATCGACAGGATCGGGGCGAGGCCGGTGCCGCCGGCCAACAGCAGCAGCGGCCGGTCCGACTCACGGAGGAAGAAGCTGCCGTTGGGGCCGGTGAAGGTCATCTCGTCGCCGACCGCGGCCTTGTTCGCGAGGTGCTCCGACATCAGTCCGCCGGGCGTGAGCTTGACCAGGAAGGTGAGCCCCTCGCCGTCTGGGGCGTTGGAGAACGAGTAGGACCGCGTCTCGTTCGTGCCCGGGACGGCCAGGTTGACGTACTGCCCGGGCAGGAACGCGAGCTTGCTCCGCTCCGGCGTCTCCAGGGTGAACGACACCGTGCTCTCGGAGAGCCGCTCGAGCTGCGTCACCGTGCCGGTGTACGTCGCCGCGCTGGTCTTGGCGACCGCCGAGGTGCTGGCGATCTGGAGCACCAGGTCCGACTTCGCCTTCATGCTGCACGGCAGCACGAAGCCCTTCGCGGCCTCGTCCTCGGTGAGGGCGTCGTCGATGTAGGTGCCGCCGTCGTACTCACCCGACTCGCAGAACGCCTTGCACGTCCCACAGGCGCCGTCGCGGCAGTCCAGCGGGATGTTGATGCGGGCTCGGTACGACGCATCGGCGACAGTCTGGTCATCCGCGACGGTGATGAAGCGGGTGACGCCGTCCTCGAAGCTCAGGGCAACCTGGTGACTCATGGGGGTACCTCTCAGAAGTGGTAGACGTCGACCACGTGGTGGATGTAGTCGTTCTTCAGCACCACGGTCTTGCGGCGGATCAACGGCGCGTCACCGGAGAAGTCGATCGTGTAGAAGGAGGTCCCGTAGTAGGGGTCGATCGTCTTGTAGCGGAAGTACATCGTGTGCCAGTTGAACCGGATGTCGACGATGTCGCCGCGACGCTCGATGACCTCGACGTTGGTGATGTTGTGGCTGGTGCGCGGCTCGGGGATCGACGTCGCGCTGGAGCGCTCGGTGCGGATCCGGAACACGCGGTCCTCGAGCCCGCCCTTGTTGGCGTAGTAGATCAGCGAGATGTCGGTCTGCGGGTCCTCGGTGAGGTTGTCGTTGTCGTCCCACGCCGGCATCCAGTACTCGCAGTCGTCGGCGTAGCACTCGAGCCACTTCTCGAACTCGCGGTCGTCGAGGTAGCGCGCCTCGCGGTAGAGGAACTGCTCGATCGCGCTCTGCGTGATCAGCTTGGTGCCCTCGGTGTCTGTGGTGGTCATGGCGTTGCTCCTCAGGCCTGGTTCGTCGTACGGGCGGTGGCTGCGGCTTCCTCGGCATCCACGGCGGCGACCATCACGTCGCGCCAGTAGCCGTGCTGCACGGGATAGAGCCCCTCGTCCTCGTTCTTCAACCCGGCCGAGATCACGCCGGGCATGTCGAGTGCCTTGGCGACCTCGTCGGGCCCGGTGAGCCAGTGCTCGGCACCGCGGCTCATGTCGTTCCACGGCGCCTTGGTGGCCTGGAATGTGAGCTGGCAGGAGCGGAACTCCTCCAGGTCGTCGGGGGTGGCCATGCCGGAGGCGTTGAAGAAGTCCTCGTACTGCCGGATCCGCCAGGAGCGCGACTCCTTGCTCTCACCCTTCGGGGCGATGCAGTAGATCGTGACCTCGGTCTGGTCGGTCGAGATCGGGCGGAAGTGCCGGATCTGCGTGGAGAACTGGTCCATCAGGTAGACGTTCGGGTAGAGGCACAGGTTGCGGGAGCCCTTCACCATGAACTCGCCCTTGGCCTCGCCGTACTTCTCCTTCAGGACGTCCATCTGGTCCCACAGCGGCCGGTCCTGCGGGTTGCCGGCCCAGGTCCACAGGCACAGGTGGCCGTTCGGGTAGGACCAGTAGCCGCCGCCGGACTTGCCCCAGCTGCCGGCGTCCAGGGTCTTGGTGGCGTTGGCGGACTCCCCGGTGTCGCGGCGCGAGGTGGTGGCCGCGTAGTTCCAGTGCGTCGCGGTCACGTGGTAGCCGTCGGCGCCGTTCTCGGCCTGCACCTTCCAGTTGCCGTCATAGGTGTAGGTCGACGAGCCCCTCAGCACCTCGAGTCCGTCGGGCGACTGGTCGACGAGCATGTCGATGACCTTGGTGGTGTCGCCCAGGTGCTCGGCGAGGGTGCTGACGTCGTCGTTGAGGCTGCCGAAGAGGAAGCCGCGGTAGCTCTCGAAGCGCGGGACCTTGGTCATGTTGTGGGAGCCGTTGACGTTGAACGTCTCGGGGTAGCCGGCACCGTCGGGGTCCTTGACCTTGAGCAGGCTGCCGTCGTTGCGGAACGTCCAGCCGTGGAACGGGCAGGTCAACGTGGTGCGGTTGTCGGTCTTCTTGCGGCAGATCATCGCGCCGCGGTGAGCACACGCGTTGATCAGCAGGTTCAGCTCGCCATCCTTGTCGCGGGTGATCACGACCGGCTGGCGACCCATGTAGGTGGTGAAGTAGTCGCCGGGGTTGGCCACCTGGCTCTCGTGAGCGAGATAGATCCAGTTGCCCTCGAAGATGTGCTTCATCTCGAGCTCGAAGATCTCCTCGTCGGTGAAGATGCTGCGGTTGGCCCGGTAGATGCCGGCCTCGCGGTCATCGACGACGGCATTGGAGAGGGTGTCGCGCACGTGCGCCAGGGTCTCGCTCATGGGGTTCCTCCGGATCGGTGGATGCCCCGGGAAGACGTTCCGTGGGGCGGTGATGTCCCCTCGACACTGACAGGTCGTGAGCAGAGCCACACCCGGCAAATGCCTAGGTCTAGCCTAGGGTGCCATTGAGACGTCGTACCTCTTTGTCTTCCGAGAACAAGTCCTTGTGCTGAATCAATTTCCGGGCCTAGCCTCAAAGGGACTTCCGGTGCCCGTCACTCCCGACGGAACCCGCATCGGGCCAGCAGATCGAGAGGGAGACAGAGATGTCCGCCGCTACTGAAACCGCCACCGCAGCCGCCTCGGGTGCGTCCGCAACGGAGCGGTTCAAGACCGACAAGCTCGTCGGTGTCGAGAACACTCCCAAGGAGCGCGTCGACCTCCTTGCCCGCGAGGTGCTCGACGCCGTCTACGCAACCATCCGCAAGCACGAGGTCACCTACGACGAGTTCAACGCGCTCAAGGCGTGGCTGATCTCCGTCGGCCAGGACGGCGAGTGGCCGCTGTTCCTCGACGTCTGGGTCGAGCACGTCGTGGAGGAGGTCGCCAACGCCGACCGCGAGGGCTCCAAGGGCACCATCGAGGGCCCCTACTACGTGCCCGGGGCCCCCGAGCTCGGTGCCGAGGCGACGATGCCGATGCGCGAGGACGAGCAGGGCACCCCGCTGCTGTTCCAGGGCCAGGTCACCAACGTGGCCGGCAACCCGGTGCCGAACGCGAAGGTCGAGCTGTGGCACGCCGACGAGGCGGGCTTCTACAGCCAGTTCGCCCCCGGCATCCCCGAGTGGAACCTGCGCGGCACGATCATCGCCGACGACGAGGGCCGCTACCGGATCAACACCATGCAGCCCGCGCCGTACCAGATCCCGACCGACGGCTCGTGTGGCAAGCTGATCTCCGCTGCCGGCTGGCACGCCTGGCGCCCGGCCCACCTGCACCTCAAGGTCTCCGCACCGGAGCACCAGCTGATCACGACCCAGCTCTACTTCCCCGGCGACCCGCACAACGACGACGACATCGCCTCGGCGGTCAAGCCGGAGCTGCTGCTCGACATCCAGCCCGCCGAATCCGGCAACGGCAACCAGACCACCTACGACTTCGTCCTGGACCCGGCCTGATGGCCTTGTTCCACGCCCGCATGGACGTCCGGATCCCGCACGACCTGGATCCGGATGTCCGGGCCGACATCGTCGCCCGTGAGAAGGCCTACTCCCAGGAGCTCCAGCGGGCCGGCAAGTGGCCGCACATCTGGCGCATCGCGGGGGAGTACTCCAACATCTCCATCCTCGACGTGGCCGACGCCGACGAGCTGCACACGATGCTCTCGGCACTCCCGCTGTTCCCCTACATGGAGATCAAGGTGACCGCGCTGGCCACCCACCCCTCCGACATCAACGCCGGCTGACCACAAGCCCCCCGAACCCACGACTCGTTGACTTTGGTGTCGCGAGTCGTGGGTTGTGGCGCGTCGACTTGTTGGTTCTTGCACGTCGACTCGTCAGTTCTCGACCTCGGGGCCGCCCACGATCAACAAGTCGACGCGCGAAACTCAACAAGTCGAGCCACGAAAGTCAACGACTCGTGGGGGTCAGGGGGGCGTCGGTGGCGGCCTGTGCCTGCTCGAACGTCACGCCGGGGGCCAGCTCGACCACGGTGAACGAGGCGACGTTGACGTCGAAGACACCCAGACCGGTGATCACGCGTTGTACGACGGCCCGGCCGGTCAACGGCAGCGTGCACGCGGGCATCAGCTTCGACGAGCCGTCACGAGTGGTGTGGTCCATCAGCACGATCACCTTCTTGGCACCGTGCACCAGGTCCATCGCGCCGCCCATGCCCTTGACCATCTTGCCGGGCACCATCCAGTTGGCCAGGTCGCCGGTGACCGAGACCTGCATGCCGCCGAGGACGGCGACGTCGAGGTGGGCGCCGCGGATCATCGCGAAGCTGGTCGGTGAGTCGAAGAACGAGGCGCCGGGCTTGGTGGTGACGGTCTCCTTGCCGGCGTTGATCAGGTCGGGGTCGAGCTCGTCGGGGTAGGGGTAGGGCCCGACCCCGAGGATGCCGTTCTCGGCGTGCAGCACCACCGACGAGTCCGCGGGCAGGTGGCCCGGGATCAGGGTCGGCATGCCGATTCCGAGATTGACGTACTGGCCGTCGGAGAGCTCGGCCGCGCAGCGCGCGGCCATCTCGTCCTGGCTCCAGCCGATCTTGACGGTGCTGTTGGTGCGGGCGGCAGTCATGTCAGTTGCCTTTCGGACGCGGCGTGGTGGTGGCCTTCTCGATCTGCTTGCAGGTCGCCTGCTCGGGGGTCAGCTCGACCACCCGGTTGACGAAGACGCCGGGCACATGGACGTCGTCGGGTGCGATCTCGCCGGCCTCGACGACCCGCTCTGCCTCGACGATGGTGAGCCTTCCGCTCATCGCGACGGCCGGGTTGAAGTTCTGGGCCGACTTGTTGAAGCGCAGGTTGCCGTGGCGGTCGGCCACGGCGGCGCGGACCAGAGCGACGTCGGCGACGATCGACTCCTCGAGCACCATCTCGCGGCCGTGGAAGGATCGGACCTCCTTGGGTGAGGAGGCCATCGCGATCGAGCCGTCGGGGTGGTAGCGCCAGGGCAGGCCGCCCTCGGCGACCGCGGTGCCGACACCGGTCGGCGTGAAGAACGCGCCGATCCCGGCGCCACCGGCGCGCATTCGCTCGGCCAGGGTGCCCTGCGGGGTCAGCTCGACCTCGAGCTCTCCGGAGAGGTACTGCCGGGCAAACTCCTTGTTCTCCCCCACGTAGGAGGCGATCACCCGACGAATGCGGCGCGCCTCGAGCAGCAGGCCGAGGCCGGCGCCGTCGACGCCGCAGTTGTTGGAGACGATCTCGAGCTCGTCGGCGCCCTGCTCGAGCAGGGCCTCGATCAGGAACCACGGGATGCCGGCCAGGCCGAACCCGCCCACGGCGATCTGGCTGCCGGACCTGATGTCGGCCACTGCCTCGGCGGCCGAGCCGACGACCTTGTCGAGCGGGACACTCATGAGTCTTCTCCTTGCAGGTGGGCGATGATCGCCGGAGTCACGACGGCGGGCTGCTCGTCGTTGGCGAGGTGGGCGGAGTCGGGCACGACGAGCAGGCGACCCTGCTGGACCGCGTCGGCGATGCCCTGCAGGTGCGGGGGTGGCGTCGACGGGTCGTCGGCACCGGCGATCGCCAGTGTGGGCGCGGAGATCTGCTTGATCTCGTCGCGCAGGTCCATCGTGGCGATCGCCTCGCAGCAGGCGGCGTACCCGTCGGCGGGTGTGCCGGCGACCATGGCGCGCGCCTCGGTGACGCGTTCGTGCTCGGAGGCGAGGAAGCCGGGGGAGTACCACCGGTCCACCACCGCCTCGGCGACGGCACCGGTTCCCTCGGCCCGCACCAGCGCGGCACGGTCGGACCAGTTCGAGGCCGGGCCGAGGTACGGCGAGGTGCACAGCACCACGAGCCGGTCGAGGCGCTCGGGGTTGCGGACGGCGAGGCGCATGCCGGTCATGCCGCCCAGGGAGAGACCCACGAAGTGGACCGTGGCGAGGTCGAGTTGGTCGAGCAGCGCGATCACGTCGTCACAGAGGTCGTCGAGATGTGCGGCGCCCTCGAGGACCGCTGACTTCCCGTGGCCGCGGGTGTCGTAGCGCACGACCGTGAAGTGCCGGGAGAGGTCGTCGACGTTGCGGTCCCACATGTGCAGCGTGGAGCCGAGCGAGTTGGAGAGGACGACGGTCGGGGCGCCGGCGGGGCCCGGTGTGATCTCGTGGTGGAGGCTCATCGGACCGCCTCGAAGATCGCGGCCAGGCCCTGCCCGCCTCCGATGCACATCGTCTCCAGGCCGTACGTCGACTCGCGGCGGCGCATCTCGCGCGCCATGGTGGCAAGGATGCGTGCCCCGGTGGCACCGACGGGGTGGCCCATGGAGATGCCGGACCCGTTGACGTTGAGCCGGGGGTCCTGCGCGTCGATGCCCATCTCGCCGAGGCAGGCAAGCACCTGGGAGGCGAACGCCTCGTTGAGCTCGATCAGGTCGAGGTCGGCCAGCGACAGCCCGGCCCGGGAGAGGGCGGCGGCGGTGGCGGGCACCGGGCCGATGCCCATCACCTCGGGGCCGACACCGGCCACGGCCCACGACTTCAGGGTCAGGAACGCGTCGAGGCCGCGGCGGTCGGCCTCCTCGCGCGTCGTGACCACGCACATGGCGGCGCCGTCATTCTGGCCGCTCGCGTTGCCGGCCGTGACCGTCGCGGCGTCGTCGGTGCGGCCCATGATCGGACGCAGGCCGGCGAGGGCCTCGAGGGTGGTGTCGGGGCGGGCGTGCTCATCGACCTCGACGACCGTGTCCGGCTTGCCCCGCTTGCCGGGGATCGTGATCGGAACGATCTCGTCCTTGAAGCGGCCGGCCTCCTGCGCATCGCGCCAGTTGTGCTGCGAGCGCACCGCCAACTCGTCCTGGGCCTCACGGGTGATGCCGTACTCGCGGCGTACGTTCTCGGCGGTCTCGATCATGCCGCCGGGGACCGGGTGCAGCCTGCCGCCGGCGGTGACGCGACCGCGGGCCAGTCGGGACATCAGCTCGACGCCGTCTCCCCTGACGCCCTGACGCAGGCCGAGTGCGTAGTGCTCGGCGCGCGACATCGACTCGGCGCCGCCGGCCACCACGAGGTTCGCGGCACCGGTGGAGACCTGCATCGCGGCGTACAGCACGGCCTGGAGGCCGGAGCCGCAGCGTCGGTCGATCTGCAGGCCGGGGACGCCGGTGCCGAGCCCGGCGTCGAGGGCGGCCACTCGGCCGAGCGCGGGGGCCTCACCGTTGGGGTAGCACTGGCCGAGCACGACGTCGTCGACGTCGCCCTCACCGAGCCCGGTGCGCCGGGTCAGCTCGGTCAGGACGGTGGCGGCGAGTTCGGTGACCTCGACCCCGGCGAGGGCACCGCCGAAGGCACCGACCGGGGTGCGGACGGGTTCACAGATGACGATGTCGCTGCCCGCGATGGGCGTGGTTGCTGGAGGCATGCTCCCAATCTAGGAAGGCAACGCTCCGAGTTCCATAGGTTGGGCATATCCATTCTGGACCTACTCATATGATGGAGATATGGAACTGCGTCATCTCCGCTATTTCGTCGCGGTCGCCGAGGAGCTCCACTTCGGCCGGGCCGCGGAACGCCTGCACATGGCCCAGCCGCCGCTGTCCCAACAGATCCGCCAGCTCGAGGCCGAGCTGGGCGTCGCGCTGTTCACCCGCACCACCCGCCAGGTCGCGCTGACCCCGGCCGGCGCCCGCTATCTCGATCGCACGCGAGCGGTCCTCGCGGCCGTCGAGCAGGCCGGCGTCGAGGCCGCGCGGGTGGACTCCGGGGAGGTCGGCCGGGTCTCGATCGGCTTCATCGGCTCGGCCACCTACTCGCTCCTCCCGCAGCTGGCCAGGGACCTGCGTGCGGCCCTGCCCGACGTCGAGGTCGACGTCAAGGGCGAGATGCTCACGCCGGACCAGGTGGTCGCGCTGCGCGACGGCACGATCGACATCGCGTTGATGCGCACGCCGGTTCCCCACGACGACCTCGAGGTGCTCGTCGTGCGCCGTGAGTCGCTGATCGTCGCGCTGCCCTCGCACCATCCGTTGGCCGAGACCGAGTCGGTGCAGGTCCGGGACCTGCGTGACGAACCGTTCGTCACCTATCCGTCCGAGCACCGCTCCGTGCTCCACGACACCGTGCTCGCACTCTGTCAGCGCGCGGGCTTCAGCCCCCGCAAGGGTGTGCAGGTGGCCGAGACCTCGACACTGGTGGTCTTCGTCGCTGCCGGCCTCGGGGTCGCGTTGGTGCCGGAGTCAGTCAGTGCCCTGCAGCTGTCGGGTGTGACCTTCCGACCGTTGGCCGAGACCGCCACGGTGGAGCTGGCGATCGGCTGGCACCCCGGTCGTCGTACGCCGGCTGTTGACCGGGTGCTGGAGCAGCTGCGCAGCTCCCTGACCGAGGGGGATGGCAGCGGCTGACGGTCCTCGGGCCGGTTTCAGCTGAACGTGTTGCGCGCCCCGAGGGCCAGGACCCGGGGCCGGTCGCCCAGGACGGCCAGGTCGCTGCCGATGTCGAGGGCGATCTCTCGCAGGATCGGTAGCACGTCGCGTGCGACCTCCTCGGGAGTCTGTCGTGCCCGGGAGGTCGAGTAGGCGATGGCTGCGATCACGGCACCCTTGGCGTCCCTGACCGGTGCCGAGGCCGAGAGGAAGCCTTCCTCCAGCTCACCGTCGACGATGGCGAACCCGTCGACCCGCACCTGGTGCAGGATGTCGCGGAAGTTGATCGGGTCGGTGACGGTGCGACTGGTCAGAGCGGGGAGTCCGCCCTCGTTGATGATGCGGTCGACCTCGTCGGCGCCGCCGAACGCGGCCAGCACTCGTCCCATCGCCGTGGCGTGCGCGGGCAGTCGGGTGCCGATGTCGACGTTCAGGCTCAACACCCGCCGGGCGTGCACGCGCGCGATGTAGATCACGTCGATGCCGTCCAGCTGGGCCAGTGAGGCCGATTCGCCGGTGCGCTCGGCCAGCCGCAGCAGGTGCGGCTGGGTCACCTCGATGATGCTGTTGGTGGCGGCGAAGTGCTGCCCGATCGTGAGTACGCGAGGCGTGAGCATCCACCGCTGGCCCGAGACCTTGACATAGCCCAGGTGTTGGAGGGTCAGCAGGATGCGGCGTACCGCCGGACGTGAGAGTCCCGTGCGCTCGGCCACCTCGGTCGCCGTGGGCGAGGGCGACTCCTCGTCGAACGCGAGCAGCACGGCGAAGCCGCGTTCGATGCTCTGGATGCGGTCGCGGTCAAGTCCCGCCTCGGGTGAGTCATTCATAGGTGGATCCTCCCAATCCTGCGCAACTGGGTATCGAAACGGGTGGTTCCACCCGTTGACGAACTCCTGTGACGTGGGCCACTGTCGTGTTGAACGCACAGCGTGCAAATCGTACGCACAGCGTACACCAGGAGGTCGGCACAGATGGAACCCCGCGAACTGCGAAACGCCTTCGGTCGATTTGCGACCGGAGTCACCGTCGTGACCTGTCGCAACGAGGACGAGGAGCCGCACGGCGCCACCGTCAACGCCTTCACCGCCGTCTCCTTGGAGCCGGCGCTGGCCCAGGTGACCCTCGGACGAACCTCCAAGGCGTGCCAGTTCCTGGACGGCCAGTCCTTCGCCATCAACGTGCTGGCCCACGACCAGCTCGACGTTGCCTGGCACTTCGCCGGGCGTCCCGCCGGGCAGCCGCCGGTCTGGGTGGACGGGCCGACCGCGCCCCTCCTCGCCGGTGCGGCCACCACGATCTCGTGCCGCCCCTGGCGCACCTATGACGGCGGTGACCACCTCATCGTCATCGGTGAGGTCGAGGCCGTCGAGACCTCCGACCGGAACCCCCTGCTGTTCTTCGGCGGCCAGTTCCGCTACCTCAGCCCCCAGCACGATGCCGCACCCGGCATGCACTGGGGCGGCTCGATCGACTGCCCCACCAGTGGCTGGTTCGACGCCGACAGCTTCCGCCCCCTCGCCGAATCCACCCACGCCTGACTGACCTGGCCGGCTCGCCGGCCACGACACGGCACGACGCACCACACCTCTGAAGGAGAAGCAGATGACCCAGACAGCAGACAGCACCGAGACCGCTGAGAACACGCAGGGCATCGAGGGCCTCAAGGCCCCCGAGGGGGCCACCGCGACCCAGCCGATGAACGGCGCCGAATACATGGACTCACTCAAGGACGACCGTGAGATCTGGATCTACGGCGAGCGGGTCAAGGACGTCACCGAGCACCCGGCCTTCCGCAACCCGATCCGGATGACGGCCCGGCTCTACGACTCGCTGCACGACGAGCAGCTCAAGAAGGACCTGTGGGTGCCCACCGACACCGGCAACGGCGGCTGGACCCACCCGTTCTTCAAGACCCCCAAGAACAGTGCGGACCTGCAGGCCGACCGCAAGGCCATCGAGCACTGGTCCCGCCAGACCTGGGGTTGGATGGGCCGTTCCCCCGACTACAAGGGCAGCTTCCTGGGCACCCTCGGCGGCAACTCGGAGTTCTACTCGCCCTACCAGGAGAACGCGAAGCGCTGGTACAAGGAGAGCCAGGAGAAGGTCCTCTACTGGAACCACGCGATCATCAACCCGCCGGTCGACCGCAACCTGCCGCCGGACGAGGTCGGCGACGTGTTCATGAAGGTCGAGAAGGAGACCGACGCCGGCGTCATCGTCTCGGGCGCCAAGGTCGTCGCGACCGGCTCGGCGATCACCAACTACAACTTCATCGCGCACTACGGACTCCCGATCCGCAAGAAGGAGTACGCCCTGGTCTGCACCGTCCCGATGGACGCGCCCGGCGTCAAGCTGATCTGCCGCCCGTCGTACGGCATGCAGGCCGACAGCCTCGGCAGCCCGTTCGACTACCCGCTCTCGAGCCGGATGGACGAGAACGACACCATCTTCGTCTTCGACAAGGTGCTGGTCCCCTGGGAGAACATCTTCGTCTACGGCGACGTGGACAAGATCAACGGCTTCGCGATGCAGACCGGCTTCTTCCACCGCTTCACCTTCCACGGCTGCATCCGCCTGGCCACGAAGCTGGAGTTCATCGCCGGCCTGCTGCTCAAGGCACTGGAGGCAACCGGCACCAAGGACTTCCGCGGCGTGCAGACCCGGGTCGGTGAGGTGATCGGCTACCGCAACACCTTCCGGGCGCTGGCGGACGCGATGGTCGCCAATCCCGACGAGGGACCGGGCGGCATGGCGCTGCCCAAGCTCGACTACGGCATGGTCTACCGCCAGCTGATGATCCAGATGTACCCCCGGGTCAAGGAGATCATCATGCAGGATGTCGCCTCCGGCCTGATCTACCTCAACTCCAACGCGATCGACTTCAAGACCCCGGAGGTCCGGCCCTACCTCGACAAGTACGTCCGCGGCTCCAACGGCTACGACGCGGTCGACCGCACCAAGCTCATGAAGGCACTCTGGGACGCCGTCGGCACCGAGTTCGGTGGCCGTCACGAGCTCTACGAGCGCAACTACTCGGGCAACCACGAGAACGTGAAGGCCGAGATCCTCTTCGCCGCCGAGGCGCAGGGGGAGACCGAGAAGATGACCGGCTTCGCCGACTCCTTCCTCTCCGAGTACGACCTCGACGGCTGGACCGTGCCCGACCTGGTCAACCCCACCGACGTCAGCCAGATCCTCAACCGCAAGTGAAGGAAGCAGTCATGACCTCTCTCCAGGAATCACCCACCGCCGCCGGCTCGGGCGCGAACGCGAGTGAGAACTTCAAGGCTGCCGCCGCCAACCAGGACCTCGCCGACACCCCGCCCGAGCGGGTCGCGGCGATCGTCACCGCCGTCCTCAAGGGCGTCCACACCGCCATCGAGGAGTACGACGTCACCTATCCCGAGTTCCAGGCGGCCAAGGCCTGGCTGATGGCCGTCGGTGAGGGTGGCGAGTGGCCCCTCTTCATGGACGTGTTCGTCGAGCACGCCGTCGAGGCCCAGGTCGCCCGCTCCCAGCACGGCACCAAGGGCTCCATCCTCGGCCCGTACTTCCTGCCCGACCAGGTGCGGTTGCCGGCGAGGGCCGGGCTGCCCCGCCGGGCCGACGAGCAGGGCACCCCGCTGGCGCTGTCCGGCCAGGTCCGCGACGTGAACGGAACGCCGCTGGCCGGTGCCGAGGTCGACATCTGGCACGCGGACGCCGACGGCTACTACTCCGGCTTCGCGCCGCACGTCCCCGACGGCAACCTGCGTGGCATCTTCGTCACCGACGACGAGGGCAGGTTCGAGATCTCCACGATCCAGCCCGCGCCCTACCAGATCCCCCACGACGGGCCGACCGGCCAGCTGATCGAGGCGTCCGGCTGGCACCCGTGGCGTCCGGCGCACCTGCACATCCAGGTGCGCGCCGAGGGTCATCGTCCGGTCACCACCCAGATCTACTTCGCCGGTGGTGAGTACCTCGAGTCCGACGTCGCCGAGGCGACCAAGCCCGAGCTGGTCATCGACCCTCAGGACGACGGCACCGGCGTGCGCCGCTCGACCTACGACTTCGAGCTGGAGTCCGACTGAGCCTGAACCGCCGATCGACGGATTCAGGCAAAGACACCCACTGACACCCGCGGGGCCGGCACTCACCCCGCCCGGCCTCGCGGGTTTCCAACTTCGATGAAGGTGAGCACCATGAGCGGTCGCGTATGGCACGACTGGCCCTCCCGGGACGAGATCGACCCGCACGGCTCGGTCGTCACGATGGGTTTCTTCGACGGATTCCACCGTGGGCACCAGGCACTCGCCCGCCGAGCGGTCGACCATGGAGCACGGATGCGGCTGCCGACGCTGTTGGTCACCTTCGATCCGCACCCGATGCTGGTCACCTGCCCCGAGCGCGCACCCCGCGTGCTGCTCGGCGTCGATGAGCGGGTGGAGCTGGCCCTTGACCAGGGCATCGACGGTGTCGTCGTGCTTCCCTTCACCCGTGCCACGGCCGCCATCTCGGCCGAGGACTTCGTGACCGAGGGGCTGGTCGGTCGGCTGGGCCTGCGTTCTCTGGTCGTGGGGTCCAACTTGCGGTGCGGGCGTGGCGGGCACGGCGACGTCGACTACCTGGTCGAGGCCGGTGCCTGGCACGGCTTCCGTGTCGACGCGCTCGACCTGGTCCGCGTGGGGGAGCGCACCTGTTCCTCCACCGAGGTACGCCGGCTCCTGGCCGACGGAGACACCGATGCCGCCGCGCAGCTGCTGGGCCGGCACGACCCCCGACTCCTCCGCGTTGCGGTCTGAGCGATGCTGGATGCCGTGACCACCCGCCACGTCTTCGCGGTCGACGACCCCGACGTCAACCCCTACCGCCTGCTGACCGCGCTCGTCGTACCCCGTCCGATCGCGTGGGTCTCCACGCTGTCCGGCGACGGCGTCCTCAACCTCGCCCCGCACTCGTTCTTCACCGTCGCCAGCAACCGCCCCCCGGTCGTCCAGTTCACCTCGGTCGGGGTCAAGGACACGCTGCGCAACGTGCTGGCCACCGGCGAGTTCGTGGTGAACCTGGCCAGCCTGCCGCAGATGGACGCGGTCAACCGGACCAGTGCGCCCTACGACGCCGACGTCGACGAGGCCGCGGCCGTTGGCGTCGCCATGGAGCCCAGCGAGCAGGTGGCACCGCCCCGCGTGGCCGAGGCGCCGGCGTCCATCGAGTGCGTCCTGCACAGCACGATCGAGGTCGGCACCTGCACCCTCGTGCTCGGCCGGGTCGTGGCGGTCACGGTCCGCGACGAGGCGCTGGTCGACGGCTCACCGGCAATGGCCGGACTGCAGCCCGTGTCCCGCCTGGGCGGGGCCGAGTGGGGACTGCCACCCGAGGTGGTCACCCTCGAGAGGCCCCTGCAACCGCCGTCCTAGCAACCCACCGGCGACCCCTCAGTGACCCAGATCTCGCGCGTAGGGTGACCGCCGTGCTCAACGGGATGATGTGGCTGCTCGGTTGCCAGCTCGTCGGTGAGGTGCTGGTGCGTTCGCTCGACCTGCCGGTTCCCGGCCCGGTCGTCGGGATGGTGATTCTCTTCGCGCTGCTCCAGTGGCGGCGCCCCGAGACGGGCGCGGGCCTGCTCCGGATCTCCGACCGCATGCTGCGCCACCTGCAGCTGCTCTTCATCCCGCCGGGTGTCGGGATCGTGGCCTACCTCGGCGCGGTGCGGAACGACGCCGTGCCGATCACCGGCGCGCTGCTGGTCTCGTGGCTGGCCGGTCTGGTCGCCGTGGCGCTGCTGGTCGTCCTCCTCACCCGGCGCAGGAGTGCGTCGTGAGCGAGACCATGGACTACCTGCGTTCCTCGCCCCTCCTGGGCGTCTTCCTGACCCTGGCCGGCTACCGGGTCGGTCTCGAGATGAAGCGACTCTCCCGCAACCACCCGCTGGCCCAGCCCGTGCTGGTGGCCATCGTGGTCATCGGTGTGGCCATGTGGCTGCTCGACATCGAGTACGACGAGTACCTGGTCGGCGGGTCCGTCATCGCCTTCTTCCTCGGCCCGGCCACGGTCGCCCTCGCCGTACCGCTCCACCGCCAGGCACACCACCTCAAGGAGTTGGCGGTCCCGATGCTGATCGCCATCCCGGTGGGGGCGTTCGTCTCCATCGCCACCGGTGTCCTCATGGTTCGTGTGCTGGGCGGTGGCGATGTCCTGGAGCGCACCATGGCGGCGAAGTCGACGACGACGCCGATCGCGATCGCGGTCACCGACCACGCCGGCGGCAACCCGTCGATGGTGGCCGTCCTCACCATCGTGGTCGGCATGCTCGGCGCCGTCCTCGGCCCCACGGTGCTGACCCTGCTGCACATCCGTGACCGCCGCGCCCGTGGCCTCGCCCTGGGCGCTGTCTCGCACGGCATCGGCACCTCACGTGCCCTGCAGGAGGACCCGACCGAGGGGGCCTTCTCCGGACTGTCGATGGGTCTCACCGCGCTGGCCACCAGCCTGCTCGTTCCGTTGCTGATCCACCTGCTGGGATGAGCCGCAACCGGGCGGTAACTTGTGGCTCATGACACATGTGCACGCCTTCAGTGACGACGCCCTCGGTGACCACGACGCGGTGGGCCTGGTCGAGGCCATCCAGTCCGGCCTGGTCACGGTTCCCGAGGTGGTCGAGGCCGCCATCGGGCGCATCGAGAAGGTCAACCCCGAGCTGAACGGTCTCGCCTACGCCGCCTTCGACCGGGCCCGCGTCGAGGCGAGGACGCCGCAGGGCGGCTACTTCTGCGGCGTCCCCACCCTGGTGAAGGACAACTGCGATGCCGAGGGCATGCCCACGCAGCAGGGCTCCGACGCCTACGTCGCCAGGCCCGCCCGCAAGGACGGCGACTTCGCGCGCATGTTCAAGGCCACCGGCGTGATCCCGCTCGGGAAGTCCCAGCTGTCCGAGTGGGGCTTCAGCGGCTCGGCCGAGCATCCGCGCATCGGCCCGGTCCGCAACCCCTGGGACACGACGCGTACGGCGGGGGCGTCCTCCGCCGGGTCTGCGGCACTCGTGGCCTCGGGCGCCCTGCCGATCGCGCACGCCAACGACGGTGGTGGCTCGATCCGCATCCCCGCGTCGGTGAACGGCCTGGTCGGCCTGAAACCGACCCGCACCCGGATCGCCCAGGACAAGCTGATGCGAGACATGCCGGTGCGCATCGTCGCCGACGGTGTCGTCACCCGCTCGGTGCGCGACACCGCCGCGTTCTTCCGTGAGGCCGAGAAGGTCTACCGCAACCTCAAGCTCGCCCCGATCGGCGACATCACCCACCCGGGTCGCAAGCGGCTCAGGATCGCCGTCACGACCGAGTCGGTGGGACGCGCGGCAGGCCCCGAGGTCTCGGAGCTGACCTTGAAGACCGCGGCCGCCCTGGAGGAGCTCGGCCACCACGTCGAACAGATCGAGCCGCCGGTGCCGGCGTACTTCGTCGACGACTTCCTGCTCTACTGGTCGCTGCTCAGCGAGTTCATCGTGCGCACCGGACGGTTGGCCCACGGCAAGTCGTGGGACCCCTCGCGACTCGACAACCTGACCCTGGGCCTGGCTCGGCACGCGCGCCGCAACGCCCACCGGCTGCCCCTGGCGACGGCGCGCATCGGGGCGTCCAAGCGCATCTCCGCCCGCTTCTTCCGGGACTACGACGTGGTGCTCACACCCACGCTGGCGACCGAGACCCCCGAGGTCGGCCACCTCGACCCCACTGCGGACTACGAGCAGATCATCGAGCGGCTGATGGAGTGGGTGGCCTTCACCCCGTTGCAGAACGCGACCGGTGATCCGGCGATCTCGCTCCCGCTGGCGACCACCGCGTCGGGCCTTCCTCAGGGCATGATGTTCGGCGCTGCAGCGGGTCGCGAAGCGAGTCTTCTCGAGCTCGCCTACGAGCTCGAGGAGGCCCATCCGTTCGCCCGGATTCAGGTGTGAGCAGGGCCTCTGGCACCCGATTTCATGATCGCCCGACCGTCTGTGTATTCTTCACTGTCGTTGCGCCCCTTTAGCTCAGTCGGCAGAGCGTCTCCATGGTAAGGAGAAGGTCTACGGTTCGATTCCGTAAAGGGGCTCTGGGTGTGGGGTCCCGCCGGTTCGCGCCGGCGGGCCACCCTGTCCCCGTGGCGGGGTAGCTCAGGTGGTTAGAGCACACGACTCATAATCGTGGTGTCGCGGGTTCGAGTCCCGCTCCCGCTACACAGACGTTCGACCGAGCAACACCAGCACCACCCTGCAGTACCTATCCAGCGAAGGACTTCCCGTGGCCAGCAAGAGCTCTGACGTTCGCCCCAAGATCACGCTTGCCTGCGTGGACTGCAAGGAGCGGAACTACATCACCAAGAAGAATCGTCGGAACGACCCCGACCGCATGGAGATGAAGAAGTTCTGCCCGCGCTGCCGCACGCACACCGCGCACCGCGAGACCCGCTGAGCGAGTCTCCACCCACGTCCGTCGAGGACGACGCCCGTCATGGGTGTCGTCCTCGACGCCATTTCACGGACCGATAGGTTGGACGCATGCCGATCGACCAGTCCCTGGTGGGCCGTGAGTTCCCACCCACCGCGCCGTACGCCGTGACCGCCGGCAAGCTGCGGGAGTTCGCCGACGCGACCGGGGCGTCGTACGACGAACGCACCGCGCCGCCCACCTTCCCGATCATCGTGGCCTTCCATGCGATGAACGACTTCCTTGCCGACGTGCAGGTCGACCTGTTCCGGATCGTGCACGGCGAGCAGCGCTTCGCCTACGAGAGGCCGGTCGTAGCCGGCGACGTGCTCACCGCGAGCCTGACCGTCGACACCCTGCGCCAGATCGGCGGCAACGACATCATCGGCACCTCGAGCCGCATCACCGACGCCGACGGGGCGCTGGTCTGCACCACCAAGGCGACGCTGATCCACCGGGGTGAGAGCGCATGAACGACTACCCGACCCGCGAGTTCCGCATCACGCGCGCCGACCTGGTCCGCTACGCCGGCGCCAGTGGCGACTTCAACCCGATCCACTGGAGCGAGCGGGTGGCGACCTCCGTCGGCCTGCCCGGAGTGATCGCCCACGGCATGTTCACGATGGCGCTGGCCGCCCGCGCCGTCGAGGAGTGGGCCGGCGGCCCCGGCAAGGTCGTCGAGTTCGGCTGCAAGTTCACCAAGCCCGTCGTGGTCCCCGATGACGACGACGGCGTGGTGGTCCGGGTGGCCGGCAGGGTCACCGGTGCGGCCGACGGGCTCACCACGATCGCGCTCGAGGTCACCTGCGGCGACGAGAAGGTGCTCGGGGCCCCCAAGGCAGTCATTCGTGGCTGAACGCCTGGCCGACCTGACCACACTGAGGCTCGGTGGCCCGATCGGCTCCTACGTCGAGGCGCGCACCGAGGACGAGCTGATCTCCGCCGTCAGCGACGCGGACGGCCGTGGTGAGCCGGTCCTGCTGGTGGCCGGCGGCAGCAACCTGGTCGTCTCCGACGACGGGTTTCCGGGCGCCGTGGTCCGCATCGCCACGCGTGGCCTCGCGGCCGGGGTCGACGAGCACGGCGAGAGCCCGACCGGTGGCGTCACCGTGAGCGTGGCCGCCGGCGAGAACTGGGACGACCTGGTTGCCCGTGCGGTGGCCAGTGGCTGGGTGGGCGTCGAGGCGCTCTCCGGCATCCCAGGCTCCGTGGGAGCCACCCCGATCCAGAACGTCGGCGCCTACGGGCAGGAGGTCGCCGAGACGATCAGCTCCGTCCGGGTGTGGGACCGCCGGCTGCGCGGCGTGCGCACCTTCGCCAACGCCGACTGCGGCTTCGCCTACCGACACAGCCGCTTCAAGGCCGACCCCGGGCGGCACGTCGTGCTCGAGGTGACCTTCCAGTTCCTCCCCGGTGATCTCGGTGCGCCGGTGAAGTACGCCGAGCTCGCCCGCACCCTCGGCGTCGAGCAGGGCGAGCGGGCTCCGCTGGCCGACGTACGCCGCACGGTGCTGGGGCTGCGCGCCGGCAAGGGGATGGTGCTCGACGCGGACGACCACGACACGTGGAGCGCCGGCTCGTTCTTCACCAACCCGTTCCTGACCCCCGAGCAGGCACACGCGCTGCCCGACAGCGCGCCTCGGTTCCCGCAGCCCGACGGCACGGTGAAGACGAGTGCGGCCTGGCTGATCGAGCATGCCGGGTTCACCAAGGGCCACGGCAACGAACGGGTGAGCCTCTCGACGAAGCACACGCTGGCGCTCACCAATCGGGGGAGTGCGTCCACCGACGACCTGTTGGCTCTGGCCCGCGAGGTGCGCGACGGCGTCGAGGCCCGCTTCGGCGTGCGGCTGGTCAACGAGCCGGTGATGGTCGGCTGCGGGCTGTGAGCCGCCCCTTCACTCGGTGGCCAGGAAGAGGGCGATCACCCCGCCGACGCCGATGACGCCGAGCGCCAGCAACGCCGTACCGACGATGCCGAGGATGTAGCCGGTGTTGGCGAGGTCGCGCCCGCTCCAGCGCTGCGGGTTCGCGTCGATCTCCTTCAGGACGGCCCGGCCCCGGATCCACGCCACGGGGGAGAGCAGGATCGGCACCACGCAGAAGACCGCCCCGATGACGGCGACCAGTCCCAACGTCAGAGCGCCCGCGGCGCCGGGATGCTGCGGCGGCGGGATCGGCATCGCGGGCCACCCCCACCCACTGCCCTGAGGTGGCACGGGCGGGCGCTGGCCTGGAGGAGTGGGCTGGTGGTCGGAGGTGCTCATGCCTCAACGGTGGCAGGATCTGCCCGCAGCCATCGGTCGATGTCCGCCAGGCCTCGATCGACCACGTCGGAGGGAGCCCGTGAGGCCCGGAACGACATCCGCGCCAGCTCGGCCAACCGGGCATCGGTCAGGTCGTGGGCGGCGCGCATCGTGGCGTACTGGCCCTCGAGCTGGGAGCCGAACAGCAGCGGGTCGTCGGCCCCCAGAGCGACGGTGGCCCCCGCGTCCATCAGCTGGGGGAGCGGCACCGAGGTGAGGTCGGAGTAGACGCCGAGCGCGACGTTGGAGACCGGGCACACCTCGAGGGCGATGCCCTGCTGCACCACGCGATCGAGCAACGCCGGGTCCTCCCCGACCCGCACCCCGTGGCCGAGCCGGTCCGCGTGCAGGTGGTCGAGGCAGAGCCTGATGCTGTCGGGCCCGCGCAGCTCGCCGCCGTGCGGGGCCAGCAGGAGTCCGGCCCGCTCGGCTATGGCGAAGGCCGGCGCGAAGTCTGCGGTGGTGCCCCGGCGTTCGTCGTTGGAGAGCCCGAAGCCGACCACCCCGCGCTCGGCGTACTGCGCCGCGAGCCGGGCCAGGGCGCGGGCGTCGAGCGGGTGCCGGGTGCGGTTGGCCGCGATCACGACGGCGATGCCCAACCCGGTGCGCTCGGACGCGTCGCGGACGCAGTCGAGCACGAGGTCGGTGAACGCGGTGATGCCACCGAACTTCGCGGCGTACCCGCTGGGATCGACCTGGATCTCCAACCAGCGGCCACCGTCGCGGACGTCGTCCTCGGCGGCCTCGCGCACCAGTCGTCGTACGTCGTCGGGCGTGCGCAGCACCGACCGCGCCACGTCGTAGAGCCGCTGGAAGCGGAACCAGCCCTTCTCGTCGGCCGCGGACAGTTGCGGTGGCCACTCCTCGACCAGCGAGTCGGGGAGTACGACGCCGTCGCGTGCGGCGAGCTCGAGAAGCGTGGCGTGCCGCATCGATCCGGTGAAGTGCAGGTGAAGGTGTGCCTTGGGCAGGCTGGTCAGGTCGCGCCTCGGGTCACCCATGCCGGGACACTACCGGGCACCCGAGTCCCGGCCGTGCGGCAGCGCGTCAGCCGGCGAGTTTCTCCGCGGCTGCGAGCAGGGCGCAGGTGGCCACACCATCCATCGCCGCGGCGACGTCGGCCAGCTCCGGGAACGTCGGCGCCAGGCGGATGTTGCGGTTGCGTGGGTCGTCGCCGTGCGGGAAGGAGGAGCCGGCGGGAGTCAGCGCGATGCCGGCCTCCTTGGCCAGGGCGATCACCCGGGACGCGGTGCCGTCCATGACGTCGAGGTTGACGAAGTAGCCGCCTGCGGGCTTGGTCCAGGTGGCCACCCCCAGGCCGCCCAGGCGCTCGGAGAGCACCTGCTCGACCTCCGCGAACTTCGGGGCGATGATCGCGCGGTGCTTGGCCATGTGGTCGCGCACGCCCTGGGGTGAGCCGAAGAACTGCGCGTGCCGCAGCTGGTTGAGCTTGTCGGGACCGATCGCACCCTTGCCGAGGTGGGTGGTGTACCACTTCACGGTCTCGACCGAGCCGGCCAGGAAGGCGACGCCGGCGCCGGCGAAGGTGATCTTCGAGGTCGAGGCGAACATGATCGGGCGGTGCGGGTTGCCCGCCGCGCTGGCCAGGGTGAGGATGTCGGCGCTCTTGGCCTCGTCCTCGGTCAGGTGGTGGAACGCGTAGGCGTTGTCCCAGAAGATCTTGAAGTCCGGTGCCGCGGTCGGCATCGACGCCAGGCGGGCCGCGACCTCCTGGCTGGCGATCGAGCCGCTCGGGTTGGCATAGGTCGGCACGATCCACATGCCCTTGATGCTGGGATCGTCGGCGACCAGCGCCGCCACGGCCTCGGCGTCCGGGCCGTCCTCGTTCATCGGCACGGTGACGGTCTCGATGCCGAACCAGTCGAGCAGGGTGAAGTGACGGTCGTAGCCGGGGACGGGGCAGATGAAGGTGACCTTCTCCTCCTGTCCCCACGGGCGCTCGCTGTCGACACCGCCCTTGAGCCACAGGTCGGTGAGCACCTCGCGCATCATCACCAGGCTGGAGTTGCCGCCGGCAACGACCTGCGCGGGCTCGACCCACAGCAGGTCGGCAAACATGGCGCGCAGCTCGGAGATGCCGGCCAGGCCGCCGTAGTTGCGGGTGTCGACGCCGTCGGCGTCCTTCACCCCGTCGGGCAGTGAGAGCAACCCGTCGGACAGGTCGAGCTGAGCGGGTGCGGGCTTGCCGCGGGTGAGGTCGAGCTTCAGGCCGCCGGCCTTGAGGGCGTCGTACGCCGCGCGCTGTTCCGCGAGGAATGCGGCGAGCTGGTCGGCGGAGCGCTCCGCGAGTGGCTGGACGGTCTGGTTCGCCTCGGTCATGGGTCCATGTTTTCATGGGTGGCGTGCGGTCGACGCGGGCCACCCACAAGGTGGTCGGTCGACGCGCGGAGTCGGTCGGTTTGGACGCCACCTTGGTGTTCCACGTAGACTCCCGTTTTGGTGGATCCCACCCATGCTCAGCCATGCCCCGGATCGGGTGCGGCGACGGCTCGGGCCACCGGAGGGCACTAGCTCAACTGGCAGAGCATCGGTCTCCAAAACCGAAGGTTGGGGGTTCAAGTCCCTCGTGCCCTGCAACATCATCAGAGGTCAACAGGCAAGCAACGGAAGGTGGAGGACGTGGCGGAGAGCGACGCGGTTCGCGGCTCGGGCGATGAGCAAGAGCGCACCGGACCGATCACCTTCCTGCGTCAGGCCATCGCCGAGCTGCGCAAGGTGGTCTGGCCGACCCAGGAACAGCTGATCACCTACTTCCTGGTGGTCATGGTGTTCGTGATCGTCCTGATGACGCTGGTGTCACTGCTGGATCTCGGCTTCGGCAAGCTCGTCTTCGAGATCTTCGCGACCAACACCAAACAGTAGGTCCGCCCCGCGGTTCGCCCTGACTGGATCGGGCACCGCTCGGCAGGCACCACGCACTACGAAATGACGGAGCATCACGTGTCGGAGCAGTACGACGAAGCATCGGTCGACGAGACCGGTGAGCAGGTCGAGATCCTTTGCGACCCCGCGGAGTCGACGGAGACGGCCCCCCAGCCCGACGAGGAGCAGGTCGACGAGGCTCAGGCCGACGAGGCTCAGGCCGACGACGCGCAGCCCGAGGTCGATGAGCCCGAGGTCGATGAAGCCGACGAGGCTCCGGCCGACGACGTAGCCGAGACCGAGGTCGACGCTGACGCTGACGCTGAGGACGAGGACCCGCTCGAGGAGTTCCGCCGCGCGCTGTGGGCCAAGCCCGGCGACTGGTACGTCGTCCACACCTACTCCGGCATGGAGAACCGGGTGAAGGCGAACCTCGAGAACCGCATCATCTCCCTCAACATGGAGGACTACATCCACGAGATCGTGGTCCCCATCGAAGAGGTCGCCGAGATCAAGAACGGTCAGCGCAAGCTCGTCAAGCGCACCGTCCTGCCCGGCTACGTCCTGGTCCGCATGGACCTGACCGACGAGTCCTGGTCGACCGTGCGCCACACGCCGTCGGTGACCGGCTTCGTGGGCCACAGCCACCAGCCGGTGCCGCTGAGCATGTCCGAGGTCGAGAGCATGCTGGCCCCGGCCGTGGTCGCGGCCGCCGAGGCCGAGGCCGCCGCAGGCGAGTCCGGCTCGGGTGCCCAGAAGTCCGGTGGCGCGGGAGCTTCGCGCAAGCCGGTCGAGGTTGCCGACTTCGACGTCAGTGACTCGGTCATGGTCGTCGACGGTCCGTTCGCCACGCTGCACGCCACGATCACCGAGATCAACGCCGAGTCGCAGCGGGTCAAGGCCCTGGTCGAGATCTTCGGTCGCGAGACGCCCGTCGAGCTGTCCTTCAGCCAGATCCAGCGCGTCTGACCGGCGGAGCCGGTCAGAACCGCGCTGAGGTCGAGCGAGCGGCCGGCTGAGGAACGAAGCCGGCACTGCGGGTCGAGACCCGGTGGAGCGCACGGCGCGCCCCGGCGATTTCACAAGCGCAAGGCATCCGGAGCACAATGGTCCGGATGCCTCGGCCCGTACGTCGGCCGGCACACAGGCACCACGTAAGAAGTGGCAGGGGTTCGATCCCCGTCATGACCACACGAAGAAAGAGAAGACATGCCCCCCAAGAAGAAGATCGCTGCCCTGGTCAAGGTGCAGCTGCAGGCAGGCGCAGCAACTCCGGCCCCGCCGGTCGGTACCGCTCTCGGTCCGCACGGTGTGAACATCATGGACTTCTGCAAGGCCTACAACGCGCAGACCGAGTCGATGCGTGGCAACGTCATCCCCGTCGAGATCACCATCTTCGAGGACCGTTCCTTCACCTTCATCACCAAGACTCCGCCGGCCGCCGAGCTGATCAAGAAGGCCGCCGGCGTCAAGAAGGGCTCGGGCGTCCCGCACAAGGAGAAGGTCGGCAAGCTGACCAAGGACCAGGTGCGTGAGATCGCGCAGACCAAGCTGCCCGACCTGAACGCCAACGACATCGATGCCGCGATGAAGATCGTCGAGGGCACCGCACGTTCGATGGGCGTCGAGACCGCCTGATCCGAGGGTCTGGCTCCCAGACTCGAGTACCCCGTGGCAGGGCCGCGCTGGCCCGTGCACCACACACTCTTTCGAAGAAACGAGAACACCATGCAGCGCAGCAAGACCTACCGTGCGGCGGCAGACACGTTCGACCAGGACGAGCTCTACGCCCCGCTGGCCGCGATCAAGATCGCCAAGAGCAGCAGCAAGAAGAAGTTCGACGAGACCGTTGACGTCGTCATGCGCCTCGGCGTCGACCCCCGCAAGGCCGACCAGATGGTGCGCGGCACCGTCAACCTGCCCCACGGCACCGGCAAGACCGCCAAGGTTCTCGTCTTCGCCAACGGTGACAAGGCCGAGGCCGCTCGCGAGGCCGGTGCCGACATCGTCGGTGGCGACGAGCTGATCGAGAAGGTCAACGGCGGCTGGACCGACTTCGACGCCGTCGTCGCGACCCCCGACATGATGGGCAAGGTCGGTCGCCTCGGCCGCGTGCTCGGCCCCCGCGGCCTCATGCCGAACCCGAAGACCGGCACGGTCACCCCCGACGTGGCCAAGGCCGTCACCGACATCAAGGGCGGCAAGATCGAGTTCCGCGTGGACCGTCACGCCAACCTGCACTTCATCATCGGCAAGGCCTCGTTCAGCGAAGCCCAGCTCGCCGAGAACTACGCCGCGGCGCTCGACGAGGTGCTGCGTCTCAAGCCGGCCAGCTCCAAGGGCCGCTACATCTCCAAGGTCGTCGTCTCCACGACCATGGGCCCTGGTGTCCAGGTCGACCCGAACCGCACCAAGAATGTTGCGCTCGAGGACGACGCCCAGGCCTGAGCCTGCGGTCGTCGTACGACGCCACACCGGCCGGTCACCCCACGCGGGGTGACCGGCCGGTTTCTTTGTCGGGCAGTGGCGCGGGCGGGTTTGGCCCGGAGGCTCCCGGGTAGGTTGCCTGCGCGAATCCACAAACCACGAGGAGACTCACCAATGTCCATCAAGATGCCCCGCGCCGCGATCGCCGTGGCCCTGGCCTCCACCCTGTTCTTCGCCGGCTGCTCCGACGACAGCGACAAGGACAAGAACGACTCCAAGCAGGACAGCAGCGAGACCTCCAACCCTGACTCCGGCGACGACGGCGACGGCGGCGACCCCGCGGTCTCCGAGTCCGGCGACAGCGGTGACGGCGACATCGCCCCCTTGGAGAAGGACAATTTCTACCAGACCGTGATCGAGGCGCAGATCGAGGCCGGTTCCTACAAGGGCACCACCACGAGCACCGTTGCCGGCCAGAGCGTGGTGATGAACATGGAGGCCAGCTACGAGGACGGCAAGCTCTCCTCCCGTGCGAGCAGCGACCCGAGCTCGGCCCAGCAGATCGAGACGATCCTGGTGGACGGCGTGGTCTACATGAAGGGCGCCGGACTCGGTGCCCCTGAGGGCAAGTGGCTCAAGATCGACACCAAGGACTCGAGCGGCGCGAACAACCCGCTCTCGTCGCTGCTGAGCCTGGCCGACCCGGAGAACGCGATCAAGCTGCTCGACGACCCCAAGGAGTTCAAGCTGATCGGGGCCGAGGACGTCGACGGGGTCGGGGCCAACCACTACCAGATCACGCTCGACTCGGCGACGTACGCGAAGAACCTCAACCTGCCCGAGATCGCCAGCGCCCTCCCGCCGGAGCTGACCTTCGACATGTGGGTCGACGCCGAGAACCGCCCGGTGAAGATGCACCAGGAGATCGAGGTCAGTGGCCAGTCCAGCACCACCGACGTGCTCTACACCGACTACGGCACCGATGTGAACATCGAGGCTCCGCCGGCCGCGGACACCGTCAGCCGTTGAGTCCTGCCGGCTCCGGCCGGCACTCGCCGCAGCATCCGTCTCCCCTCCCCGTCGTCGACGGGGAGGGGAGACGTACTCTGGCGGTCATGTCTCGCCAGCTCTCCCGCTCCTCGGCCCTCCAGGCAGGAGCCGCCGCGGTCCTCGTCGTGGGCGTCATGCTCCTGCTGATCGTCAGCGGTCACAACCGCGACGACGCCGACGACAACGCCGACGACGGCGACCGGAGCAGCGACGTGACCGAGTCCCAGGAGCTGGCCGGCGGCTTCGTCACCATCCCCTCCGACGCGTTCTTCGCCACCGTCACGGCGGCCCAGAAGGCGGCCGGCAGTTGGCGCGTCGTCTCCGTCTCCGAGATCGACGGCAAGGCCTCGCCGGCCTCGACCCAGGACGTCGTCGACGCCAACGGCGACCCGGCGATCCGTATCCAGATCCAGTCCACCAAGGGCCCCGTGATCGGGGTCTACGTCGGTGGACGGTTCTACGTCCACGGACTCACCGCGGCGCCCACGCCCTGGTGGAAGGTGCCCACGTCTCCCGCGATCGAGGACCTCCTGGTCTTCGCCGACCCGGAGCAGTTCCTCTCGGGCATCAAGGATCCGAGGTCCTTCGAGGTGATCGGCGTCGAGAAGGTCGAGTCCGGCAACGCTGTCCACTACAAGATCGGAGTGGACGCCGAGACTGCCGACGAGAACGGCGAGCAGAACGGCACCCAGCCGGTGCAGCTGGACCTGTGGGTCGACAACGAGAACCGGCCGGTGCAGGCGATCTCGACGTTCACCGTCGAGGGTCACAAGCAGACCAGCACGCTGGTCTACTCCGACTACGGGCAGGACCTCGAGATCGCAGCGCCGCCCGCCGACCAGGTCACCACCAAGGCTCCCCAGGGCGCCGGCCTCTGACACCCCGCGCTCGACCGCCGCGCGATTTGGCCGGGCCGTACGTCGGTGCGTAGACTCCCCGTTCGTAACCAGAGACCGCCGGTGGTCCACAACCCAGGAGACTGGGTCACAGACCGAAGGTTCCGCGAAGCGGACGGCCAGCGCAGGTTCAGAGCAAGATCCCCGGATCTCCCCGCCCTGGCCCTGTGTCGGGGCGTTCGACATTTCACGGGGGTGTGGTGGTCTCTTCGACGTAGTTCGGAAGGAGACCCATGGCGCGGCCAGACAAGGCAGCAGCCGTTGCGGAGGTCGTTGACTCGTTCAACAACTCCGCTGGTGCTGTGCTGACCGATTACCGCGGTCTCACCGTTGCTCAGCTGCAGGAATTGCGGCGCGCACTCGGCGAGAACGCCAACTACGCCGTGGTCAAGAACACGCTGGCCAAGATCGCCGCCAATGAGGCGGGCATCGAAGGCTTCGACGACCTCCTCGCCGGCCCGACCGCCATCGCCTTCATCAGCGGTGACGTCGTCGAGGCGGCCAAGGGTCTGCGTGACTTTGCCAAGGCAAACCCCGCCCTGATCATCAAGGGTGGCGTGCTCGACGGCGGCTTCCTCGACGCGAAGGAGATCGCCAAGCTGGCCGATCTCGAGTCGCGCGAGGTCCTCATGGGCAAGCTGGCGGGCGCAATGCTCGCTTCGCTCTCCCAGGCCGTCTACCTGCTCAACGCCCCGATCTCGCAGGCTGCGCGGCTCGCCGGCGCCCTCGAGGCCAAGGCACAGCAGGACCCCTCGATCCTCGCAGGTGGTGCCGGCGCTCCCGCCCCGGCCGAAAGCACTGCTGAGGAATCCCCGGCAGTCGAGGAAGCCCCGGCTTCCGACGCCGCCGAGGAAGCCCCGGTTGCCGAAGAGGCCGCCGAGTCCACTGACGCCTGATCCAGGGCCGACGTACACCACCTGAAACCCGGCTTCTCCCCATTGATCGGGGATGAGCCAGAACCGAAAGGAAGCGCCACCATGGCGAAGCTCAGCACCGACGAGCTGCTCGACGCGTTCAAGGAAATGACCCTCATCGAGCTCTCCGAGTTCGTGAAGCAGTTCGAAGAGACCTTCGGCGTCACCGCCGCTGCCCCCGTCGCCGTTGCCGCTGCCCCGGCCGCCGGTGGCGCCGCTGGTGGCGACGAGGCCGCTGCTCAGGACGAGTTCGACGTCGTCCTCGAGGCCGCTGGTGACAAGAAGATCAACGTCATCAAGGAGGTCCGCGCGCTGACCTCCCTCGGTCTGAAGGAGGCCAAGGACCTCGTCGAGTCGGCTCCCAAGGCGATCCTCGAGAAGGTCGACAAGGCCGCCGCGGACAAGGCGAAGGAAGCCCTCGAGGGCGCCGGCGCCACCGTCACGGTCAAGTGATCCACGCACGCGCAAGCGTGCTGTGATCGTCCGCACGCGCCAGCGTGCGACAGACGGGCGGTTCCCCATCACGGGGGACCGCCCGTCTTGTCATTTCGCCCAAGGGCCGCGCGGTGCGTGGGCACCTGCGACAAAGGTTGGTCAGGGTAGTGACGCGACCCACGAAACGCCGTAACTTAACCGGAGCGCTTGCGTTGTTACTGCGAAGTCAACGTGGGGCGGGGGAGTCCCCGGCCAGTTCGATCGGCCGAGGCGCCAGTCCAGCGAAGCATTGAGGGAGACGAGACGCCATGGGCGTAGACATCAGAGTTGAAGAGCTCAGCAAGTCGTTCGGCAAGCAGCTGATCTGGGGCGACGTCACGTTGACGATCCCGGCCGGCGAGGTGTCGGTGATGCTGGGCCCTTCGGGAACCGGCAAGTCCGTGTTCCTGAAGACACTGATCGGTCTGCTCAAGCCCGACAAGGGCTCGGTGATCATCGAGGGCACCGACATCGCCAGCTGCTCCGAGAAGGACCTCTACGAGATCCGCAAGCTCTTCGGCGTGCTGTTCCAGGACGGCGCCATGTTCGGTTCGATGAACCTCTTCGACAACGTTGCCTTCCCGCTGCGCGAGCACACCAAGAAGGGCGAGTCCGAGATTCGCAACATCGTCATGGAGAAGATGGACCTGGTCGGTCTCATCGGTGCCGAGGACAAGCTCCCCGGTGAGATCTCCGGCGGCATGCGCAAGCGTGCCGGCCTGGCCCGCGCGCTGGTGCTCGACCCCGAGATCCTGCTGATCGACGAGCCCGACTCCGGTCTCGACCCGGTCCGTACCTCATTCATCAACCAGCTCTTCATCGACCTCAATGCGCAGATCGACGCGACGTTCCTGATCGTGACCCACGACATCAACAGCACGCGCACGGTTCCCGACAACATCGGGTTGCTCTACCACAAGCACCTGGCCATGTTCGGTCCCCGCGAGATGCTGCTGAGCTCCGAGGAGCCGGTCGTTCGCCAGTTCCTCAACGCCCAGACCGTCGGCCCGATCGGCATGTCTGAGGAGAAGGACGCCGACGAGCTGGCCGCCGAGAAGGACATCGAGATGCCGCCGCTTCCGCCGATCCCGCTGCAGCTCGAGCCGTCCAACGGCATTCCCCGTCGCAGCCAGCGGCCCGCCGGTGAGTGGTGCCGCACCAACGGCATCACCCCGCCTCCCGGGTCCTTCGAGTCCAGCAACGCCGGCTTGACGCCGGGATCCTGACCCGACCCATGGCCTCACTGACGACTTCACGGGCACTCGCCCCGATCGGCACCGCCGGCAAGCTGTTCGCCTTCGGTCTCGACGTCGGGCGCGGGTTGTTCCGGCGACCCTTCCAGCTGCGGGAGTTCCTGCAGCAGGCGTGGTTCATCGCGTCAGTGACGATCGTCCCGACCGCGCTGGTGGCGATCCCGTTCGGTGCGGTGATCGCACTCCAGGTCGGTGGCCTGATCAAGCAGTTCGGTGCCCAGTCCTTCACCGGGTCCGCGGCCGTGCTGGCCGTCGTACGCGAGGCCGGGCCGATCGCCACGTCCCTGCTGATCGCGGGAGCGGGCGGCTCGGCGATCGCCGCCGACCTGGGCGCCCGCAAGATCCGTGAAGAGCTCGACGCCATGATGGTGCTCGGCATCGACCCGATCCAACGCCTCGTCGTGCCCCGCGTGCTGGCCTGCATGCTGGTCGCGGTCTTCCTGAACGGATTGGTCTCCGTTGTGGGCGTGATCGGCGGCTACGTCTTCAACGTCGTCCTCCAGGACGGCACACCAGGGGCCTATTTGGCGAGCTTCACCGCGCTCGCACAACTTCCCGACCTGTGGCAGGGCATGGCCAAGGCCCTGGTCTTCGGACTGATCGCGGCGATCGTGGCCTGCTACAAGGGCATGAACGCCGGTGGTGGCCCGAAGGGCGTCGGTGACGCGGTCAACGAGTCCGTGGTCATCACGTTCATGCTCCTCTTCGTCGTCAACTTCGTGATGAGCGCGATCTACATGCAGCTCGTCCCGCCGAAGACGGGTTGACGCCGTGGCCGATCTCAAAGCCGTCTACCGGCGACCCATGCAGATGCTCGACGAGATGGGTCAGCAGCTCGCGTTCTACCTGCGCGCGTTGCTGTGGACCCCGCGCACGATCCGGCGCTACAAGAAAGAGATCCTGCGCATCCTGGCCGAGGTCACGCTCGGCTCCGGAGCTCTGGCGGTCATCGGTGGCACCGTCGGCGTCATCCTGGCGATGTGCTTCTTCACCGGCACCGAGGTCGGTCTGCAGGGCTATGCCGCGCTGAACCAGATCGGCACCGCAGCCTTCTCCGGATTCCTCTCGGCCTACTTCAACACCCGCGAGATCGCCCCGCTGGTGGCCGGCATCGCGCTGGCCGCGACGGTGGGCTGTGGCTTCACCGCGCAGCTGGGTGCCATGCGCATCTCCGAGGAGATCGACGCCCTCGAGGTGATGGCGATCCCGTCACTGCCGTTCCTGGTCACCACGCGCATCATCGGCGGCCTGATCGCGGTCATCCCGCTCTACGTCGTCGGCCTGATGTCGTCGTACTTCGCGACCCGGCTCACCCTGACCACGTTCTTCGGCCAGAGCAAGGGCACCTACGACCACTACTTCAACCAGTTCCTGCCACCCGGCGACGTGCTGTGGTCCTTCGGCAAGGTGATGGTCTTCGCGGTCGTCGTCATCCTGATCCACTGCTATCACGGCTACAACGCCAGCGGCGGCCCCGCCGGCGTCGGCGTCTCCGTGGGGCGTGCAGTGCGCACCTCGATCGTGGCGATCAACGTGATCGACCTGTTCCTGTCGATGGCGATCTGGGGCACCACCACGACGGTGAGGCTGGCGGGATGAACAGAGTCCTCGGACACACCAAGATCGTCGGGCTGCTCTTCCTGGCGCTGATCGCGTCGGGCCTGTGGCTGACCATGGCGATCTTCAGCAAGAAGTTCACCGACTACGACAAGGTCGACCTGGAGTCCAGCAGCGTCGGGCTCCAGCTGCCGGCCCGCGCCGACGTCAAGATCCGCGGCGTCCAGGTCGGTGAGGTCCTCGACATGAAGGCGACCTCCGACGGCGCCGTACTCACCCTGGGCCTCTATCCCGACCAGGTCGACACCATCCCGGCCAACGTGACCGCGCGCATCGAGCCCAAGACCCTCTTCGGTGAGAAGTACGTCGCCCTGCAGGTGCCCGCCCAGCCGGAGGACAGCCACATCCGGGCCGGCGCGACGATCACCCAGACCAAGGTCGCCGCCCAGGTGGAAGAGACCCTCAACGACATCTACCCGCTGCTGCGCGCGGTGGAGCCGGCCGACCTGAACAAGACGCTCAACGCGCTGGCCACCGCACTCGAGGGTCGCGGCGAGCGGATCGGTGAGAACCTCGAGATCCTCGACGGCTACCTCAAGCGGATCAACCCGCAGCTGCCGGCACTGATCGAGGACCTCCGCCTCACCGCGCGGACCGCCGACGTCTACGCCGAGGTGCTGCCCGACCTTGCCACCACGTTGCGCAACACGGTCAAGACCGGCAACACGCTGCTCTCCCGCGAGGACAAGCTCAACAAGCTCTTCTCCGACGTCTCCCGGTTCTCCGACGTGACCGGCCAGTTCCTCGACGCCAACGAGGAGAACCTGATCCGCGTCGGTGAGCTGAGCGCCACCTCGCTGCGGATGATCGCGAAGTACGCCCCCGAGTTCCCCTGCCTGACCAAGGGCATCATCGGCGCCGGCAAGACCCAGGCCGAGGCGTTCCGCGGCTTCACCCTCCACATCAACCTCGAAGTGCTGCCGAACAACCCGCGTGAGTACGGCCCCCAGGACACCCCCGTGACCCGGGCCAAGGGCGGTGCCTACTGCGGCACGCTGCCCAACCCGCCGTTCACCCAGCAGAACCCGCTGAGGACGGTGCCGAACTTCGACGACGGCGTCGAACAGGACACCGGCAAGGGCACCCGCCGGGTGGCCCCGGGATCGACCGGCCTCACCGCCGCCCCGGGTGGCTCCGCCGAGGCGGCCATGATCCGCGGACTGCTGGCCGGCATGAACGACACCCAGCCCTCCGCCCTCGGTGTGCTGCTGCTCGGCCCCATGGTGCGGGGCACGGAGGTGACCCTGCGATGAGCATCCTCGACAAGCGCACCGCATCGGCCACCTGGAAGCTCGTGGTCTTCATGGTCATCACCGCGATCGCCACCGGCATGCTCGCCGTCCTGATCGGCAACCTCACCTTCGCCCCCAGCCGTGAGTTCAAGGCGGAGTTCACCAACGTGGCCGGCGTGGTCAAGGGTGACGACGTCCGCATCGCCGGGGTCAAGGTCGGCACCGTCAAGGACATCGAGATCAAGGACCGCACCCGGGCCGTGCTGACGTTCAGCGTCGCCGACGAGGCCGACGTCACGACCACCACCCATGCCACGATCCGCTATCGCAACCTCGTCGGCCAGCGCTACATCGCCCTGGCCCAACAGGGTGAGGGCGGGTCCGACATGGACAAGGGCGACACGATCCCGGTCTCCCGCACCAAGCCGGCCCTGGACCTCACCGTGCTGTTCAACGGTTTCAAGCCGCTCTTCCAGGCGTTGTCGCCCCAGGACCTCAACCAGCTCTCCTACGAGATCATCCAGGTCTTCCAGGGAGAGGGCGGCACCCTCGAGGGGCTGCTCGGACACACGGCGTCGATCACCCAGACCTTGGCCGACCGCGACCAGGTGATCGGTGACCTCGTCGACAACCTGAACGAGGTGCTGGTCACCGTCGGTGACCGCGACGAGCAGCTGTCCAGCCTGATCGTCAACCTGCGCAATCTCGTGGGCGGCCTGGCCGACGACAAGGACGCCATCCTCGGGTCGCTGGACTCGATCTCATCCCTGGCGGTGCAGACCTCCGACCTGGTCAAGGGCGTCCGTGGGCCCCTCGTGCGTGACGTGAAGCAGCTGCGCACCGTGGCCGGCAACCTCGCCAAGAACCGGGCCGAGCTCGACCGTGCCCTGCAGGTGCTGCCGATCAAGCTGACCAAGATCGGCCGCACCGCGACCTACGGCTCGTGGTTCAACTTCTACCTGTGCCGTTTCACCGGCACCGTCAAGATCGGCACGCTGAAGGAGATCCCGGTCGACTACGACACCAAGAACTCGAGGTGCCAGCTGCCATGAGCACCCCGTTCCGCGAGAAGAACCCGGTCATCATCGGGGCCGTCAGCATGGCGGCGATCGCCGCGCTCATCCTGCTGGCCTTCCGGGCCGACCAGCTCCCGATCATCGGCGGAGGCGACACCTACTACGCCTCCTTCAAGGAGGCAGGGGGTCTCAAGGCCAACGACGAGGTCCGGGTGGCCGGCGTACGCGTCGGCAAGATCGACAAGCTCGAGCTCGACGGTGACCACGTCAAGGTCAGCTTCAAGGTCCAGGGCGATGTCGACTTCGGACCCGAGTCCCGTGCCTCGATCAAGGTCAAGACCCTGCTGGGTGCGATGTACCTCGAGCTCGAGCCGGCCGGCTCCGGGCAGATGGACGAGGGTGACACGATCCCGGTCAGCCGCACGAGCTCGCCGTACGACGTGGTGCAGGCGTTCGAGGGACTCGCCGAGCGCTCCGATGCCATCGACGTCGACCAGCTGAAGACGTCGCTGAACACCCTGGCCGACCTCACCCGCAACACCCCCGAGGAGTTCCGGGCCGCGCTGACGGGTGTCTCGGCGCTGTCCAACAACCTGGCCGCGCGCGACAAGCAGATCAACACACTGCTGAAGAACCTGCGCAAGGTCTCCGGCACGCTCGGCTCGCGTGACCAGGACATCATCGCGTTGATGAAGGACGCCCGGGTGCTGTTCTCGGCCCTCGTCTCGCGCCGCGACGCCATCCACAACCTGCTGGTCTCCACCGCCACCATGTCGCAGGAGCTCACCGCGTTGGTCGACCAGACCAAGGCCGACCTGAAGCCGGCCCTGACCAACCTCGACACGGTGGTCAAGGTGCTGCTGAAGAACCAGGACAACCTCGACGAGAGCCTCCGCACGATGGCGCCGTTCTACCGCTACTTCGCCAGCACGCTCGGCAACGGACCGTGGTTCGACACCACGATCACCAACATGCCGCCGCTCCCGGGAGGTGGCTGAGATGAAGCGCTTCATCGTGCCCGGCATCATCTTCGTGCTGGTGGCCGCCGCTGCGTTCGTCATGTTCCGCGACGAGGACCGCAAGACCCTGACCGCGGAGTTCCCCCGCACCGTCTCGATCTACGAGGGCTCCGACGTCCGGGTGCTCGGCATCCCCGTCGGGCAGGTCGACTCGGTGACCCCGAACGGCACCACCGTGACGGTGAAGATGTCCTACGAGTCCGACATCGACATCCCCGCGGACGCCAAGGCGGTCATCGTCTCCCCGAGCGTGGTCGGCGACCGGTTCGTCCAGCTCACCCCTGTCTACACCGAGGGGCCGAAGCTCGACGACGGCGCGAAGCTGGACATGAAGAGCACGTCGACGCCTCTCGAGCTCGACGACATCTACCAGAGCCTCGACGACCTCACCGTGGCCCTGGGGCCGGAGGGCGCCAACAGCGACGGTGCGCTGACCGAGCTGCTGAGCACCACTGCCGACAACTTCGACGGTCAGGGAGCACAGGTCAACCGGACCATCAAGGACCTCGGCAAGTTGACCGGCACGTTGGAGAACAACAAGGACGAACTGTTCGGCAGTGCCGAGCAGTTGGAGAAGTTCGTCAACACGCTGGCCCGCAACGACAAGGTCGTACGCCGGTTCAACGCGTCGATGTCCTCCGTGTCCGACCTGTTGGCCGGTGAGCGCGACGAGCTGTCCACGTCGCTGTCGAACCTGGCCACCGCCCTGGGGAGGGTGCAGACCTTCGTCAAGGACAACAAGACCCTGCTCAGCCGCAACGTGAAGGGGCTCAACAAGGTGTCGAAGACCCTGGTCAAGCGCCGCGGTGAGCTCGACGAGATCCTCAAGGCGGCCCCGGTCGCGCTCAGCAACCTGGCGCTGACCTACAACCCGGGTGCCGGCACCCTCGACACGTCGGCCAACCTCGAGAACGCCGCGCACGAGCTCACCAACAATCCGGGCCTGTTCCTGTGCTCCGTCGTGGGGCAGACGCAGAAGAGCGACGCCCTCTGCGACCTGATCCAGGGGCTGTTGCCGCGCACCGGGACCTACGGTGCAGCAGCGGTGGACGACCCGACGTTCAACGCGCTGTTGGGGGTGGCCCGATGAGGCGGTCCCTGATCGCGCTGCTGTGTGCCCTGGTCCTGAGTGCCGTCACGGGCTGCGGTTTCTCGGTGCAGAAGCTGCCGCTCCCCGGCGGCGCCGACGTGGGGGACGACCCCATCGAGGTCACCGTGAGGTTCCCCGACGCACTCGACCTGGTGCCCCAGTCGACGGTGAAGGTGGCCGACGTGACCGTCGGCAAGGTCACCGACATCTCGCTGGTCGACAACGCGGCCGAGGTCACCATGCTGCTCCGCAAGGACGTCGGCCTGCCCGCCAACGCCGAGGCGGAGATCCGGCAGACCAGCCTGCTCGGCGAGAAGTTCGTCTCGCTCAAGGCGCCCGACGACCCGGCGGCCGGGAAGCTCGGTGACGGCGACGAGATCGCCGAGTCCAGCACCAACCGCAACCCCGAGGTCGAGGAGGTCCTGGGCGCGCTGAGCCTGGTCCTCAACGGCGGCGGCGTGGCCCAGCTGAAGACGATCTCCAGTGAGCTGAACAAGGCACTGGAGGGCCGCGAGGGCAGCGCCCGTTCGGTGCTGACGTCACTGCGCACCTTCGTCACCCAGCTCGACGACAACAAGGCCGACGTGGTCGCGGCCATCGAGTCGCTCAACCGACTCTCGATCGCGGCCAACAAGCAGAAGTCCTCGATCACCACCGCGCTCGACGAGCTGCCCGCGGCACTGGCCTCGATCGACAGCCAGCGCCAGGACCTCGTCAAGATGCTCAAGGCGTTGGCCCGCCTGGGCAACGTGGGCACCCGGGTGATCAAGGCGTCGAAGGCGTCCACCATCGATGCCCTCACCCAGCTCGACCCCGTGCTCACCGAGCTCGCCAAGACCGGTGACGACTTCGCCAACGCGTTCAGCGTCTTCCTGACCTATCCCTTCGTGGACGAGTCGGTGGGCCGTGACCCACAGGTCGCGCGCAACCTGCACATGGGCGACTACGTGAACCTGGCGATCAAGCTCGACATCCGCCTCGACGGGTCGATGCAGCTGCCGCTCCCCACCTTGGTGCCCTCCGAGATCGACCCCACGGAGATCGTCAACGACGTGCTGAGCTGCCTGACCAGTGGCGACCTGCTCGGCCCGGAGTGCAGCAAGGTGCTGAAGAAGCCGCAGCAGCTGCTCCAGCTGAGGCAGCTGTGCCAGAAGCCGGCGAACCAGAAGCTCCCCGTCTGCAAGGTCCTCAACGGGCTGACCCTGAGCGGGGGAGACTCGACGGGCGACGGCGGGGCGGTCCCCGGACTGCCCGACCTCGGTCTGGGCAACCTGGGTCTCGGTCGCGCGGCGCCCGGTGGCCAGTCCCTGAAGGGCTCCGTGACTCTCGGCCAGATGATGGACCTGTATGACCCGACCCTGGCCCGCATCCTGCTCCCGGGGGTGGCCCAGTGATCACCAGACGGACCAAGGTGCAGCTGATCATCTTCGTGGTGATCACCCTGCTCGGCGTCACGTTCGTGGGCGCCCGCTACGCGCGACTCGACCGGATCGTGCTCGATCGCAGCTACACCGTGGTCGCCCACCTCCAGGAGTCCGGCGGCATCTTCGCCGGGGCGGAGGTGACCTACCGCGGCGTCACCATCGGCCGCGTCGAGGAGATGGTGCTCACCGACGACGGGGTCGACGTCCACCTCGACATCGACAACAAGTGGGACACCATCCCCTCCGACACCCTGGCGGTGGTCGGCAACCGCTCGGCCGTCGGCGAGCAGTACGTCGAGCTGCAGCCGAAGGTCGACGACGGGCCCTACCTCAAGGACGACTCCGAGATCGACGTCGACGACACGCGTCTGCCGATCCCGACGGCGAAGCTCCTCGGTGACCTGTCGGCGACCGTGAACAGCGTCGACCGGGACGACCTGCGCACCGTGGTCTCCGAGCTAGGCACGGCGTTCGACGGCACCGGTGAGGATCTCGGCCAGATCATCGACACCTCGAACTCGTTCATCGAGACCGCGAACGAGAACTTCGAGTTGACCACTGCCTTGATCAAGGACGCCAACACGGTGCTCTCCGGCCAGCTGGCGACCGCCTCCTCGATCCGCAACTTCTCCAAGAACCTGCGCCTGTTCAGCACGACGCTGGCCGGCTCCGACAAGGACCTGCGCACTGTCATTGACACCGGTTCGGCGACTGCCAACGAGCTGCGCAGCTTCATCGAGGAGAACCAGGTCGACATCGCCTCGCTGCTGAACAACGTGCGCACCACCAGCGAGGTGGTGGTGGCCAACCTCGACGGCGTCGAGCACCTCCTCGTGGTCTACCCCCACGTGGTGGAGGCCGGCTTCACCGTGGTCTCCAAGGACCCCGAGACGGGCAAGTACGACGCCCACTTCGGGCTCGTGCTGACCCCGCACCAGCTGTGTCACAACGGCTACCAGGGCGCCGACAAGCGCAGCCCGTTCGATCGGGAGAACCGCCCGCTGAAGACCGGTCTGCGGTGCACCGACTCCGCCGACAAGTCCAACGCCCGCGGTGCCCAGAACCTGCACCGCGCCGCCACGGACTACGACAACCCGGTCGTGGCGACGTACGACGAGACCTCCGGCAAGGTGACCTGGCTCGGCGAGCCGGCCACGTTGAACCGCGACGGTAGCCTGACCAGTCGAAGCTCGGGGAGCCAAGGAAAGGGGTCGTGGACGTGGTTGATGCTCAGCGCGCTCCAGAACGCGGAGTGAAGCCGAGGTCGTCCCGTCTGCGGTTGGTGGTTGCCTGCCTGCTCGTGGTCGCGCTGGTGGCCTCACTGGTCTGGCTGGTCATGGGGGTGCGCGACCGCACCGACGACGGCCCCGACGTGCAGGCCGACCGCGACAAGGTGATGCTCAAGACACGCGAGTACATGCTGGCCGCCTTCAACTTCGGCGCCGGCGACCTCGACGCGCAGAAGCACCTGACCGCCTACCGGGACCGGGTCACCCCGCTGATCACCACGCAGTTCGAGGCCGACTTCGAGCAGGCGACCGGCGCGGTCGAGCAGGCGGTGGCCCAGGGTCAGTCGTCCAGCAAGGCCACGGTGGACCACACCGCGGTCGAGTCCCTCGACGAGGACACCGCCACGGTGATCGTGGGCGGTGAGCTGACCATCCGGCTGGGCACGAAGAAGCAGCCTGCTCCGCAGCCCTACGCGTGGTCGATCACCTTGAAGAAGGTCGACGGCACCTGGCTGGTCGACAAGTTCAAGGCGTATGAGGCCGGGCAGTCCAGTGGCCAGGGGGCGGGCCAGTGAGCGCCAGCTGGTACGACGTCCTCGGGGTCGAGCGCGAGGCGACCTCGGAGGAGATCCGTGAGGCCTGGAAGCAGTCGATCGGCGAGCTCGAGCCCACCGATCGACGGTTCAAGGTCTACAACGAGGCGGCCGGGGTGCTGCTCGACGAGGACCAGCGGGCGGCGTACGACCGGACGCTGCCTCCCGAGGAGCCCGACGAGACGGACCAGCCGGACGACGGCGACGAGGCCGAGGAACCCGAGGCGGGGACGAACCATCCGGACGACGGCGGCGAGGCCGAGGAACCCCAGGCAGGGCCGTCAGCTGCCCGCTCCACGGTCGTCGTGCCCGACTGGGTGCTGATCGCGCTCACCGCCCTCACGCTGGTGGTCGCAGGGGTGGCGACCTACCTCCACGTCAGCAACGACGACGTCGATGTCGAGGGCAACATCTCGGCTGCTCGCTCCGCCGCCGAGAAGGCCGTGCCCAAGGTGCTCACCTACGACTACCGCTATCCCGAGCGTGACCACGATGTCGCGATGAGGTTGCTCACCGGCGATGCGCACGAGGAGTACGACCACATCTGGAACGACGCGATCCTGCCGAACCTCCAGAAGACCAAGGCGACGGCCACCTCCGAGTCCTTGGGATCCGGTGTCGTGCGGGCCTCGGATGACGGTGAGCGAGTCGAGGTCCTGGTGGTGCTGCACACCCGTACCGCCAACCGCAACGTGTCCACCGAGATCCCCCCGCTGCCGCTCAGCGTGCAGATGGTGCACAAGAACGGCGAGTGGCTGATCGGCGACATGGAGCTGTGGGAGCCCACCGCCGCGGAGGAAGAGCCCGGCGACGACGGGTCCGCCACACCGTCTGACTAGGCGCGCCCTGGGGGAGTGAGGGGGCTTCGGAGAACGGAATCGAGGCCGCCGCGCCGACCGCAGGAACGCCTCGGTGCTTGACCTGGGGCCGTTGCCGGTTCATGATCTTGGCCAGCAGGTGCCTGCGGCACGGAACTCCCCGCACCCCCGCATTGTGGCGCGCGCCATTTTGCGCTAGGCTTCTTCTTTGCGCCTGCCCTCAAATGCTTCCTGCCTGTCCGGTGGCTTGGTTTGTGGTGGGTCGGCGTCACTCCACCAGAGCGAACCTGTAGAAGGACACACTCTTGGCCGCGCGCAGCAACGCAGCAAGCAACAACCACCGTCGCATCTCCTTCGCAAAGATCAGCGAACCTCTCGAGGTCCCGCAACTCCTCTCTCTCCAGACCGACAGCTTCGACTGGCTGGTCGGCAACGAGAAGTGGCAGCAGGTCGTCCAGGCCCGCATCGATGCCGGAGAGGACGTCTCCACCAAGTCCGGTCTGACCGAGATCTTCGAAGAGATCTCGCCGATCGAGGACTTCTCCGAGACGATGTCGCTTTCGTTCGAGAACCCCGAGTTCGTCGACCCGAAGTACACCGTCGACGAGTGCAAGGAGAAGGACTTCACCTACTCCGCTCCGCTCTACGTCTCGGCGGAGTTCACCAACAACGACACCGGTGAGATCAAGGGCCAGACGGTCTTCATGGGCGAGTTCCCGCTGATGACCGACAAGGGCACCTTCGTCATCAACGGCACCGAGCGCGTGGTCGTCTCGCAACTGGTCCGCTCGCCCGGCGTCTACTTCGAGCGTGCCGCGGACAAGACGTCCGACAAGGACATCTTCACCTCCAAGGTGATCCCCTCGCGCGGCGCCTGGCTCGAGTTCGAGGTCGACAAGCGCGACCTGGTCGGCGTACGCCTCGACCGCAAGCGCAAGCAGAACGTCACCGTGCTGCTCAAGGCCCTGGTCGCGGTCGCCGAGGACATCGGCGAGGAGTTCGACTACGACGCCGTGATGACCGAGCTGCGCTCCTACGAGTCCATCGTGTTGACCGAGGAGAAGGACAACACGCAGGGCCCCGACGACGCGCTGCTCGACATCTACCGCAAGCTGCGCCCGGGCGAACCGCCCACGCGTGAGGCCGCGCTGACGCTGTTGAAGAACTACTACTTCAACCCCAAGCGCTACGACCTGGCCAAGGTCGGTCGCTACAAGATCAACAAGAAGCTGGCCCAGAACGAGGCGTTCGACCAGCAGACGCTGACCATCTCCGACGTCGTCGCGACGATCCGCTACATCGTCCGCCTGCACAACGGCGACGACAAGCTGACCAACCGTCAGGGCGAGGTCCTCCTCGACGCCGACGGCAAGGCGATGGAAGTCCGTGCGGACGACATCGACCACTTCGGCAACCGTCGCATGCGCACGGTCGGCGAGCTGATCCAGAACCAGCTCCGCACGGGCCTGGCCCGCATGGAGCGCGTGGTCCGCGAGCGGATGACGACCCAGGACGTCGAGGCCATCACGCCGCAGTCCCTGATCAACATCCGCCCCGTGGTCGCTGCGTTGAAGGAGTTCTTCGGAACCTCCCAGCTCTCGCAGTTCATGGACCAGACCAACCCGATCGCCGGTCTGACCCACAAGCGCCGCCTGTCCGCGCTCGGCCCGGGTGGTCTCTCCCGCGACCGTGCCGGCATGGAGGTCCGTGACGTCCACACCTCGCACTACGGCCGCATGTGCCCGATCGAGACCCCGGAAGGCCCGAACATCGGTCTGATCGGGTCGCTGGCCTCCTACGGGCGGATCAACCCGTTCGGGTTCGTGGAGACGCCCTACCGCAAGGTGGAGAACGGTGTCGTCACCGAGAAGGTCGACTACCTGACTGCCGACGACGAGGACAAGTTCGTCATCGCGCAGGCCAACGCCCCGCTCGACTCGAACGACAAGTTCATCGAGGAGCGGGTGCTGGTCCGCCAGCGTCACGGTGAGGTCTCCGAGATCCTGGCCGGCGAGGTCGACTACATGGACGTCTCGCCGCGCCAGATGGTGTCGGTCGCGACCGCCCTGATCCCGTTCCTCGAGCACGACGACGCCAACCGTGCGCTCATGGGCGCCAACATGCAGCGTCAGGCCGTGCCGCTGATCAAGAGCGACTCGCCCATCGTCGGCACCGGCATGGAACTCCGTGCCGCCGTCGACGCCGGCGACGTGGTCACCGCCGACAAGGGTGGTGTGGTCAAGGAGGTCTCGGCCGACCTGATCGAGGTCATGAACGACGACGGCACCTACTCGTCGTACCGCCTGGCCAAGTTCCGCCGCTCCAACCAGGGCACCTGCATCAACCAGCGCCCGCTGGTTGCCGAGGGTGACCGGGTCGAGGGTCGGGACCCGCTGACCGGCCGCGCCGGTTCGCCGATCGCCGACGGTCCGTGCACCGACGACGCCGAGATGGCGCTGGGCACCAACCTCCTCGTGGCATTCATGCCGTGGCAGGGCCACAACTACGAGGACGCCATCATCCTGAGCCAGCGCCTGGTCCAGGAAGACGTCCTCACCTCGATCCACATCGAGGAGCACGAGGTCGACGCCCGCGACACCAAGCTGGGTCCGGAGGAGATCACCCGGGACATCCCGAACGTCTCCGACGAGATGCTGGCCGACCTCGACGAGCGCGGCATCATCCGCATCGGCGCCGAGGTCACCAACGGTGACATCCTGGTCGGCAAGGTCACGCCCAAGGGCGAGACCGAGCTGACGCCGGAGGAGCGCCTGCTGCGCGCCATCTTCGGTGAGAAGGCGCGCGAGGTGCGCGACACCTCGATGAAGGTCCCGCACGGTGAGTCCGGAACCGTCATCGGCGTGCGCGTCTTCGACCGCGAGGACGGCGACGAGCTGCCCCCGGGCGTCAACCAGCTGGTCCGTGTCTACGTTGCCCAGAAGCGCAAGATCTCGGTCGGTGACAAGCTCGCCGGTCGTCACGGCAACAAGGGCGTCATCGCCAAGATCCTGCCGATCGAGGACATGCCGTTCATGGAGGACGGCACCCCGGTCGACGTGATCCTGAACCCGCTCGGTGTCCCGCGACGGATGAACATCGGTCAGATCCTCGAGCTCCACCTCGGCTGGCTCGCCAAGCAGGGGTGGGACCTCAACCTGCACGAGGACCCCGAGAGCGCGGACTGGAAGCAGCGTCTGATCAAGATCCACGCCGAGAAGTCCGGCCCGAACACCAAGGTGGCCACCCCGGTCTTCGACGGTGCGCGCGAGGACGAGATCACCGGTCTGCTGGGCTCGACCCTGCCGACCCGTGACGGTGTGCGGATGATCGGTGAGAAGGGCAAGGCCGACCTGTTCGACGGCCGCTCCGGCGAGCCGTTCCCGGACCCGGTCTCGGTGGGCTACATGTACATCCTCAAGCTGCACCACCTCGTGGACGACAAGATCCACGCGCGCAGCACGGGGCCGTACTCCATGATCACGCAGCAGCCGCTGGGTGGTAAGGCCCAGTTCGGTGGCCAGCGCTTCGGTGAGATGGAGGTCTGGGCCATGGAGGCGTACGGCGCCGCCTACGCCCTGCAGGAGCTGCTGACCATCAAGTCCGACGACGTGCCCGGTCGCGTCAAGGTCTACGAGGCGATCGTGAAGGGCGAGAACATCCCCGACTCCGGCATCCCCGAGTCGTTCAAGGTTCTCGTCAAGGAGATGCAGTCGCTCTGCTTGAACGTGGAGGTCCTCTCCCAGGACGGCTCCTCGATCGAGCTGCGTGACGCGGAGGAAGACGTCTTCCGCGCCGCCGAGGAGCTCGGCATCGACCTGTCCCGCCGCGAGCCCAGCTCCGTCGAAGAGGTGTGAGCGTCGCGCCCGGTACGCATCGTCGTACCGGGCGCCGCCTCCGCCCCCACCACCACTGAGTTTCGAAACAATTGAAGGGTTGCAGCCAAGGTGCTCGACGTTAACTTCTTCGACCAGCTTCAGATCGGCCTGGCCACCGCGGACGAGATCCGCGGGTGGAGCCACGGTGAGGTCAAGAAGCCGGAAACCATCAACTACCGCACCCTCAAGCCCGAGCGCGACGGACTCTTCTGCGAGAAGATCTTCGGCCCGACCCGGGACTGGGAGTGCTACTGCGGCAAGTACAAGCGAGTCCGCTTCAAGGGCATCATCTGCGAGCGGTGTGGCGTCGAGGTCACCCGTTCCAAGGTGCGCCGCGAGCGCATGGGCCACATCGAGCTCGCCGCTCCCGTCACGCACATCTGGTACTTCAAGGGCGTTCCCTCGCGCTTGGGCTACCTGCTCGACCTGGCTCCGAAGGACCTCGAGAAGGTCATCTACTTCGCGGCCTACATGATCACCTCCGTCGACGAGGACGCGCGTCACAAGGACCTGTCCTCGCTCGAGGGCAAGGTCGGCCTGGAGCGCACCCGGCTCGAGGGTCGTCGCGACACCTCGATCAACGACCGCTCCAAGAAGCTCGAGGAAGACCTCGCCACCCTCGAGGCCGAGGGTGCCAAGGCCGACGCACGCCGCAAGGTCCGCGACGGCGCCGAGCGTGAGATGAAGCAGCTGCGCGACCGTGCGCAGCGCGAGATCGACCGCCTCGACGAGGTCTGGAACACGTTCAAGACCCTGAAGGTCCAGGACCTCATGGGCGACGAGCTGCTCTACCGCGAGATGAAGACCTGGTTCGGCAAGTACTTCGAGGGCCACATGGGCGCCACGGCGATCCAGAAGCGTCTCCAGGACTTCGACATCGCCCAGGAGGTCGAGAACCTGCGCGAGACCATTGCCACCGGCAAGGGTCAGCGCAAGGTCCGCGCCCTGAAGCGGCTCAAGGTGGTCGACGCGTTCCGCAAGACCGGCAACCAGCCGATCGGCATGGTGCTCGACGCCGTTCCGGTCATCCCGCCGGACCTGCGTCCGATGGTCCAGCTCGACGGTGGCCGGTTCGCCACCTCCGACCTGAACGACCTCTACCGTCGGGTGATCAACCGGAACAACCGGCTCAAGCGCCTGCTCGACCTCGGTGCCCCGGAGATCATCGTCAACAACGAGAAGCGGATGCTCCAGGAGGCCGTCGACTCGTTGTTCGACAACGGCCGCCGTGGTCGTCCGGTGACCGGTCCGGGCAACCGCCCGCTCAAGTCGCTCTCCGACATGCTCAAGGGCAAGCAGGGTCGCTTCCGTCAGAACCTCCTCGGCAAGCGCGTGGACTACTCGGGCCGTTCGGTCATCGTGTCGGGTCCGCAGCTGAAGCTGCACCAGTGCGGTCTGCCCAAGCAGATGGCGCTCGAGCTCTTCAAGCCGTTCGTGATGAAGCGCCTCGTCGACCTGTCGCACGCGCAGAACATCAAGTCCGCCAAGCGCATGGTCGAGCGTTCGCGCCCGGTCGTGTGGGACGTCCTCGAAGAGGTCATCACCGAGCACCCGGTGCTGCTCAACCGCGCACCCACGCTGCACCGCCTCGGCATCCAGGCCTTCGAGCCCCAGCTGATCGAGGGCAAGGCCATCCAGATCCACCCGCTCGTCTGCTCGGCGTTCAACGCCGACTTCGACGGTGACCAGATGGCGGTGCACCTGCCGCTGTCGGCCGAGGCCCAGGCCGAGGCGCGGATCCTGATGCTCTCGACCAACAACATCCTCAAGCCGTCGGACGGCCGTCCGGTGACCATGCCCACCCAGGACATGATCATCGGCCTGTTCTTCCTGACCACGGACCGCGAGGGTGAGCCCGGCGAGGGTCGTGCCTTCTCCTCGCAGGCCGAGGCGATCATGGCCTTCGACCGCAACGAGATCAGCCTGCAGAGCAAGGTCACGCTGCGTCTCGAGGGCGAGTCGGTCGCCACGACCCTGGGTCGCTCGATCTTCAATGACGCGCTTCCGGCCGACTACGCCTTCGTGAACTACGAGGTGGGCAAGAAGCAGCTCGGCGTGATCGTCAACGACCTGGCCGAGCGCTACACCAAGGTCGAGGTCGCGGCATCGCTGGACGCCCTCAAGGACACCGGTTTCCACTGGGCCACCCGCTCCGGTGTGACGGTCTCCATCGACGACGTCACCACGCCTGCCGACAAGGCCCAGATCCTCGAGGGCTACGAGACGCAGGCCGCGAAGGTGCAGACCCAGTTCGAGCGTGGTCTGGTCACCGACGACGAGCGTCGCCAGGAGCTCATCGAGATCTGGACCCAGGCGTCGAACGAGGTCGCCAAGGCGATGGAGAAGAACTTCGACCGCTCCAACCCGATCTACATGATGGTCGACTCGGGCGCGTCCGGAAACATGATGCAGATCCGTCAGGTTGCCGCCATGCGTGGTCTGGTGGCCAACCCGAAGGGTGACATCATCCCGCGGCCGATCAAGGCCAACTTCCGTGAGGGCCTCTCGGTCCTGGAGTACTTCATCTCCACCCACGGTGCCCGCAAGGGTCTGGCCGACACCGCGCTCCGTACCGCCGACTCGGGCTACCTGACCCGTCGTCTGGTGGACGTCTCGCAGGACGTCATCATCCGTGAGGACGACTGCGGCACCGAGCGTGGTCTGCCGAAGGTGATCGGCGAGGTCCTCGCCGACGGCAAGGTGATCAAGCACGAGAACGCCGAGACCGCGGCCTACGCCCGCACCTCGGCCGGCGAGGTCACCCACCCGGAGAGCGGCGAGGTTCTCGCCGCGGCCGGCGAAGACCTCGGCGACGTGAAGATCGCGGAGCTGGTCGCTGCCGGCATCGTGGAGGTCAAGGTTCGCTCCGTGCTGACCTGTGACGCCCGCACCGGCACCTGTGCCAAGTGCTACGGCCGTTCGCTGGCCACCGGCAAGCTGGTCGACATCGGTGAGGCGGTCGGCATCATCGCCGCCCAGTCCATCGGTGAGCCCGGCACGCAGCTGACCATGCGTACCTTCCACACCGGTGGTGTGGCCTCGGCCGACGACATCACGCAGGGTCTTCCCCGCGTCGTGGAGCTCTTCGAGGCCCGCACCCCCAAGGGTCTGGCTCCGATCTCCGAGGTCGCCGGTCGCGTGGTCATCGAGGACGGCGACAAGGCTCGCAAGATCGTGGTCACCCCCGACGACGGGTCCGAGGTCATCGAGTACCCGGTCAGCCGGCGTTCGCGCCTGCTGGTCAGCGACGGTGACCACGTCGAGGTCGGCGACAAGTTCACCCAGGGAACGGAGGACCCGAAGGAGGTCCTGCGCATCCTCGGTGTCCGCCGCGCCCAGCAGCACCTGGTCGACGAGGTGCAGCGCGTGTACCGCAGCCAGGGTGTGTCGATCCACGACAAGCACATCGAGATCATCGTGCGGCAGATGCTGCGCCGGGTCACGGTGCTCGAGTCCGGTGAGACCAACCTGCTGCCGTCCGACCTGGTCGACCGGGTCCGCTTCGAGGAGGAGAACCGCCGTGTTCTCTCCGAGGGTGGCAAGCCGGCATCGGGTCGTCCCGAGCTGATGGGCATCACCAAGGCCTCGCTGGCGACCGAGTCGTGGCTCTCGGCGGCCTCCTTCCAGGAGACCACCCGAGTCCTCACCGACGCGGCCATCAACGGGCGCAGCGACTCGCTGCGCGGTCTCAAGGAGAACGTGATCATCGGAAAGCTGATCCCGGCGGGTACCGGCCTCGAGCGGTACCGCAACATCCGGGTGGAGCCGACCGAGGAGGCCCGCGCCGCGGCGTACTCGGTCTCCGGTTACGACAACTACGACTACGAGTTCGGGGGCACCGGCGGCCAGGCCGTCGCCCTGGACGACTTCGACTTCGGTTCCTACCAGAACTGATTCGACGTGGTCAGCACGAGGGCCCCAGCCGATTCCGGCTGGGGCCCTCGTGGCATTTCTGTGCCGATCAGCTCCGGTACGTCGTACCGCCGGCCGACGGCTCGCCGTACAGCGCCTCGCGGAGGGGGACCTGCGCGCCGTCGCGTTCCATCACGCGCTGGGCACGGGCGATGACCCCGTCGCCGGGCCAGACCTGGGTGAGCATCAGCGCCAGTCCGATGGCGGCGCCGATCAGATAGAGCAGGAAGCCTCCCTCGACGGTCACGAACGCGAGCGCCAAGCCAGCCAGGATCGGTGTCTCAGCGAGCGCGAAGCGCAGCATGGTTCCGGCGCGGAACGCCTCCAGAGCACCCGCCGCGGCTTCGTCCGGGCCCGTGCTGACGCTCGGCGCGGGGGCTCGGAAACCGACGCCGAGGATCAGGCCGGTGGCCGCCACCCCGACGGCGACGACGACGGCCAGTGCCCAGGTCTCCGGGGAGCCGAACGGATCGTCGGTCAGCACGAACCAGATCGCCACCCCGATCCAGATCGGGGAGGCGACGAGGGCGCCGGTGAGGATCCGCAGCGAGGCGATGGGTGCCGGGGAGGCGGCAGGAGTGGTCATGGAGACAGTCTGGCGCAGGGCAGGCCCTCGATGTGGCAGGCTTCGCTGCCATGGGCGACCGCATCCACACCGCGGTCAACCTGCTGGGTCGTGGCGTGTTGCGTGCCCTCGACGTACGGGTGGAGACCCGCGGGACGGCTCACGTGCCGACGACGGGACCGGTGCTGCTGGCCTGCACGCACGTGTCCTACCCCGACTTCGTGTTCGTGCAGCGTGGCGCCGTCGAGCGCCGGCCCCACATCCGGTTCATGACCCGGCACGACGTCTGGGACAGGCCATGGGCGGCGTGGTTCATGGAGCGCATGCAGCACGTGCCGGTCGACCGGGCGGCCCCGGCGGGCGCCTATCTGCGGGCGCGCTCACTGCTGCGCGCCGGCGAGGCCGTGTGTGCGTTCCCGGAGGCGGGCATCTCCTACTCCTACACGGTGCGAGCGCTGATGCGCGGCGTCGCGTCCCTGGCCCGGGAGACCGGGGTGCCGGTGGTGCCGGTGGCGCTGTGGGGAGGCCAGCGGATCTATTCGGTCGGCCGGCCGGTCGGGGGACGTGAGCCGCCGCCCGACTGGACACGCGGACGCCGGGTCGACGTCTCGTTCGGCGCGCCCATGACAGTCGCACCGGGGGAGGACCTCACCGGATGGACACGCGGGCTCGGCGTCAGGCTGACAGCCCTGCTCGAGGAGCTGCAGCAGCTGCCGCACCATCGGCCGCGGCCGGGGGAGTACGCCCCGTGGTATCCCGCGCACCTCGGTGGACATGCTCCCGACCGGGCTGAGGCAGCAGGTCTGGACGCGGTGCCGCGCAGTGCCGTACGCCCCACGTGGGGACCCCTCGACCCGTCGTGAGTTCGGATCGACCCGTCGTGAATTCGGATCGACCCGTCGTGAGTTCGACGAACTGGCGACGGGTCAGCCCGAACTGGCGACGGGTCAGCCCGAACTGGCGACGGGTCAGCGGGAGCGGGCACGTTGGACGGAGCCGATCGGGTCGACCGCCCAGGTGAGCCTGCGTGCCACCGGCGGGGCGGCCAGCACCACGGCGACGAGAACCGCGAGCGCCATGGTGGGCCAGATCGTCCAGGTCCCCTGCTCGTTGGCCCAGTCGGGGTAGCCGGCGAACTCCAGGCGGCGTACGAAGAAGCCGTGGAACAGGTAGACCACCAGGGTGGCCGCACCCATGTCGGTGAACCACGTACGCCGGCGGGGGATGACCGAGAGCACGGCCAGCGAACCGGCGGCACCCAGCAGCAGCACCCGGAAGCGGTTCCACATGCCATCGACCGTGTCGACCCCGAAGGAGTCGAACGGGATCGAGTACCACAGCCACTTCGTGGCGATCCACTCGTCGGTGTGGCCGGCCACCACGAAGATACCGACCAGAACCGTGACTCCGACGACCGGTGAGAACCGGTGCTTGAGCAGTCCGACCTCGCGCGGCGTCAGGTGCAGTCCGAGCACGAAGAAGGGCAGGAAGCCGATCGTGCGCTGCAGATCGAGCCAGGTGGTCCACTCCGCGCTCTGGGTGCCGATCAGCAGGCTGGCGACGACGCTGAGCGGGAGCGCCGACCAGTGCTTGACCAGGATCGGGGTCGCCATCCGCCACAGGAACGTGGCCGTGAGGTACCACATCGGCCAGTGCGGATCGAGCCACATCGGACCCGAGCCCGGGTCGGTGTCGCCGTAGTGGCCACGGAAGGCGAGCATGGCCCACTCGAAGATGACGTAGGGCACCACGATCGTGCAGAACAGCGCCCAGAGCTTCGGTCGGGTCCAGACGAAGCTGCGGGAGAGGTAGCCGGTGACCAGGACGAACGCGGGAATGTGCCAGGAGTAGATGAAGTCGTAGATCTGGCTGTTGCGTCCCTCACCGGGAACCAGCACCAGCATGTGGCCGATCACCACGACCGTCACCAGCGTCATCTTCACGTTGTCGAGCCAGGGGTCGCGTGCCACCGCCATACCGTAGACGACGCACCGAACCGATCGGGTCGACGCACCAGGTCAGCACCCGGGCCACCGGCGGTGCGGCCAGGAAGCACGACAGTGCGATCGCGCCACCCAGAACCAGGCCGATCGACAACCACTGGCTCTCCAGGTAGGGGTCGAGCCAGCCGCGGTAGTCGGCGTACCGCACGAAGAAGCCGTGGAACAGGTAGACGACCAGGGTGGCCGAGCCCATGGTGCTGACCACTGACGCCCGGCGCGGGATCAGGGCCAGCACACTGGCCGTGCCGAGCAGGCCGATCGCCAGCACCTTGGCGCGGATCACCATCGCGTCACCGTCGGAGAAGCCCAGCATCGAGTAGCCCTGGTCGTAGTAGAGGAACGCCGAGCGCGCCCACTCGTCGGTGTCGGCACTGAACCGGAAGATCCAGACCAGCGCGACGATCGCGAACGGCTTGACCCACCAGCGGGTGAGTCGGGTGAGGTGCTCACGCCTGAGGTGCAGCCCGAGCACGAAGAACGGCAGCAGGCCCAGGATGCGGGGCAGGCAGAAGATCAGCTCGTCGGTCAGCCCGCCGAGCAGCGAGACCGCCACCGCGATCGGGACGGCGACCCAGTGCTTCTTGAGCACCGGGGTGGCCAGGCGCCAGAAGAACAGCACGCAGAGATACCACATCGCCCAGTGCGGCTCGAGCCACAACGGTCCGTCCTCGGGCTGGTCGATGTGGCGGCGGAAGTAGTAGAGCGCCGGCTCGAACATCAGGTAGGGCAGGGCGATCGTGGTGACCAGGGACGACAGGTGGCGGCGGTCCCAGACGAAGCTCTTCGACAGATGGCCGCTGAGCAGCACGAAGGCCGGGATGTGCCAGAAGTAGATGAAGTCGTAGACCTGCAGGTCGAGGGCGGTGGCTCCGAGGAGGCCCATCGAGTGCCCGATCACCACGAGGGTCACCAAGGTGAACTTGACGTTGTCGAGCCAGGGGTCGCGAGCCATTCGGTCCACGGTATACAAGCGAGACCATGACGCAAGTCGAGTCGCCACAGGACTACAGTCGGGTCACATGGGTCGACTTCCGAAACGGCAACGGGTCGCGGCATATGCCGTGATCCTGCGGGGTGACCGCATCCTCCTCTCGCGGCTGGCGCCGCGCATCTCGAAGACCCCGCTCTGGACGCTCCCCGGTGGCGGGCTCGATCACGGCGAGGATCCGCGCACGGCCGTCGTACGCGAGATCCAGGAGGAGACCGGCCTCGAGGCAGGCGTCTCCGAGGACGCCCGGGTCTACTCCCTGCACAACCCGAAGGCCACCCACGGCGAGCGGCCGGCCGACTACCACGCACTGCGCATCGTCTTCGAGGGCTGGGTTCCGACCGACGCCCCGGAACCACACGTGGTCGAGGTCAACGGCTCCACCGTGGAGGCGGCCTGGGTGCCGCTGGCCGACGTACGCAGCGGCACCATCTCGGTGACCTCCCTGGTGCACGAGGCCCTGGCCGACCACCGGCCCTTCCAGCTGCAGCGGATCGCGGCGTACGCCGTCATCCGACGTGCCGACACCATCTTGCTGACCCGTCTCTCGGAACGGGCCTTCCACACCGGGCACTGGACCCTGCCCGGCGGGGGGATCGACCACGGTGAACGACCGGCGGCCGCCCTGGTCCGCGAGGTGCGTGAGGAATGCGGCATCGAGTGCACCCCCGGCGAGCTGCTCGACGTGCACGACGTCCAGTTCGCCGGCACCGCGCCGAGCGGTCGGCACGAGGACTTCCACGGGGTCCACCTGATCTTCGGCGCCCACGTGGACGACGGCGCGACACCGCGGGTGGTCGAGGTCGACGGCACCACCGACGACGTCGCCTGGGTCCCGGTCGCGGACGTCGAGTCCGGCGTGGTGCCCGTGCTCGACCTGGTGCGTCACTCCCTGTCCCTTCCGACGTCAGGCAGGTCATGATGAACGAGACGGTCTTCACCTATGCTGCGCCCGGTCTCAAGTTCGGTGCCGGGGCCTCGGCCGAGATCGGTCACGACCTGGGGCAGTACGACGCCCGTCGGGTGCTGTTGATCACCGACCCCGGAGTCGCCGCCACCGGCCACCCGACCCGGATCGCCGAGCAGATCGCGGCCGCCGGCATCGAGGTCGTCGTCTTCGAGGACGCCCACGTCGAGCCCACCGACGAGAGCCTGGCCGGCGCGGTCGAGTTCGGCCGGTCCGAGGGACCGTTCGACGCCTATGTGGCCGTCGGCGGTGGCTCGGCGATCGACACCGCCAAGGCGGTGAACCTGCTGGGCACGAACGAGGGCGAGCTGATGGACTACATCAACGCCCCCGTCGGACGGGCACTCGATCCCGAGCACCCGCTCAAGCCGTTGATCGCGGTGCCGACCACCACCGGCACCGGCAGCGAGAGCACCACGATCTGCGTGCTCGACGTGTTGTCGTTGAAGGTGAAGACCGGCATCAGCCACCCGCGGCTGCGGCCCACCCAGGCCGTCGTCGACCCCGAGCTGTCGATGTCGCAGCCCGCGATGGTCACCGCCGCGGCCGGCATGGACATCCTCTGCCACGCGCTCGAGAGCTACACCGCCCGCTGGTACGCCGAGTTCCCGGCGAAGCGGGCCGCCGAACGGGTTCCCTACTGCGGGGCGAACCCGATCGCGGACATGTGGTCGGAGAAGGCGCTGTCGTTGTTGGCAGGCGCGTTCCGGACCGCCGTGCGGGAGGGAAGCGACGCCCCGGCGCGGGAGCAGATGGCCCTGGCCGCGACGTTCGCCGGCATGGGGTTCGGCAACGCCGGCGTGCACATCCCGCACGCCAACGCCTACCCGATCGCAGGACGGGTGCGTGACTACCGGCCCGCTGGCTACCCGCAGGAGGAGGCGATGGTGCCGCATGGCATGGCCGTCTCCCTGACCGCGCCGGAGGCGTTCCGGTTCACCTTCTCGGCCGCTCCCGAGCGGCATCTGGCAGCGGCCCGACTGCTTGATCCGTCGTCGGCCGCAGTCGACTCGCCCGACCTGCTGCCCGACGTGCTCACCACATTGATGCGCGACATCGGGTTGCCCAGCGGCCTCGCCGAGGTGGGGTACGACGACCGCGACGTCAGCGATCTCGTCGAGGGCTCCCTCAAGCAACAGCGGCTGCTGGCCACCGCTCCGTGCGAGGTGAGGGCCGAGGACCTGGCGCACATCTTCGCCGACTCCATGGAGCACTGGTGATCTGGTTCTTCCGCCTGTCGGTGCTCGCCTACTTCGCCACCATCGTGGCCGCGGCGCTGCTCTATCCCGACCGGGTCCCGGTGCACTTCGACGCCAGCGGCACCGCCGACCGCTTCCAGAGCCGTGGCGTGGCCGTGCTCAGCATGACCGGCGTCGGCCTCGTGCTGGGTGGGCTGCTCGGCGGCTGCATCCTGTTCTTCCGGCGGGGCTCGCTGCACCATGTCAACGTGCCGCACCGGTCGTGGTGGATGCAGCCCGAGAACCAGGACCGGCTGCGCGCGATGCTGGCCCAGGACCTGGCATGGGTCGGGGGCTGCACGATGACCCTGCTCACCGTGGTCCTGGCGATCACGATCCGGGTGGCCGACGACCCTCAGCCCTCGATGGGTGCCTTCGGGGTGGCCGCGATCCTGGCGTTCCTGGTGGCCGTGGCCGGGCAGGTGGTCCTCATGTCCACCTGGCGCTACCGACCGCCGAGGCGCTGAGACGGTGACGGCATGAACGATGCGGTCCTCGCGGACCTGCGCCGGCAGGGAGTCACCGACGTCTCCGCCTCCGCCCTGGACCGCGCGCTCCACTCCTCCGACGCCTCGCTCTACCGCGTGGTGCCCGCGGTCGTCGTACGACCCCGGCACCCGGACGAGCTCGAGGCGATCCTGTCCGTGGCCCGCGCGAACGGCACCTCGGTCACCATGCGCGGCGCCGGCACCTCCATCGCGGGCAACGCCGTGGGGCCCGGCATCGTCGTGGACACCTCGAAGCACCTGAACCGGATCCTCGCCGTCGACCCCGAGGCGCGCACCGCGCTCGTGCAGCCCGGCGTCGTGCACGCCCAGCTCCAACGCGCGATCACTCCGCACGGCCTGCGCTACGGCCCCGATCCCTCGACCCACACCCGCTGCACGGTCGGCGGCATGCTGGGCAACAACGCGTGCGGCTCCAGGGCCCTGGGCTTCGGACGCACGTCGGACAACGTGACCGGTCTCGACGTGGTCTTCGGCACCGGGGAGACCGTCTCGACCTCGGACCACTCCTCCGTCGGCTCGGCGCTGGCCGGACTGGTGGACGAGTCGTTGGCTGTGGTGCGCACGGAGTTCGGCCGGTTCGGGCGCCAGGTGAGCGGCTACTCCCTCGAGCACCTGCTGCCCGAGCGCGGACGTCGTCTCGATCGCTTCCTGGTCGGCAGTGAGGGCACCCTCGCACTGGTCCGGTCGGCGACCGTGGAGCTGGTCACCGAACCGGTCGCGACGACACTGGTGGTGCTCGGTTTCGCCTCGATGGTCGAGGCCGCGGACGTCGTACCCCCGATCCTCGCTGCGGGTGGCCACGCACTGGTCGCCTGCGAAGGCCTGGATGCCCGGATCGTCGACGTGGTCAGGGCCGCCGGGAAGCCGGTGCCCGAGCTTCCCCGAGGCGCCGGGTGGTTGTTCGTCGAGATCGGTGCGGCTTCGCCAGATGAGGCGCAATCCCTTGCCGGGTTGGTGATCGGTGCCTCCGGCGCCCTCGGCCACCGGGTCATCGACGCGGCCGGCGAACGGGCCGCGTTGTGGCGGATCCGTGAGGACGGTGCCGGGTTGGCCGCCCGCAGCCTGAGCCGGCCGGCGTACTCGGGCTGGGAGGACGCGGCCGTGCCACCCGAGCACCTCGGCGCCTGGCTGCGTGACTTCGACGAGCTGCTGCGCACCCACGGGCTCGACGGCGTGCCCTACGGCCACTTCGGGGACGGGTGCGTGCACGTGCGCATCGACTTCCCGTTCGACGACGGGGGATCACGCTTTCGCTCGTTCCTGACCGACTCCGCCCGGGCGCTGCGGGCCTACGGTGGTTCGTTGAGCGGGGAGCACGGCGACGGGCGGGCCCGCTCCGAACTCCTGCCGATGATGTACGACGAACGCGCGCTCGAGCTCTTCGCGGAGGTCAAGCGCATCTGTGACCCCGACAACCTGCTCAACCCCGGCGTGCTGGTCGACCCGGCACCCCTCGACGCGGATCTGAGGCCGGCTCGCCCGGTCGCTGCGCTGCGGCCATTGTTGGCCCTGGCGCACGACGACGGCTCCCTCGGGCGAGCGGTCCACCGCTGCACGGGCGTGGGCAAGTGCCTGGCTGACAACACCGGGTCGGGTGGAGTGATGTGTCCGTCCTACACCGCAACTCGCGACGAGAAGGACTCCACCCGGGGGCGGGCGCGGGTGCTGCAGGAGGCTCTCGACGGGGAACTCGTCCACGGGCTGAACGATCCCGCAGTGACCGAGGCGCTCGACTTCTGCCTGTCCTGCAAGGGATGTGCCCGCGACTGCCCCACCGGCGTCGACATGGCGACGTACAAGTCCGAGGTGCTGCACCAGCAGTTCCGGGGCCGCCGGCGACCGCGCAGCCACTACACCCTGGGGCGGCTGCCACGGTGGGCGAGACTGGTCTCGCGCCTGGCGCCGGCGCTCAACGCGTCGCTGCGGATCGAGCCGCTGGCGAAGCTGGCGCGCGCAGCGGCCGGCATCGACCAGCGCCGCAGCCTTCCGGCGTTCGCGCCCCGGACCCTGCGGCGAAGCATGCACAGCACTGCTGACGACGGCACTCCCGACGTGTGGGTCTGGGCCGACACGTTCACCGACCACTTCACCCCGGCCTCCGGTCTCGCGGCGATCCGGCTCCTCGAGGCTGCCGGGCTGCGGGTGCGGGTGATCGACGAGTCCGCCTGCTGCGGCCTGACCTGGATCACCACCGGGCAGCTCGACGCCGCCCGCACGATCGTCGGTCGCGCGGTCGAGACCCTGCACCCGTATGTCGCGTCGGGGGTTCCGGTGATCGGGCTCGAGCCGTCGTGCCTGGCCTCGTTGCGCAGTGACGCGACCGAGCTGGTCCCGGGGGAGCGCACAGCCGCGGTGGCCTCGGGAGTGCAGACCCTGGCCGAGTTCCTCGGCTCGATCGACTGGACGCCACCCGACCTGACCGGCGTGGAGGTGGTCGCGCAGCCGCACTGCCACCACGCCTCCGTGCTCGGCTGGGAGGCCGACGAGGCCCTGCTCCGGCGGGCGGGTGTCACCCTCACCCGCGTCGGGGGGTGCTGTGGCCTGGCCGGCAACTTCGGGGTCGAGAAGGGGCACTACGAGGTCTCGGTCGCCGTGGCGGAGCAGGCGCTGCTGCCCGCCGTTCGTGCCGCTGGGCCCGGTGCCGTCGTCCTGGCCGACGGCATGTCCTGCCAGGTGCAGCTCGACGACCTGGCCGGCGTACGCGCCGTGCACCTGGCCGAGCTGCTCGCCGGGCCTCGCACGTAGGATCGGGTCCATGAATCCCCGCTACCGCCGTCTGGTCATCCCCGTGGCACTGGTGGGGCTCCTGCTCGTCGTGGTCGTCGCCGCGCTGGTGAAGTGATGGCAGCCGAACCCCTGCTGCGCGCCCTGGCCCGGATGCGCGGAATCATCCTCGACGACACCGTGCTCGTGCGGGCCGTCGCCTCGGGGCGGCAGCGCGGCCAGCAGACGAGGTGGAAGCGTGTGGAGCTGCGCTATGTCGACCTCAAGGCCGGCCGGCGCCTCCAGATCACGGCGTACGACGACACCCAGGCCCACACCTCGAACCATGCCGTCGGGCCCGACCAGACCGACGCACGTGACGCCGTCGACGACCTGCTCGACCAACCGTTCGCCAACTGGCACGTCGAGACCACGACCGAGCAGCACCAGATCCGGGTGACGAAGAAGCTCGAGGCGATGGTGCACACGAGTGCCCGTGAGGACGAGGTGGAGGTCGAACGCGAGCACGACAAGGCCAAGCAGCGGCTCCTGCCCGAGGACGACCCGGTGCTGGTGGCGCTCGGCATCTCCGACGCCCAGGGCCGGATCAAGCCGACCCGGCAGGCGAAGTACCGCCAGGTCGAGGAGTTCCTGCGCCTGCTCGACGCCTCGATCACCGACGCCGTGGCCAAGGGGGCGCTGCGCACGGCAACTGCCGACGACCCCTTGCGAATCGTCGACCTGGGCTGCGGCAACGCCTACCTGACCTTCGCGGCGCACCGCTTCCTCAGCCACGTCCGTGGCCTACCGGTGCACCTGACCGGGGTCGACGTGAAGGAGCAGTCGGCGCGGCACAACACCGAGGTGGCCGCGGGGCTGGGCATCGCCAGCGAGACCGAGTTCGTGGTCGGCTCCATCGCGAGCGCCACCCGGGACCGCGCGCCCGACGTGGCCCTGGCCCTCCACGCGTGTGACACCGCCACCGACGAGGCCTTGGCCCGCGCCGTGGAGTGGGAGGCCGCGCTCGTCCTGGCCGCGCCCTGCTGCCACCACGACATCTCGGCCCAGCTGCGCAAGAACCCCACGCCGGCGCCGTACTCGATGCTGACCCGCCACGGCATCCTCCGCGAGCGGTTCGCGGACACCCTCACTGACGCGCTGCGCGCCTCGATCCTGCGGGTGCTGGGCTACAGGGTCGACGTCGTGGAGTTCGTCGAGAGCCAGCACACGCCGCGCAACACGCTGCTGCGCGCCGTGCGGGCCGGCGGTCGGGTCAAGGGCGGCAGCGTCCGCAAGGAGTACGACGACCTCACCGAGATGTGGGGCGTGCGGCCGAAACTGGCCGACCTGGTGGAGGTCTGATGCTGAAGGCGTTGGTGGCCGTGGCCATCGCGACGCCCTTCGCCGTCGGTGCCGCGGTCGCCGACCCCGGGCCGGTCGAGCAGGCCGTCTGCGCGTTCACGGACCCGGCGATCAACGAGTCCAGCGGGCTGGTCGTGCGCGACGACACGATGCTGACCGTGAACGACTCCGGTGACACGGCTCGCGTGTTCCTCGTCGACCGTGACGACTGTTCGACGACCTCGCAGGTGGCCTATCCCGGTGGGGCCAGGGACGTCGAGGCGATCGCGCCCGCGGCACGGGGCGAACGCGCGGTCTGGGTGGCCGACATCGGCGACAACCGGCACGCCAGGCATGACCTGGTCGTGGTGCGGGTGCCCTTCGACGGCTCCGCGACCGAGCGCTATCCGGTGTCCTGGCAGGGCGGACCGCAGGACGCCGAGACCCTCATGGTGCACCCGGTCACCGGGCGGCTCTACACGGTGACCAAGGGTGTTCTCGGTGGTCAGGTGCTCCGCGGCCCGGCCACCCTCGACCAGGGCGGCAACGTCTTCAAGCCGGTCGGCGAGACCCGGGGGCTGATCACCGACGGCGCGTTCTTCCCCGACGGCAAGCACTTCCTGCTGCGCAACTACGACACCGCCTACCTCTACGACACCGCGGCGATGACGTCTCTGGGCGATTTCGACCTGCCCTCGCAACAACAGGGGGAGGGGCTCGCGATCGGCCCGGACGGACGCATCTACCTCAGCTCGGAGGGCGTGCACGCCCCAGTGCTGCGGATCAGGCTTCCGGCCGGGCTCCAGCAGGCGCTCGACGGGGACGCGACGGCGGAGGGTGATGCCTCGAAGGAGCCGGAGGAGGATGCCTCGGCAGGTCCCGGCTCCGACCGGGTCACCGATGGCCACTCGCCCGACCAGTCGTCCGACCAGTCGTCCGAAGAGGACTCCGATCCCGACCCGTGGCCCTGGATCATCGGCGGGATGTTCGGTCTGGGCGCGGTCGTCGTACTCCTGCGCGCGCTCCGGCCCCGCTGACCCGGACCGCGCACCTGATCGGCGGGACGGGGGCACACTGGTCCCATGGAGATCACCGTCGCCCAGGGCGACATCACCACCCAGCAGGTCGACGCGATCGTGAACGCCGCCAACCGCCACCTGCGCGGCGGGGGCGGCGTCGACGGGGCCATCCACCGGGCCGGGGGGCCGGTGATCCTCGAGGACTGCGTGCGCCGATTCCCCGACGGGATGGCCACCGGAGAAGCGGGGTGGACGATCGCCGGTGCGTTGCCCGCGCGCTGGGTGATCCACGTGGTCGGGCCGAACTTCACCGCCGGTCAGCGCGATCGGAGCCTGCTCACCTCGTGCTACGCCAGCGCCCTACGCGTCGCCGACGAGCTCGGTGCGGCCAGCCTCGCCTTCCCGTTGGTCAGTGCCGGGGTCTACGGCTGGCCGCGCGAGGACGCGATCGCCGCGGCCCTGGAAACGCTCCGGGCCACCCCGACGAACGTCGAGGAGGCCCGGATGGTGGCGTTCGACCGGTCGACCTACGACCAGATCGCAGCCGCCCTCGCCCAGTGAGTGGTCAGAGCTGGCCGACGACGTGGTCGATGCAGCCGGTGAGCTTCTCGACGTCGGACGGGTCGACCGCCGGGTACATCGCGATGCGCAGCTGGTTGCGGCCCAGCTTGCGGTAGGGCTCGGTGTCGACGACGCCGTTGGCGCGCAGTGTCTTGGCGATGGCCGCCGCGTCGATCGCGTCGTCGAAGTCGATGGTGCCGATCACCAGCGAGCGGTGGTCGGGGTTCTCGACGTACGGCGTGGTGTAGGCCGTCTTCTCCGCCCAGCCGTAGAGCGCGTCGGACGAGGCCGTGGTGCGCTCGACCATGCCCTTGAGGCCGCCGTTGGCGTTCATCCAGTCGAGCTGCTCGGCCATCAGGAACAGCGTGGCGACCGAAGGCGTGTTGTAGGTCTGGTTCTTCGCGGAGTTGTCGATCGCGGTGGGCAGGTCGAAGAACGCCGGGATGTGCCGACCGCTGGCCGCGATCGACGCGGCCCGCTCGAGGGCCGCCGGCGACATGATCGAGATCCACAGGCCACCGTCGGAGGCGAAGCACTTCTGCGGAGCGAAGTAGTAGGCGTCGACCTCATTGAGGTCGACCGGCAGGCCACCGGCGCCGGAGGTCGCGTCGACCAGCACCAGGGCGTCGTCGGCCGCGCCGGCCGGGCGCACGACGGGAGCCATCACGGCGGTCGAGGTCTCGTTGTGCGCCCACGCGTAGACGTCGACGCCCTCTTCGGCGACCGCGTCGGGTCGCGAGCCGGTGGGGGCCTCGATCACCGACGGGTCGGCCAACCACGGCGCCTGCTTGGCCGCCTTGGCGAACTTGGAGGAGAACTCGCCGAACGTGAGGTGCTGGCTCTTCTCGCGGATCAGGCCGAAGGTGGCGATGTCCCAGAAGGCGGTGGCGCCACCGTTGCCGAGCACGATCTCGTAGCCCGCGGGCAGCTCGAAGAGCGCGGCGAGGCCTTCACGCACGCGGCCCACGGTGTTCTTCACCGGGGCCTGGCGGTGCGACGTGCCGAGCAGCTTGTCGCCGGTGGCGGCCAGCGCGTCGAGGTGCGAGGTCTGGATCTTGGAGGGCCCGGCGCCGAAGCGGCCGTCGGCGGGGAGCAGGTCAGCGGGGATCTGGATGTCGGTCACGATCGGACAACCTCATCTTCGTTCAGGGTGAGCTTCCTGACCACGCTGTCAGCGAAGCCCTATTGTGTCATCCGGCTCAAGCCACTGACGAATGGAGTCCAGCCGATGACAGCGAACCCGGGTTTCGCGCAGCAGGCGGCCTCGGGGGACGAGTCCGGCCAGCTCTGCATCAAGTGCGGGGTGCGCAACCACGCCGACGCGACATTCTGTGTCTCCTGTGGCAACCGCATCTGCTGAGCCGCGCATCGAGCGGGTCGGCTTCGGCCACCGGCACGCACTGCGGCTGATCGAGGACGTCCAGCTCGAGTACGTCGAGCGCTACGGCAGCCGCGACGACACTCCGCTGGACCCGGCGATGTTCGACCCGCCGACCGGCAGCTTCTTCGTGGCCTACCTCGACGACGAGCCGGTCGCCTCGGGGGCCTGGCGCAGGCGGGACGACGTACTCGCCCTCGGGTCACGCACCACGGCCGAGATCAAGCGCATGTACGTCGTGCCGCGGGCACGTCACCGCGGAGTGGCGCGGGCGATGCTTGCGCACCTGGAGTCGACCGCCGCCGAGGCCGGGGCCGAGGTGCTGATCCTCGAGACCGGCACCAGGCAGCCCGAGGCCATCGCGTTGTACGAGACCTCGGGCTACACGCCTGTCGACGGGTTCGGCTACTACCGGGACGAGCCGCTCTCTCGCTGTTTCGCCAAACAGGTCTGACGATTCACCCTCGCGCTACCGAACAGTCAGCAAGATTTCTGGTGACAGAACCTGCTGACTGTTCGGTAGCGGGGAGCGGATCGTCAGACGACGTCGCGTCGGCGGACCAGCCACAGCGCAACCAGCGGCAGCACCACCACGTAGACCGCCACGGTCCACGTCGCCTGGGTGCCGGAGAGCACGTCGAGCACTCCCGGCGTGCCGTCGCCTCCGCGTTCGACACCCACGATCGAGCCGATCAGTGAGCCGGCCGCGGTGCCGGGCAGGATCTCGGTGAACGCCTCCACGGGAGAGAGCAGCTGCCCCACACCACGCAGCAGGTTCTCGATGACCAGGGCCCAGACCAGGCCGAGCCCGACCGAGAGCGCCGGTCCGCGAGCCACGGTGCCGAGCACGAAGCCGGCCAGCGCCCACATCTCGAGGACGAGGAACCCGGCGCCGAAGGACTCGACCATGGCGCCGAGAGAGGGCCACACGATCGACTGTCCCTCGGTGCCTGCGATCACCAGCGAGCAGCCGAAGTCGACGACCAGGGACGTGACCATCACGCCGAGCACGGCCACGGTCACCGAGACCAGCGAGCCGGCGAGCACCGACGTGCGTGAGGGTCCCTGGGTGAAGACTGTCTTCCAGGTGCCCCAGCCGTAGCCGTTGCCGGCCACGATCGCGCCGAGCACCATCATCAACGCCCCGCCGAACATCGGCATGCCCTGCACGAAGACGTCCGGCACGTTGGCCGGCATCATCTCGGCGAGCAGGGCCGCCTTGGTCGTGCCTTCGGTGCTGAAGCTGCTGTCCCCACTCGTGTAGGACAGGTAGTTGAACAGGTAGCCGAACATCAGGCTCAGCGCCAGCCAGGCGCCGATGGTGACCCACACCGCGGGCCACTTGCGCAGCCGCAGCAGCTCGGCGCGGGTGCTGGACAAGATGCCGTTCGTGGTCAGTGCAGTCATGACACTGCCTCCTTCTCGGTCGTCATCTCGAAGAAGACCGACTCGAGGGTCCGTTCCGTGGACCCGATCTGGTGTACGTCGACCCCGCGGGCCACGAGTGCCCGGGTGAGGTCCGGGGCCTGGCCGGGTGAGACGTCGAGCAGCACGTCCTCGCCATCGAGGTGAACGGCGTCCTCGCCGGCAACCTCCATCGCCACCGCCAGCGTCGCGTCGACGGGGAACCCGCGCACGACGAGCGAGGCGCCACCTCGCAGGTCGGCGACGGTCGACTCCCGGAGCAGTCGGCCCTTGTTGATCACGCCGACCCGGTCGCAGATCTCCTGCACCTCGTCCAGCAGGTGGCTCGAGAGCAGCACGGTCTGACCACCCCGGGCCAACTCGACGATCAGCGACCGCATGTCGGCCATACCGGCAGGGTCGAGCCCGTTGGTGGGCTCATCGAGGACGATCAGCTCGGGGTCGCCCATCAGGGCGGACGCCACGCCGAGTCGTTGCTTCATGCCGAGTGAGTAGGACTTGAACTTGTCGGACCCACGATCGGCCAGGTCGACCCGGGCCAGCGCCGCTGCGGCCGTCGACTTCGGCAGCCCTCGGTAGCGCGCCATCACCCGCAGGTTGTCGAGGCCCGACAGGTAGGGGTAGAAGCCCGGGCCCTCGATCAAGGCGCCGATGCGCGCGGTCACGTCGGGGCGGCCGGCGGGCTGCCCCAGGACACTGGCCGAGCCGGCGGTGGGCCGGATCAGGCCGAGCATCATGCGCAAGGTCGTCGTCTTGCCCGCGCCGTTGGGCCCGAGGAAGCCGTAGACCTCGCCAGTCTTCACGGTCATGTCGACGCGGTCGACGGCCAGTCGGTCGCCGTACCTCTTGGTCAACCCGTGTGTCTCCACCACTGATTCGTTCATGGCACTCAGGTTTCCGCGGATCGCCCCGCACGGCGTCCGACCAGGTGCGGCCCGTGGCTACGCAAACCTGCGTACGCAGCCGCCGCCGCGGGTCGTACGACGAACGCGGTCGACTGCCCTAGCGTCGGGGGCATGAACTCGACGTTGTCCCTGCTCACGCGCCGGTGGTGGCTGGTTCCTGTCCTGGTGATCGTCACCGGAGGGTCCGGTGCGGTGAACTTCGGCGAGCGTGGCGACTTCCACACCGGCTCGGAGCTGGCTGGTGGCATCGCGGCCGTCGTACTCGCCGTGCTGTCGGCTGCGGTGCTGTTCGCCGTCGACCGGTGGCCGCTGGCCGTCGTCGCCAACGGTGCCCTGGTCGGCGGATACTTCGCGATCGGCGGCCACAACGGGCCGATCTTCTTCACCATCGTGGTGGCCGCGTTCCTGGTCGCCACGCGCCGCTCGTTCCGCGCCTGGTGGCCGCTGCTGCTCGTCTCGGCGGTGCTGGTCTGGGCGGGCCTGCTGACTCGCGGTCTGCGGTGGGACGAGCTGACCGTCGGCGTGTGGCAGGCCATGGGCGTGGGCGCGTTGGTCTCGGCGGCCGCGGCGATCGCCACGACGGTGCGGGCAAAGAGCGAGGCGCTGGCCATCGACAGACGCCGCGCCGCCACGGAGGAGCAGCTGCGGATGGCCCAGGACCTGCACGACGGGGTCGGTCACGGGCTGGCCGTGATCGCGATGCAGGCCGGGGTCGCGCTGCACGTGCTGGAGAAGGACCCCGCCGCCGTCCGCGAGGCCCTGGAGGCGATCCGCGACACCAGCCGGGAGTCCCTCGACGCGTTGCGCAGCGAGCTGTCGCAGATGACCGGCGAGGTCGCCCAACGCGCCCCGCGTCGGGGTCTGGCCGATCTACCGGTGCTGATCGAGCGGGTGCGTGCCGCCGGCCCGGAGGTCCGGGTCGACGGCAACGCGGGCGACCTGCCCCCGGACGTCGATGCGGGCGTCTACGCGATCGTGCAGGAGTCGTTGACCAACGTGCTGCGCCACGCGGATGCTGCGCACGTGGTCGTCGCCCTGGACCGGCGCGGCGACACGCTCACCCTCTCGGTCGTCGATGACGGGATCGGGGGAGTGGTGCACGATGAGGGCATGGGTCTCCGGGGCATGAGAGAGCGGGTCGGTGCCCTGGGCGGGACCTTCGAGTCCGGTCCGGCCGCCGACGGCGGGTTTGCCGTGCGTTCGTCGCTGCCTCTGGTGCGATGATCCGCGTCGCGTTGGTCGATGACCAGGCCCTGGTGCGAGTCGGGCTGCGGACCCTGGTCGGCAGCGAGCCCGACCTCGAGCTGGTCGGTGAGGCCGCGGACGGTCGCGGCGGCCTGATGCTGATCCGCCGGGAACGACCCGACGTGGTGCTCTGCGACATCCGGATGCCGGTCATGGACGGGCTCGAGCTCCTGCGGGCCGTGGGCCAGGACACCGAGCTGGCCGACGTACGCGTGGTCATGCTGACCACCTTCGAGCTCGACGAGTACGTCTTCGAGGCGCTGCGGCTCGGTGCCTCCGGCTTCCTGCTCAAGGACGCCGATCCGACTGCCCTGCTCGACGCGATCCGGGTGGTCGCCGAGGGCGGGTCGTTGCTGGCTCCGTCCGTGACCCGGCGGGTGATCGAGCACTTCGGGGCCGGATCCTCGCCCCGTCGTACGCCGCACCCCGAGCTCGGCCAGCTCACCGAACGGGAGCGCGAGATGGTGGCGTGGGTGGCCACCGGCCGTTCCAACCAGGAGATTGCCGAGGAGCTCGTGGTCAGCCCCGACACGGTGCGCACCCACGTCTCGCGGGCGATGGTGAAGCTCCGAGCCCGCGATCGGGCCCAGCTCGTCGTCTTCGCGATCCAGTCGGGCCTCGAGCCGCCCGCATCCCCGCCCGGCCGGTAGGTTCGCGCCCATGAGCTCGGGACAGACCCCAGCCCTCTGGGATGCCCAGGCCGACACCTTCGACGACGAAGCCGATCACGGCCTGCAGGACCCGGCCACGCGCGACGCGTGGCGCCAGCTGCTGGACGGCGTACTGCCCGAAGCGCCGTCACGGGTCGCGGACCTCGGCTGTGGCACCGGTTCGCTGGCAGTGCTCCTGGCCGAGAACGGGCACCAGGTCGACGGCATCGACTTCGCGCCCGAGATGGTGAACCGGGCACGGGCCAAGGCAGCCGAGCACGGCGTGGCGGCGTCCTTCGAGATCGGTGACGCGAGCGCGCCGACGTTGCCGCGCCGGACCTACGACGTGGTGCTGAGTCGACACGTGCTCTGGGCGATGAAGGACCCGGTCGAGACGGTGGCACGGTGGTGCGACCTGCTGTCTCCCGGCGGCATCCTCGTGCTGGTCGAGGGCTTCTGGTCCACCGGCGCGGGGCTGCACGCCAGCGAGGCGTCGCAGGCCGTGCGCGTGCACCGCATGCAGGCGAAGGTCACCCCACTGACCGACCCCGTGCTGTGGGGCAAGGAGACCACCGACGAGCGTTACCTGCTGGTCAGCACCCGCTGAGAGACGCATGGCCCGTCCGGCCGCGGGCGAGCGGACCGCAGGACAGGTAACCTTCGGGCCCGCGCGCCTTGCTGAGCGTGCCCACGAGCACGATCGCCGCCACTTGCCTGTCCGACGGCACACCACGACCCGTGACGGCGGTTAGCCTGCCTGGCATGGGAATCTTCAATGCCGCATCCGCCCGTGACGTCGAGGCGCTGCGCGCCCGCATCGGCCGACTCGAGGCACTGGTCGAGCTGCTCGCCCGCCACCAGGGCATCTCCGAGCACCAGATCAGCCAGATCATCGTCCCGGCGGCGTCAACGGCCTCCGCGCCGCATGCCACGGGGGCACCGATCTCGGCTCGTGTCCGGCAGCTCGCGATCGAGGGCAAGAAGATCCAGGCGATCAAGGTGCACCGCGAGGAGACCGGCCTCGGCCTGAAGGAAGCCAAGGACGCCGTCGAAGCCCTCTGAAATTGCGATAGTCCCTGACGTTCGGACCCTTGCGAGGGTCCGAACGT
>NZ_BCRJ01000051.1 GCF_001552535.1 Nocardioides jensenii JCM 1364 = NBRC 14755 | reverse complement strand
CCCGGTCGCCCGCCCGGTCGCCCGCCCGGTCGCCCGCCCGGTCGCCCGCCCGTCCGCCCGTCCGCCCGCCCGGTCGTGAGTCGGTCCAGATCGAGACCGCGATGGGTGCCGCGATCGGTTGTCCACAGGGGCGCTCATCGGTGGTTGTCGTGGTCGTCGATGGGCGGGAGGCTGACTGCGTGGACTCCGAAGCGATCAGAGCACTGCTCACACAGCAGGCGGGAGTGATCTCCCGCCAACAGGTGCTCGCCTGTGGCGGCAACGATCGCGACCTCGCGCGACTGCTGCGCCGTCAGGTCCTCCACCGGTTGCACACGGGGGTGTTCATCGACCACAACGGTCCGCCCACGTGGGAGCAGCAGGGCTGGGGAGCCGTGCTTCGGTTCTGGCCGGCCGTCGTGGCGGGACCCACGGCACTGGTCGCACACGGTCTGCGGCTGCCGCGGTTTCTGGGCCGGCCCGCGACCAGTCGCATCGAGGTGGCGTCGATGCGCGACGGAGCCCTGGCCAGATCCCGGAAGTTCGGGTGCGGCGAGTGCGCGACTTCGACGGCGTCGCGCTGATGCATCTCAGCCCGCCGCGCATCCGTGTGGAGCACGCCGTGCTCGACGTGGCCTCGCAGGCCCCCGACGACGCGGGTGCGGTGAGCGTTCTCTCCGACGCCGTGCAGTCCAGGCGTACGACGCCTGACCGGCTGCTCGATGCGCTGAAGCGACGGCCTCGACTGGCCCGGCGACAACTCCTGCTCAGACTTCTCGTCGACGTCTCCTCCGGTGCGTTCTCGGCGCTCGAGCATCGGTATCTGCGCGACGTCGAGCGTCGGCACGGGCTGCCCACGGCGAGCCGGCAACGTCGAGCGCGGCGTGAGAAGGCAGTGGTCTTTCGCGATGTGTCCTACCCGGAGTTCGCGGTCAACGTCGAGCTCGACGGGCGTCTGGGGCACGAATGGACAGAAGACGGCTGGGATGACCTCGACCGGGACATCGATGCCCTGGTCGATCGGCAGGTGACTGTGCGCGTTCGGTGGCGACAGATCCTCGATCCCTGTCGGTTGGCGGCAGCGCTGACGCGACTGCTGTGGGCACGCGGGTGGACAGGGCGCCCGATTGCCTGTGGCGATGCCTGCGCGGTGGGCGTACTCCTGCGAACTCACCCCGGACCGGCCGACGCTGCAGGGTTTCACGCAGCATCTGCGTGAAACCCTGCACCGTCGGCCGTCGGGTCCGCACCCACTCCAGCGTGTCGCGCACGGCGTGTCGCGGGAAGATTCGGCGCTGACCTGCGGTTATGCAGGAGACCCGAGAAGTTCAGATCACAGGGCTTGCATCGGCCCGGGAGCCGACGTACGGTTACCACTACATCTAGTAGTTACACGGTTGTGGTTCTCCACATGTAGTCCACAGGGGCAGGGTGCTGAACCCACAATCAACCGCTGGTTGTCCACAGGAAACGATCCGTCGTCCACAACGGCACCGCTGCACCAGGCCCCCGAGCAGGGGCCTTCGTGGCGTCCCCACAGTGGTCGACATTGGTTGAACGCACGAGTGTGAACGCACGAGCACAACCCGCACCCACAGGTCCCGCCAGAGAACGAGCCGCGAAGGAGGCTGCCGCACATGCACTGCCCCAACTGCCGCAGCACCGACACTCGCGTGCTCGACTCCCGGGTCGCCGACGACGGTGGATCGATCCGCCGGCGTCGCACCTGCCCGTCGTGCAACAAGCGCTTCACCACCGTCGAGCAGATGCAGTTGACGGTGCTCAAGCGCTCGGGTGCGAGTGAGCCGTTCAACCGCGAGAAGGCCGTCTCCGGTGTCCGCAAGGCCTGCAAGGGTCGTCCGGTCACCGCCGACCAGCTGGCCTGTCTGGGCCAGGCGGTCGAAGATGCGCTGCGCAGCGGCGGATCTGCCGAAGTGCCCGCCAACGAGATCGGTCTGGCCATCCTCGGCCCGCTCCGTGAGCTCGACGAGGTCGCCTACCTGCGGTTCGCCAGCGTCTACCGCGCGTTCGAGTCGGCCGAGGACTTCGAGGCCGAGATCTCCATGCTGCGCGCCGAGCGTTCTGCCGGCGTCACCAGCGGTTTCGCAGCAACTGCGAAACAACCTCAGCCCACGGGCTGACCACAGACCGCCCGGCACGTAGTGGGGAAGCTGCGTGCCGGGCGCACATCTTCGGGCAACAACGGGCGTCGAGCATCTGCGACACCGGCACCACCGGAAGCATCAGCACCACCAGCACCAGAGAAGACACCAGCCGGAGTTCGGGAAAGAGGAGAAATGACGGAGACGGTCAGCAGCGATTCTGCAAAGAAGCAGGGCGCGGGCAAGGGTCTGAAGATCGAGCGGGTCTTCAGCACCGAGGGCGTTCACCCCTACGACGAGCTCACGTGGGAGCGCCGCGACGTCGTCCAGACGAACTGGAAGACCGGCGAGTCCGTCTTCGAGCAGCGCGGCGTCGAATACCCCGACTTCTGGAGCGTCAACGCCTCCACGATCGTCACCACCAAGTACTTCCGCGGCGCCGTCGGCACCGACGCCCGCGAGTGGAGCCTCAAGCAGCTCATCGACCGGGTCGTGAACACCTACACCGACGCCGGCCAGGAGCACGGCTACTTCGCGACCGAGGCCGACGCCGAGCTCTTCGAGCACGAGCTCACCTGGTTGCTGGTGCACCAGTACTTCTCGTTCAACTCTCCCGTCTGGTTCAACGTCGGTACGCCGTCCCCGCAGCAGGTCTCGGCCTGCTTCATCCTCTCCGTGGATGACTCGATGGACTCGATCCTCAACTGGTACAAGGAAGAGGGCTTCATCTTCAAGGGCGGCTCCGGCGCCGGCCTCAACCTCTCCCGCATCCGTAGCTCGAAGGAGCTCCTCTCCTCCGGCGGTACGGCCTCCGGCCCGGTCTCGTTCATGCGCGGCGCCGACGCCTCGGCCGGCACCATCAAGTCCGGCGGCGCCACGCGTCGTGCGGCCAAGATGGTCGTGCTCGACGTCGACCACCCCGACATCGAGGAGTTCGTCGAGACCAAGATGAACGAGGAGCACAAGATCCGTGCCCTTCGCGACGCCGGCTTCGACATGGACCTCGGCGGCAAGGACATCACCTCCGTCCAGTACCAGAACGCCAACAACTCGGTGCGGGTCACCGACGAGTTCATGCGCGCGGTCGAGGACGGCACCGAGTTCGGCCTGAAGTCCCGCGGCACCGGCGAGGTCATCGAGACCGTCGACGCCCGTGGCCTGTTCCGCAAGATCTCCGAGGCCGCCTGGTCCTGCGCCGACCCGGGTCTGCAGTACGACGACACGATCAACGACTGGCACACCAACCCCGAGACCGGCCGGATCACCGCGTCCAACCCCTGCTCGGAATACATGTCGCTCGACAACTCCTCGTGCAACCTGGCCTCGTTGAACCTGCTGAAGTTCCTGCGCGACGACGACACCTTCGACGGTGAGCTGTTCCAGAAGGCCACCGAGCTGATCATCACTGCGATGGACATCTCGATCTGCTTCGCCGACTTCCCGACCGAGCCGATCGGCGAGACCACCCGCAACTACCGCCAGCTCGGCATCGGCTACGCCAACCTCGGCGCCCTGCTGATGGCGATGGGTCTCGGCTACGACTCCGACGGCGGTCGCTCGATGGCTGCCGCGATCACGTCGCTGATGACCGGCACGTCGTACAAGCGCTCGGCCGAGCTGGCCGGCATCGTCGGCCCGTACGCCGGCTATGCCCGCAACTCCGACGCGCACAAGCGGGTCATGCGCAAGCACCAGGCCGCCAACGACACGGTGCGCACCCTGCACACCGAGGACCTCGCGGTGCACAAGCTCGCCACCCAGGCGTGGGCCGACGTGCTCGCCACCGGTGAGGCCAACGGCTTCCGCAACGCGCAGGCCTCGGTGCTCGCACCGACCGGCACCATCGGCTTCATGATGGACTGCGACACCACCGGCATCGAGCCCGACTTCTCGCTGGTCAAGTTCAAGAAGCTCGTCGGCGGCGGCTCGATGCAGATCGTCAACCAGACGATCCCGCGGGCGCTGAAGAAGCTCGGCTACCAGCCGGAGCAGGTCGAGGCGATCGTCGCCTACATCGCCGAGCACGGTCACGTCATCGACGCGCCCGGCCTGCGCACCGAGCACTACGAGGTCTTCGACTGCGCGATGGGTGAGCGCGCCCTCAAGCCGATGGGTCACGTGCGCATGATGGCCGCCGCACAGCCGTTCTTGAGTGGTGCCGTGAGCAAGACCGTGAACCTCCCGGAGGAGGCAACGGTCGAGGAGATCGAGGACGTCTACCTGCAGGGCTGGAAGCTCGGTATCAAGGCTTTGGCCGTGTACAGGGACAACTGCAAGGTCGGCCAGCCGCTGTCCTCCGGCAAGGGCGAGAACAAGGGGTCTGACTCCAACAAGTCCGAGGTCGAAGCTCCGGTCGAGACCAAGGTCGTGGAGAAGGTCGTCTACGCCCCGACCCGCAAGCGCCTCCCGAAGTCGCGCGTCTCGCGCACCACGTCGTTCACTGTCGGCGGTGCCGAGGGCTACATGACCTCGGGTGCCCATGACGACGGCGAGCTCGGCGAGGTCTTCCTCAAGCTGGGCAAGCAGGGCTCGACCCTGGCCGGTGTGATGGACGCCTTCTCGATCGCTGTCTCGATCGGCCTGCAGTACGGCGTCCCGCTCGAGACCTACGTCTCGAAGTTCACCAACCTGCGCTTCGAGCCGGCCGGCATGACCGACGACCCCGACGTGCGGATGGCGCAGTCGATCATGGACTACATCTTCCGTCGCCTGGCCCTGGACTACCTGTCCTTCGAGGACCGCTCCGCGCTCGGCATCTACTCGGCCGACGAGCGTCAGCGTCACCTCGAGACCGGGTCCTACGAGCCGGCCGAGGAGACCGGGTCCGCCGGCGAGCTCGTGTCGGAGTCCACGGTGGTTGAGACCTCCTCCTCGGTGGTCGAGCCTGTCGAGACCCCGATCGAGGCGACCGTGGTCGAGGCCCCCCAGGGAGCCCACACCACCGCCGAGCTCCTCGAGAAGATCAGCGGTACGGCGATCGACAGCCCGCTCTGCTTCACCTGCGGCACCAAGATGCGTCCTGCCGGCTCGTGCCACGTGTGCGAGGGCTGCGGAAGCACCTCCGGCTGCAGCTGATCAACTGAACCACTGAACGGGCTCGACACCCCCGGGTGTCGGGCCCGTTCTGGTTGTCGGTGGGCCGTGATGGGATGTCAACACGTAGCCAACCCGGGGTCGGGATGAGCGAGCACGCGCGTGAACAAGATCGTGAACTTGGTGGTTCGAGGCCGCGGGACACGGCAGTATCCGGCTGATGGGCTGCTGCTGATCTCATCCCGTGGCGATGAGCCGCCGCTCAAGATGGCGGCCAGTTCGGCGAGACCCGGCGATTTCCTCGGCGTCACCTATGGAGCCGAATGGGCAACAACAGAGGCGGTTCTTCCCCGACCACCTGAGCGTCGACCGCGGGGCAACGAGCAGGCCATCACCATTCCGGAACACCTCACCGACGAACTGGCCTTGTTCCTCGGGGCGTACTTCTCGGAGGGCCACACCAACCTGTCCAACTGGACTGTCGTCATCACCAACTCAGTCGACAGGGTCCTGGAGCAGGTCCAACGAGCATGCTTCGCCACATTCGGGTTGCCAGGACGCATCGTTCACCGAGCAGACAAGTGCCCCGGATTCGTCGTGGCCAGCAAGCGCCTGGTCGAGTTCCTGACCCTCTTGGGTTGCGGTGGTCGAGCCTCGGAGAAGCGTGTTCCTGAGGTCATCGCAGGGTCAACTCGGGAGCACGTAATCCGCTTCCTGCAGGGAGCCGCGTTGGATGCATACACCTGCTGCGGCACATTGCCGCGATGGGCGATCTGCCTCGACTCCCACGCTGGCATTGATGATCTCCAGGACCTGGTGACGTGCCTGGGGATTCCGAATGCGCAGATCGCGAAGTGGAACAAGGACTATCAGAAGCACTACTACGAGCTCTATGCCTCGGGGCGTGATGGCCAGGTGCTCAGCCAACTCGTGCCGTTTCTGGAGCCCTACAAGGAAGTGCGTGCCCAGGAGTTTCGCAAGTTGACGAGCGTGGGAAGGGACTGGAGCGATGTCATTCCCGGCCTCCGTGGCACGGAACTCTACGACCTCATCCCACGTGGCCAGTCGGGTCGCAACGGCGTGGGGACCGGTCGGCAGCGGTTCCGCTACCTCCGTGACGCGCGCACCCGTCACATCACCCGAGCGTCCGTCCTCCGAGCCGCTGAAGCTGGCGCCGTACTGCCACCATGGCTCGAGCACCTCGTCGAGTCGACGAAGCGCTTCTATCCCGTGATCGGCGTTGGAGACCTGCCGATGTCGGGGCGAAGCTCAGCCCCGTAAGCGTTCCCCTCCCCAGGTCAGGCGATCGGCTGACTCACCGTTCCGCCCGGTCGCCGCCTGACGTGGTGCGGCTCCGCAACCATGACGTGGTGCCGGGTGCCATCCCACGCGACTTCGGCGTCTGGTGCACAGGAGACACGATGAGCGACGCCTCCTGGGGCAGTGCCCACTTCAGGGCGTGATAGACGACCGAGAGCGTCTCGGAACTCTCCAGGAGCAGCAGGCCGGGAGCGATCCGTCGCGCTTCGTGCCACGGTCCGGCCAGGTCCTCGGGGGCCGCCGAGGTCCAGGCGAGGTACACATTCATGCCTCCATCCTGCACGGCGCAGCGACCCTCACGTGCGCGGCGTGACGTCGCGGGCGTGCTCCTCGGCCATCGGCTCGTGGTGCGCGAAGGTGCGGGTGAAGCTGCCGGTGCCGTGGGTGGTCGACCGCAGCTCGATCGCGTAGCGGGCCAGCTCGCGCTGCGGCACCAGTGCCCGGATCAGGGTGCCGTCGTCGCCCACCTTGTCCGTGCCGAGCACCCGGCCGTGACGTGCGGACAGGTCGCTCATCACCGCGCCCACGAAGTCGTCCGGCACCGAGACCGAGACCTCGTCGTACGGCTCCAGCATGGCGACCCGGCCGTCCTCCGCGGCCTCGCGCAGTGCGAGCGCGCCGGCGCTCTGGAACGCCGCGTCGGACGAGTCGACGCTGTGCGACTTCCCGTCGGTGAGGGTCACCCGCAGCCCGACCACCGGGTAGCCGTTGCGGACTCCGCCCTCCATCTGCGCCCGGACGCCCTTCTCGACGCTGCCGATGAACTGCCGGGGTACGGCGCCCCCGACCACCTTGTCGACGAACTCGAAGCCCACAGGCTCCGGCAACGGCTCCACCTCGATGTCGCAGATGGCGTACTGCCCGTGGCCGCCGGACTGTTTCACGTGGCGACCGTGACCCTTGGCAGCGACGGTGAACGCCTCACGCAGCGGCACGACCAGGTCGCGCTGCTCGACCGTGACGCCGAACCGCCGCTGCAGCCGGTCGAGGGCCGCGTCGGCGTGCGCCTCGCCCAGCACCCACAGCACCAGCTGGCGGGTCTCGGTGTTGTTCTCGACCTTCAGCGAGGGGTCCTCGGCGGCCAGCCGGGCCAGTGCGGCGGGAAGCTTGTCCTCGTCAGACTTCGTGGCTGCCTCGATCGCCACCGGCAGCAGGGGTTCGGGAAGCTGCCAGGGCTCGAGGACCCGCGGTTGTTCCACGGACGACAGCGTGTCTCCGGTCTCTGCGCTGGTGAGCCGGCCGATCGCGGCGATGTCGCCGGCCACCACCTTGCGCGCGGTGACCAGCTGCTTGCCGAACGGGTAGGACAGCCCACCGATCCGTTCGTCGTCGTCATGGTCGGCGTGGCTGGTCGCAGACCCGAAGAACGACGAGAAGTGACCGGAGACGTGCACGTCGGCGTCGGCGTCGAACGACCCGGAGAACACCCGGATCAGGCTGACCCGGCCCAGGTAGGGGTCACTGGTCGTCTTGATCACCTCGGCGACCAGTGGGGCCGACGGGTCACAGGTCAGGGCGTCCGCCTTCTTGCCGGCCGGGGTGAAGGCCTCGCGTGCGGGGTGCTCGGCGGGGGAGGGGAACGCGCGCACGCACAGGTCCAGCAGTTCGCGCGGGCCGACGCCCGTCGTCGCGCCCACTGGAATGACCGGAAAGAGCGCGGCCCTGGCCACTGCCTTCTCGAGGTCGGCGACCAGCACGTCCTCGTCGATCTTCTCGCCGGCGAGGTAGCGATCCATCAGCGACTCGTCCTCGGACTCCTCGATCACGCCCTCGATGAGCTCCCCGCGCAGCTGCTGGGCCCGCTCGTCGTCCGTGTCCCCGGAGATCAGCCCCACAAGCCGGTCACCCTGATGGAGGTGGACCGGCAGCACCTTGTCGCCGAACGCCTGCTGCGCCGCGCGTACGACGGCATCCACGTCAGCGCGGGCGTGGTCCAGCTTGGTGACGACGAGGGCACGGGGCATGCCGACCCGGTCGCACTCGCGCCACAGCTGCACCGTGCCGCGGTCGACCTGTTCGTTCGCCGCGACCACGAACAGCGCACAGTCGGCGGCACGCAGTCCCGCGCGCAGCTCACCCACGAAATCGGCATAGCCGGGGGTGTCGAGGAAGTTGAGCTTCGTGCCGTCGTACAGCACCGGCGCCACGGCAAGCGACATCGAGCGGCCGTGCTCGTGCTCACCCTCCTCGAAGTCGGAGACCGTGGTGCCGTCCTCGACGGCGCCCACCCGGGTGATCGCGCCGGCTTCCTTCAGCAAGCCCTCCAGCAGGGTGGTCTTGCCCGCCGAGGACGGCCCGACCAGGACGACGTTGCGGATCCGGTCGGGCGCGGGCGGATCCAGTGGTCGGGAGTCCTTGTGCGGCTGCCGCTCGGCCATGCTCCCACGAAACTCCAGATGGGTGCCGCGCACAAGCCCTGCGTGCGTGAGCGGTTCATCCACAGGCGCGGCGGACGGTCGTGCGCGCGTGGGCCCGGGGCCGTACCGTTGGCGCCACGAAGGACTCGAGGGGTCGGGAAGCGGAGACACACGTTGCACCAGATGTTGGGCGCGATCACCGAACCTGCCCTGTCCCGGGCGTTCGACGTGGGTGCTCTGTCCCGAGGCCGCAGCTATGCCGCGCGGGGCATGGTGCTGGGCTTCGAGATCGGCGAGATGGGTGAGGCGATCGAGATCGTCGGCCGGGTCGCCGGCAACCGTGCCGCGCCGTACTCCGTCTCCGTCCTGCTCGAGCCGCCGGTCGCGAACCCGCACATCGACGCCGAGTGCAGCTGCCCGGTCTCCTTCGGCTGCAAGCACGCGGCCGCTCTGCTGCTCGTCGTGCGTGAGTCCGAGCGTGCGATGCCTCCGTTGCCCGCGACGCCGGCCTGGCAGCGCGACCTCGACGCCGTGCTCGGTGAGTTGGAGCAGGCTCGGCCTGAACCCGCACGCCGGCTGGGACTCGCGCTGCGGTTCAACCTGCCGCGCCCCTCCCGCAGTCGGTACGCCGCGCACCTGCCGCCGGCCGTGACCCTGCGGCCGCTGCAACAAGGTGCCCGCAGGAACTGGATCAAGACCGGCATCGACTGGCAGCAGCTGCACTACGCCCACCTGCGCAGCGAGCTCGATCCCGAGCAGGTGGCCGTGCTCAGCGCGTTGGCGACCGCGTTCGGGCCCAACGGCGTGCGCGACGGCGCGTCGCTGCGCAGTGTCGGTCCGCAGCTGTGGCCGTTGTTGCGGCGCGCGATCGAGGTCGACCTTCCGTTCGTCCCGCACGGGCGCCTCTCCTCGATCGAGGTGCTCGACGAGCCGCTCGACCTGACCGCCGACCTGGTCGAGACCGAGCAGGGGAGTCGGCTGGCGCTGGGCGTGTGGCTGGGCGACCAGCACCTGTCCGGAGAGTCCGTGCAGTTCGTCGGCCGACAACCCCACGGTGTCTCGCTCACCGTGCCCACCCAGCCGAACTCCACCGCCCAGGTTCCGATGCAGCGGCTGTTGCTCGCGCCGCTGGCCCGCCGCGTTCCCGAGGCGTTGCGTCGGCTGCAGGAGAAGGGCGGACTGATCGACGTCCCCGCTCCGGAAAGTGCGTCGTTCGTGCGCGACTACCTCCCGCGCCTGCGAAACAGCCTGCCGGTCACGTCCTCCGACGGCTCGATCCCGCTGCCCGACGAGGTGCCACCGCGCCTACGGTTGACCGTCGACTGGCGTACGGCGACCGAGGTGGGGCTGGTGTGGGCTTTCGTCTATCAGCGCAACGAGGAGGAGCTGGTCTTCGCCCTCGACAGCGCTGACCCGGCCCGCGGCGTACGACGTACCGGCGCCGAGGCCCGCCTGCTCGACGAGCTGGCCCTCGACGACGTCTCGCGCAACCTCCTGCACGGGCCCGACGACGCGCTCGCGCCGCGCCAGGCGCTCGACGACCTGTGGGTGCTGATGTTCGCCGAGGCGGTGCTGCCCGCGCTGCGCGAGAGCGGTCAGGTCGAGATCCTCGAGGAGGGCACGCGCCCCGACTATCGCGAGGCCGTCGGTGAGCCCGAGATCGAGTTCGCGCTCTCCGAGCCCGCGCAGGGCGGAGACCCCGAGGACGACCGCACCGACTGGCTCGACCTCGAGGTGGTCATCCAGGTCGACGGCGAGCAGGTCCCGCTGCCGTTCGTGCTGGCGGCGCTGACCGCCGGACAGGAGCGACTGATCCTGCCCAGCGGTCTGCACATCGCCCTCGACCGGCCCGAGTTCGGGCGGCTGGCCAGGCTGGTCGCCGCGGCCGCCGAGCTCCAGGACAAGGAGTCCGAAGGCGTCCGGGTCGGTCGCCACGACCTGGGGCTGTGGGCCGAGCTGGCCGAGCTCGGGGTCGTCGACGCCCAGGCCGAGCAGTGGGTGGCCGCAGCCAAGGCGTTGACGCGGCTCGAGGGGCTGCCCGACGTCGAGCCGATCGGGCTCAAGAGCGAGCTGCGCAGCTATCAGCACGACGGCTTCCGTTGGCTCGTGCAGCTGTGGCAGGCCGGGTTGGGCGGCATCCTCGCCGACGACATGGGCCTCGGCAAGACCCTACAGACCCTCGCCCTGATCGGCCATGCCCGCGCCTCCGGGGCCGACCCGTTCCTCGTTGTCGCGCCCACCAGCGTCATGACGGCGTGGGCGCACGAGGCCGCCACCCACACGCCCGGGCTCGACGTACGCATCATCGACGCCTCGGCCGCCCGCCGCGGCTGCTCGCTGGCCGAGGCGGTGGCCGGCGCCGACCTCGTGGTCACCTCCTACACGCTGTTCCGCCTCGAGGCCGAGGCGTACGCCGCCCTCCCGTGGGGTGGCCTCGTCCTCGACGAGGCGCAGGCGATCAAGAACCACCAGGGCAAGACGTATCAGGCGGTCCGCAAGCTCGACGTACCGTTCCGGCTCGCGGTGACCGGCACTCCGTTCGAGAACAGGTTGATGGAGCTGTGGGCGCTGCTCTCAGTGGTCGCGCCCGGCCTCTACCCGTGGCCGCGGCGGTTCGGCGACCTGGTGGTCAAGCCCGTCGAGAAGCACGGCGACCAGGCGGCGCTCGACCGTTTCCGCACCCGCATCCGCCCGTTCATCCTGCGCCGCACCAAGGATCTCGTCGCGGCGGATCTCCCCGCCAAGCAGGAGCAGGTGCTCGAGGTCGCGCTCGGGGCGAAGCACCAACGCGTCTACGACACCCACCTGCAGCGCGAGCGGCAGGCGATCCTGGGGCTGGTCGACGACTTCGACCGCAACCGGGTGGCGATCTTCAGCTCCCTGACCAAGCTGCGTCAGCTCAGCCTCGACGCCGCACTCGTCGATCCGGAGCACGAGTCGTTGGGGTCGGCCAAGCTCGACGCCCTGGTCGACCACCTGGTCGAGGTCACCGCTGAGGGCCACCGGGCGTTGGTGTTCAGCCAGTTCACCGGGTTCCTCAAGCGCGCCCGCGCTCGACTCGAGGAACAGGGCATCACCTGCCGCTACCTCGACGGCGCCACGCGCGATCGCCGTGCCGAGATCGACGGCTTCAAGAACGGTGATGCCGACGCCTTCCTGATCAGCCTCAAGGCCGGCGGAGTCGGGCTGACCCTGACCGAGGCCGACTACGTCTTCGTTCTCGACCCCTGGTGGAACCCGGCCAGCGAGGCCCAGGCCGTCGACCGGGCGCATCGCATCGGGCAGCAGCGGCCGGTGATGGTCTACCGGCTGGTGGCCACCGGCACCATCGAGGAGAAGGTGATGGAGCTCAAGGAGCGCAAGGCCGCCCTCTTCGCCTCGGTGTTCGAGGGTGACGCCGCCATGGGCCAGGGCATCGACGCCGACGACGTCCGCTCCCTCTTCGACGACTGAGGCCCGGGCGACGAGCACGGCTCGAGGCCTCAGCGGACCTCGAACGAGCTCGCGCCGGTCGGGGTCGAGGGTGCCGGCACGATGAAGGAGGCCGGCCTGAAGGTGTCCTACGACGACGGTGCGACCTGGTCGAAGGTCACGCTGAACGGCAAGGGTGGTTCCTGGACCGGGAAGCCGAGCGTGCCCAGGAAGGCCGACTTCGTGTCCCTGCGCGTCATCGCCTCCGACCACGCCGGCAACGCCGTCGAGCATGAGGTGATCCGCGCGGTCAGCGTCCGCTGATCCCATCCGTGACCGGCGGTCGGCGTCCACCCTGGGAGGTGTGGCGCCGGCCGTCTCTCGGACGTCGAGTCACCGGGCGGCGGGCTGGAACAGCTCGATCACGTTGCCGGAGGGGTCCTCGACCAGGATCTGCTGGCCACCGGGGCCGGTGACGATCTCGTTGCGGAAGGCGACTCCGGCGTCCCGACACCGGTCCACCTCGGCGGCGAGGTCGTCGACGATCAGGTGGATCCGGTTCCAGCCACCGGGTCCGGGCTGCGCCCCGTCGGGCATCGGTCGCCCGGCGGAGCTGGTCGGTCCGCTCAGCAGCAGCCGCAGGTTGCCGCGGATCACGTCGGCGAAGGCCGGCGCGAAGCTCGTGCGTACGGCGAAGCCGAAGTGCTCGGTGTAGAACGCGATCGACTTCTCGACGTCGTCGACCATGTAGCGGACGCTGACCAGGTCGGCGACGTCCGTGGTGGGTGTCGTGTCGGACATGACGGTTCCCTTTCTCACTCGGTGGGTGCGTGCTCGAGGACCGACAGCAGGAATCGGACCCTGGTCTCCAGCTCCTGTGCCGTGCGCACGAAGGCCGGCCAGCCCTCGTCGGCAGGGTCGGCGATGCTCCAGTGCGCCACCGTGGGCGGCCCCGGGAAGTCGGGGCACACCTCGCGGACCCGGTCGCAGAGACTGATCACGTGGTCGAGGCGCCGGCCGGTGAACTCGTCGACGTGCTTGCTGCGCCGGTCGTCCAGGTCGAGGCCGCGCTTGCGCATCACGCGGACGGCGTACGGGTGGATCGGCTTGGGATGGCTGCCGGCACTGAAGACCTCGACGCGGTCACCGCCGAGGTCTTGCAACAGGGCCTCAGCGATCTGCGAGCGGGAGCTGTTGCCGGTGCACAGGAACAGCACGCTGATCGGCCTGCGGTGGGCGCGCCCGGCGGGCTCCGTGAGCGGCACGGCCGAGACAGGCGTCAGCCCGGGGTGGAGCGCGCCGCCGGCGGCGATGAACAGGTCGCGGCAGGCGTCCAGGTCGAGGCTGTAGTAGGCGTCCCGGCCGTCGGCCGAGCTGCGTCGCACCGTGACCAGTCCGCCGTCGCGCAGCTGCTTGAGGTGGTAGGAGGTCAGGCTCTGCGCCTGGCCGACGGACGCGGTGAGCTCGCGCACCTGGCGGTCGCTGCGGGACAGCTCGGTGAGCAGCTGCCAGCGGACCGGGTGGCCGCCCAGGCGCAGAAAGGCCGGCACCGCGACCGGTGGTGAGGATCTCGTTCCTCGCGCCATACCCTCGAGAATACATCAAACCAGTTTGTTTGATTCTGGTGGCGTGGACACGACATGTCCGTACCCCGCCACGGCCAGGTCTGTCCGGGCGGGCTGCGGGTGCACTACGAAAGGAGGACACCACCGCCACACCTCCCGGGAGCCCCAGATGATCCGACGCCGTTCTCCTCGGCTGCTCAGTGCTGCTGCCCTCAGCGCCGTGCTGGCCGCCGCGCTCTCCGTCTCGACCGGAGCTACCGGAGCAACGGGAGCGACGGGAGCGACGGGAGCGACGGGGGCGACGAGCGCCGGGCCCGACCTGCTCACCGGGGCCGGGTCCGTGTCCGGCAGCGAGGTCGTCGGGGTTGGCCAGGGCGACCGGGTCCGGCTGACCCCGCTCGGCAACGGCGGGCAGCAGGTCGTCGAGCCCCTGCGCAGCCAGGACGGCACGGCACCGGGGCTGCTCGTCAACACCGACGACAACGGAACCACCCTGCAGACTGCCGACGGCTCGGGTGAGCCCACCGTGGTCGACGGCACCGCGCGGACGTCGAGGCGGACCAGGGCCGCCGACCTGGTCGAGCTCAACTTCGACGCGATCGCTCGAGACGGCCGGGCCGCGAGCGCCGACGTCACCGTCTACGACGTGGTCACCGGCGCCACCCAGGTGGTACGGCGGCTCCCCGGCGACCCGGACGCGACGTGCAGCACGAAATCGTTCGAGGACAGCTCCTGCGCGCTGGTCCCACCGGGCACCTACTCGGTGATGGCCTTCGTCACCACCATGCCGGCCGACCGCCCCGGCACTGCTCGCGAGCGCACCACGCAGAACCTGTCACTCGTCGGTGACCCGGAGATGACGATCCAGGACTCCCGCGACGTCACCTTCGACGCCCGGCTGGCGAAGCCGGTCGAGGTCCGCACGCCCGACCACCGCACCAAGGTCAACTCGGACGGCGCGATGCAGCTCGGCTACTCGCGCACCGCGGCGAACGGGCGGAAGATCGTCCGGCAGTACCGGCCCTCGGCCCTGCTCGACCAGCGGTTCTTCATGCAGCCCACGGCGCCGCTGGCCCAGGGCACCTTCGAGGCGTTGACCCGGATGCGGCTCCAGGCGCCCGACATCGAGCTCTCGGTCCGAGGCCGAGCGCTGCACCCGGAGTACTACGACCAGGTCTGGTTCTCCGACGAGATCACCGACTTCCCGCTGTACGACGGCCGCGACCGACTGCGAGTCGTCGACGTCGGCCACGCCACGGCAGACGACCTGGCCGGCCGGAACCTGCGTGGCGCCATCGCGGTGGCCGAGCGCACGGACGACCTCTCGGTCGCCGAACAGTCCAACGCCGCCGCGGAGGCGGGCGCGGCACTCGTGGTCGTGCACAACGACGGGCCGGGCGACAGCGACGACCCGAACGGCACCGGCACCAGGCTGCGGGTCCCGACCCTGCGGCTGGATCGCGCCGAGGGCGAGGCGTTGAAGGCCGCCCGGGGGCGGGTCGCGGTGCGCGGTGAGAGCGCCAGCCCCTACCTCTACGACCTGGTGCTCAAGGAGCACGGTGCCATCCCGGAGGACCTCACCCACGTGGTCCGCAGCCGTGACCTGGCCAGCCAGGTGCGTGAGGTCCACGGCCAGCCGACGATCGACTCGACGTTCTCGGAGGCGGCCTACCAGTACCAGCCCGAGGACACCTTCGCGATCTCGACGATGTTCCCGTTCACCGGTGGCGCCAGGACCCGCGTGGAGTACCGGATGCCCGACCCGGACACCCGCTGGACCTACGCGACGGTGACACCGCAGACGACGTACAACGCGCTCTTCCCGCACCCGCCCGTGCTGCGGATGTCGCTCAGCGACCCCGAGCTGACGGCCTACGAGTCGGCCGAACGGATCGCCAAGCCGGTCGGCACCGCTCCGGTCACCTCGGCGCCGAGCAGGTTCCGTCCGATGGAGCGCTCCGGTGACCAGATGCGGGTGGCGATCGACGGTTTCGTGGACGCCGACGGCAACCACGGCACGTCGTACTCCACCGGCAGCGGGATGAGCACGCTCCTGCAGATCCGCGCCGACGGGGTGCTGGTGGGGGAGACCGACAACCAGCCGTCCGGCATCGCCGTGCTGCCTGCCGGTGATTCACGGGTCGAGGTGTCCTTCGCTGCCGACAACCCGCAGCCGTGGACGGAGCTCTCCACGCGCACTGAGTCGGTCTGGGGCTTCCCCTCGACCACCGTCCCGACGGGTGCGGTGGTGACCCAGCCGGTGATCCTGGTCGACTACGACGTCGACGTCGACCTGCGCAACCGGGTGCACGCGCGCGGTCCGCGGCCGGTCGTGTTCGACCTGCGGCTGGGCCATGCAGAAGGTGCCGCGACCGCACCGATCGACGACGTCGCCGTCGAGGCGTCGTACGACGACGGGCGCTCCTGGCGCGCGGCCCGGACGATCGAGCACACCGGTGGACGGTGGCACGTCGAGCTGCCACGCGGCACCGGCCATGTCTCGCTCCGACTGCACGCCGGCGATGCCGCCGGCTCGACGCTGGACCAGACGATCGTCCGGGCGTGGTACGTCGCACGCTGACCCGCGCCGGTCGGTCAGCTCAGGCGGTCGAAGCCCTGGTCGATCTTGGTCTCGATGGTGGTGAAGCGTTCGTCGCGGGCATCGAGCTTGGCCTCGAGAGCGTGGGACCGGGTGTCGATCCGGGGGTCGAGGCTCTCGTCGGAGCCTGTGGATGAACCGCTCATCGCCGGGTGCCACACCGCAACGGCTGCCAGTTCGACGAGCAGAACGTGCAGGTTCGTGTGGCTCACGCCCGACGTTCCCCGTGCTGACCCCGTGCTGACTCCGTGCTGACCCCGTGCGTTCACCGAGTGCCGAAAGCGTCAGGTCATCACTCCTGACTCGGAAGACTGGTGCCCGATGCGCACGAGCGCGCCCGGCCGGATCCCACTCCGGCCACTCACGAAGTTCGCCACTCTCACCGCCGCCCTGGCGCTGACCGCGCTCCCGCTCTCGAGCGCCGTGTTCCCCACGCTCGCTCCGGCCAGCGCCCTGGTCGACAAGACGCAGCCCGCTGTCGGTGGGGCGCCCGAGCTCACCCCCGACAGCGGTGCCTACCTGGCCGGCACGGCACAGGTCGCCGCCGCCCCGACGGCCGCCGACGACAACGTCGAGACCCTCGAGGTCGACGGCGCGGAGCTGGAGGCCGAGGCGACGCACGGCACCTCGGAGCTCAGCTTCGAGGTGGCCAGCAACTCGATCGAGGCCCGCTACGGCAGCCATGTGCTGATCAACGGCGAGCACCGGATCGAGCTCGGCGACCACGTCAGCGAGACCGCCGTCGAGACCGTGCCCAACGAGTGGCTCAAGCAGGGCGAGAACACGATCGAGTTCAAGGTCGGCGCGATCGAGACCAGCTGCGGCAGCAACTACGACGACTTCGACCTCTCCAACATCCGTCTCGAACTGCTCGGCGAGACCGCGGACGGCGAGGAGAACGAGTGGAACTACTCCTTCGGTGACGGATCCTGCGGCACCAACACTGCACGCGTGACCGAGGCCAGTCTGAGCTTCTTCGTCACCGGTGACCCGACGCGCACCACCGGCCTGGCCGCCGAGCTCGACACCACGACGCTCGAGAACGGCAGCCACGATCTCACCGCCACGACCGCGGCCGGTGAGTCGACCACCCACACGGTGACGGTCAACAACGCGCCGGCCGGTGCCCCCTCGATCACCCCCGAGGACGGTCACCTGACCAACGGCACCGAGAAGGTCTTCGCGAACGTGCCGGTCGGTGGCGAGGCGACGGTCGCCGACCTCACCGTCGACGGCAAGCCGCTCACGACGACGCCGACGCTGGGCGCCGGCGACGCGACGTTCACCTTCACGGTGGCGTCGAACTCGATCGAGGCGCGCTACAAGAACTACCTGTTGGTCAACGGCATGATGGTCGACGTCGGCGGCGACTGGGTCAGCGAGACCGTCCCGCTGGTGATCCCCAACGAATGGCTCCAGCCGGGCCGCAACGAGATCCGTTTCGTGACCGGCACCTACCCCGGAAGCTGTGGTGACAACCGCGACGACTTCACCATCTCCGCGCTGAAGCTCGCTCCCGCGACCGGCACCGCCACCGCGGTCGACGTGGCGCCGAAGTACGACCTCGGCGACGGCAACTGCGGCTCGTCCAGCAAGCCTCGCGAGGCCGTGCTGACCTTCCAGGTCGACGGCGCCACGGCCCAGGGCCTGCGCGCGGAGCTCGACACCACCGAGCTGGCCGACGGCAACCACACCATCGCCTCGAGCAGCGGTACCGGTCAGGCCGCGACCCGCACCCTGGTCACCGACAACACCGCCCCCGAGATCAGCAGCAGTACGCCGACCAAGGGTGAGCGGATCACGACCTCCGTGCCGCTCGCGCTCGAGGTGACTGACGCCTCGGGCGTGCTCGGCGAGCCGACGGTGACCCTCGACGGCAAGGCCGTCGCCCCCGGCGAGCTGGTCGGCCCGGGCCTCTCCGCGGGCCAGCACACGATCGCACTGACCGCGAGCGACTCGCTCGGCAACGAGGCCGAGCGCACCGTGGTCTTCTCCTCGGCCGGCATCCCCGACGACGCCACCGCCCTGTCACCCACCTCCGGCGACAACGACCTGGGCAGCTCCGTCGAGCTGAAGGCCACGGTGGGTGAGCCCGACGGTGGCCGGGTCACCGCGACGTTCTCCCAGGCCGAGATCCTCACCCCGAACCAGGGGTGGCAGGGCGAGGCCGACCAGGTGCCCACGACGCTCAGCGTGCGCGGTGAGCAGAGGGTCGACACCCGGGTTCTGGAGCCGGGCGACGACCGCTCGCTCGACTCGGTCGCCAGTGGCGGTGTGACCTTCCAACGCTTCGACGTGAAGGTGAAGGGCCACGCGAAGGCGCCGGTGCTGCGTTGGGAGGGGGTCACCGACCCGACCCGCGTCGTGACGCTGCGCGCGTGGAACCTGCGCACGAAGACGTGGGATCCGCTCGACTCCTCGCGCGGCGAGGTCGCCGGGAACACGCTGCTCACCGCCGACGTGGGTCGTGAGTACGTCGAGAGGAACACCGTGCACGTGATGGTCACCGGTGAGGACCCGTTCGCCGATGACCTCGACGCCAGTGACAAGACCGGCTTCGACGACCCGTCGACGTACGACTTCTCGATGGTGCACTACACCGACACGCAGTACCTCTCCGAAGGTGCGGTCGAGCAGGAGACCGCCGAGGAGCGGGCCGTCTGGTCGAAGGCGTACGGCGACGTGGCCCGCTGGGTGCGCGACAACGCGGAGTCCCGCAAGATCGCCTACGTCGCGCACACCGGCGACATCATCGAGAACAACACGCGCCCGCCGGCCACCGAGGAGATGAAGCAGCAGATCGTCGGTGAGTTCGAGGTCTCGTCGGGCCACCAGAAGGTGCTGGACGACGCCGGTATCCCCAACGGTGTGATCGCCGGCAACCACGACAACCAGGCCGGCCGCGAGGACGGGCCGGACTCGATCTACAACCAGTACTACGGTCCCGACCGCTATGAGGCGGCGTCGAGCGCGTGGGAGAACGCGTCGTACGGCGGCCCGTGGAAGGCCGGCGACAACCAGAACCACTTCGACCTGTTCTCCGCGGGCGGGGAGGACTTCGTGGTCGTCGGGCTCTCCTACGGGGTGACCCGCGAGGAGGCCGAGTGGGCGGACGCGACGTTCAAGCGCTACCCGAACCGCAACGGCATCCTGCTCTCGCACGACTACCTGAAGCCTTCGTCGAACCCCGACGGCCGCGACGGCACGTTCTCCGCGCCGGACGGATCCTTGCTCTACAACACGATCGTGGCGCAGAACCCCAACGTGTTCCTGATCCTGGCCGGTCACGAGCACGGTGTCGCGACCAACGTGAAGCCCGACGTCGGTGTGGTCGGCAACAACGTGGTCGAGCTGCTGGCCGACTACCAGTTCTACGAGACGCCGGCATCACTGCTGGGGCTGACCGAGATCGGTGGCTACGAGCCCGACCAGGGGCTGCGGTTCGGGGCGAGCTACTTCCGGATGCTGCAGTTCGACGTGGACCGCGGGGAGATGTCGGTCGACACCTACTCGCCGCTGCTCGACGACTTCGGCGCCACGGAGTTCGACACGAACCAGCGCTACGACGGGCGCGAGGACACGATGGTGCTCCCGGTGGAGCTGACCTCGCGCACGACCAGCTTCGCGACCGAGTCGTTGGGCCTCTATGAGCCGACGCAGGTGATCGACGAGGTCACGGTGCCCTCGGGCCAGGTCGCCTCGGTCACCTGGAAGGACCTCAAGCGCGACACGGCGTACGCCTGGATCGTCACCTCCACGTCGCCCGGTGGCGGCGTGAACACCTCGGCGCCGCAGGTCTTCGCGACCGCCGATGCGAAGGGTCGTCCGTCCAAGGCGCTCAAGGGCCTGGAGTTCCTGAGCGAATGACGCGCCTGCTCCTGCTCGTTCTGTTCGTCCCGCTGGCGGGGTGGCTCTTCGCCCCGCCGGCGGTGGCGCACGACGCCACCTCCACGGCGTACGCCGACGTCTCGGGTGTCGACGTCGCCGGGGGTGACGACGTGCGGGTGGTGCTCGACCTCGAGTACGACCTGCTGATGAAGTCGGCGTGGTTGTACGCCGATGCGTACGGCGCCACCGACCGGGCCGTGCAGGAGCGTGAGCTGACCAAGAACTTCGACGCGGTCGCGGGCTATGCGATCGAGCGGTTCCAGGTCGCCAACGGCGACCAGCGGTGCGTAGGTCGCGCCGACACGACCGGCTCGATCATCGAACGCAACGACACGGCGTTCGCCCGGCTGACGATCGACTACGCGTGCCCGACCTCCGGTGAGGCCAAGCACGCGTTCTACTCCTCGCTGTTCCCCGACGAGGAGAACTTCGTGCACAGCACGAAGACGATGGTGCGCTACGACGTCGACGGGCACAGCGGTGCGGTGGCGCTGGATCCCGGCAGCCCGAGCGTCGACATCACCTCGGCTCCGTCGGAGTCCGTGACGCCCTCCTCGTCCAGCAAGGCGGGAGAGCTGTGGGACTTCGGTGTGCTGGGCGCCGAGCACCTGCTGCTCGGCCCGGACCACCTGCTGTTCCTCCTCGCCCTCTTGCTGGGGGTGCGCGGCTGGCGCGAGGTCCTGCTGGCCGCAACCGCGTTCACCGTGGCGCACAGCGTCACGTTCGCGCTCGGATCGTTGGGTGTGGTCAACGTGCCGGCCGCTGTGGTGGAGCCGATCATCGCGCTCTCGATCGTGGTCGTGGCCGTGCTCGGCCTGGTGGGTGGATCCCACGGCTCAGGTCGCTGGCAGCTGCCCGTCGCGTTCGGCTTCGGCCTGCTGCACGGTCTCGGCTTCGCCTCGGCCCTGGGCATCTCCGAGCCGGGCTCGTGGGACCTGGTCTGGTCGCTGCTCTCCTTCAACCTGGGCATCGAGGTCGCCCAGCTCTGCCTGATCCTGCTGGTGTTCCCGCTGGTCCTGGTCGTACGACGAACGCGCGCGCAGCGGCAGGTCCTCGGCGCGGTGGCCGTGGCGGTGATCGTGGTCGGGACGTTCTGGGTGGTCCAGCGGCTGCCGGTGACGGGGGAGCTGGTGGCGACTCTCACCGTGCCTCTGCTGGGATGAGGTCTACGGCCTCAGGACAGCACGAAGTACGAGTACGTCACCTTGAACCAACGCATGTCGTAGAAGTTGCCGTTGGTGGTGCCAGCCACCCACCGGAACTGACGGTTCCCGTTCACCAGACTCTCGGCCGGACGGGTTGGGCCTCGGTGCCAACCGACCGTCGGAGAAAGGTCGAACCCGTAGGGGTAACTGCCTGATCGGGACTCGTACAGCACCGCTGCGACATCGGGATAGTCGGCAAGGGACCTGCCGCCATAGGCATCAACCCTGATGGCGCCGTAGCGAGTGGCGCGCGGCAGCGTCACCGTGTGTCGGGTGAGCGCGAGCAGGTCTGCGTCGTAGGGGTCGTAGCAGGCGTAGTAGTTGCTCAGGTAGGAGAAGGATCCGGGCCACGAGGAGCGAGCCGGATACGTGACCTCGGAGCAATCGCCGATGATGGCACCGATGAGTGAAGCCTTGGGTGTGAGGGTCCGCGAACCGATCTTTCGGACCAGCCTCTTCGGTGAGACGGCAACCCGGGCGCGGACGGTCGTGGCGCGGTTGCCGGCGCGATCTGCCATCGTGAACCTGAACGTGTAGGTGCCTGCGGGGACGACCTTCCCCGAGCCGGTGCGTCCGTTCCACGTCACTCCGCGCAAGCCGGCGGCACGCGGGCCGGCGTTGAGGCTGCGTACCAATCGACCGCGACTGTCGTGGACCCGCGCGGTCAGGTTCGCGAGTTGTTCGGAGACGCGGACTCGCAAGAGCGTGGAGTCGCGGTACCGATCCTTGATCGGGAACACGGTGCCGGTGGACGCCACTCGGGTGCCCGTCGGCTTGGTGCGGTCAACCACAACAAGTGCCTGGGCCTTCCCGCGCACCGTGGTGCCGGACACCACGCCGGTGGTGTCGATCTGAACGGTGTAGTTGCCGTTGCTGAGAAAACGGCGGTCCTGCCTCCGCCCGTCGTACGTCCATGAGTGAGTGCCGGCCCGGTGGGCGCCAAGCCTGACAGGTCCGCGGAGGACGACTCCGTTGCGGTTCAGCACCCGCATCGCCACCGTCTGCGTCGACTCAAGCCGGTAAGTGACCTTGGTCTTGTCCCTTGAGCGGTCGCCGTTCGGCGAGAACCGGCCCGGGGCGATCCGGGTGATCCGTGGCGCCAAGGTGTTGTGGACCCGGACGCTCACTGTGGTCTCTGGTCCCTCGCACACAGTTCCGTTGGGTGTGCACTGGACGGCGGTCAGTTGCCAGGTTCCGTTTCTGAGGCTCGCTGTCGAGACCGATGCCTGGTAGGGCGCAGCGGAGACTCTGCCCGCTGGGCCTGTTGGCCACGAGAACTTCACCGTGCCGCCCGTGTTGTCGACCCGGGCCACAAAGCTGGTGCCAACTGTGCCCAAGTTCGTGGGCGCGGTGAAGGCGATGGGAGAATTGGTGACGGTGAAGTCAACCTGGGCACCCGTGGCGTTGCACACTGCATCTGCGCAGTCAAAGGCGCTCAGCGCGCTCGACCCGCCCAGGCCCCAGGTCGGGAGGTTGGCCGTGGCGATTCCGTCGAGAACCGGCACATCCAGCGCGTCACCGCCGCGGAGGCTGAACCGGACGGTCGCCGCGGTGCTGGTTGCCGACACGGCGACAGTGTCGGTGGCCACGGACGACGAGGTCGGCGACGTGATGCTCGGGACGGTGGTTGGCACGACTGCGGTGGATCCTCGTGCGGAGAGGGGGCCGCGCTCGGCCAATGCCGCCGACAGGTCGGCAGTGGCCGCGCCCGTCGAGCGAAGCGTGGGACCACCGGAAACAGCGTCGGCCTTCTGCGAGGCTTCCTGCTGCGCCTCTCGCGTCGTGGTCGCATCATCGTCGCTGGTGGCGGGCGCCGGGTAGGCGAACATCAAGCTTGCCGTCATCGCGGCGGCCAGGATTGCTGCGGGTTTCATGATGGATCCCCCTGTGAGCTGGACCGGGCGACGCGGCATCGCGCCGACGACCCGGACAGTTCCGGAGCGTACGTAGCCCCACCGACACTCATGAGCGAAACGACAGAATTACCCAATTCCTGCCACTCTCGGGGAGAAGCGGTGTCCAGCGGCTCCGGTCAGCTTTTCCGCGAACGTCGGTCCGTCTGCGTCAGGCCGGGGGCGCCCCGGCCCACGTGGCCAGTGCCTCGCGCAGCGCGGCCTGTGCGGTCTCGGCGGGTTCGTCGACCGCGGCCGCCCAGGCGATGTGCCCGTCCGGCATGACCAGCACTACGTCGGCAGGCCGCTCGTCGATCGACTCACTGACGACCTCGACGCGGTCGGTCCACTCACCGGCAACCTTTCGCAGGTCTGCCCGGTCGGCAAGGTCGAGCAGCACCGGGTGGCCCCCGCTCAGCAGCCCGGCGAAACGGGGGTCCAGGTGATCGACGTTCAGTGCACGGTCGTGGAGCAAGGTGCCCACCAGCGGGTGCGAGCCGGGCACCGTGCCCACATCGAGACCGGCCATGAGCGCACCGAGTCGGCGCAGTGCCTGCTCGTCGGTGGCCAGCTCCTGGAAGAGCGTGCGCAGGGCGTCGCCGCCCGGCCCGTGCCCGCTGCGCAGCGCCACTTGGGCACGCGTGTGCAGCAGCGTGCGTTCGGCGGCCGCGCGCCGCTCGGCGTCGTACGTGTCGAGCAGCCCGGGCGGCGCCCAGCCCTGGATGCTGCCGGCGAGCTTCCACGCGAGGTTGGCCGCATCGAGCATGCCGGCGTTGACTGCGACCCCGCCCGAGGGGAACAGGTGCGCCGCGTCGCCGGCCAGGAAGACCCGGCCGTCGCGGTAGGAATCGGCCTGCTTCGCGGAGTAGCCGAACCGCGTCATCCGGCGTGGCTCACCCAGCGGCAGGTCGATGCCGAGCACGCGTTTCACGCTCGCACCGAGCTCGGCGATGGTCATGGGCGCGTCGTCGTCGTATTGGGTCGGCTCGACCTCGGCGGTGTAGACGCCCATCGTCTCGCCCATGCCGTTGCAGGCGAAGACACCGCGCTCGGTGGCGGTGTAGCCGAACGGGATCCCGCCGACCCCGTCGACGTCGAGGCTCCCGTCGTCGAGCACGGTCACACCCTCGGGCACGGTGACCGAGGCCAGCCGCTCGATCTCGGGGAAGGCCGTGCCGGGGAACGGGATGCCGGCCAGGTCGCGGACCCGGCTCCGGCCACCGTCGCAGCCGATCACGTAGTCGGCGGACACCTCGTACGGGCCGTCCGTGCCCTTCACCTCGACGGTCACCGCTCGTTCGGTCTGACGCAGTCCGATCACCTCGTGCCCACGACGTACGTCGACCCCGCGCTCGGTGGCGCGCTCGGCCAGCAGCGCCTCGAGCTGGGGCTGGGGGAGCAGCAGCGCCCGCATCGGAGAGTCGTCGAGGTCGGTGAAGTCGAGGTGCAGCCCACCGAACGGGAACCGCGGCGGCGGCTCGGGGGCATCGGCCATCGGGCTCGCTGCCCGGAATCGCAGCAACTCGCCACGGTAGTGCAGCAGCTGCAGGATCTGCCCGGCGAGCCCGCCCGCCTTGGCCGCCTGCGACGGCTCCGGCCGGCGCTCGAGCAGCAGCGTGCGGATCCCCTCACGGCCGAGCTCCCCGGCGAGCATGAGCCCGGTCGGCCCAGCGCCCACCACCACAACGTCCACGTGCTTCAAGATCTCCCCCGCGATTGCTCGGCTGAATGCGACTCGAGCGTTGATTGTGAGGGGTGACAGGGGCCTTGCGGCAAGCCCCCTGTTGCCGTATACCTTGGAACTGGAAGGGCATTCGTGCCCTTCCATTGTTGTTCCTGGTGGTTCCGCCGATCCAGCTGGTCGAGATGACCACTCAGCCCGAGCGAACGGGGCCGGTCAGTCGCGATCTCGGCACTTATCGAATCGTCGTCGAGTTCGCCTTCGGCCCGCGTGACGCGGCAGCCGCGATGGTCGCCGTTGGCTCGGGCCGGGTCGACTGCAGGGACTGGCTCAAACGGCTGGTTGCGCCCAGCCGCGTGTCGCGGCCTGGAAGCCGAGCTGGAGGCGGGTCTCGACACCGGCGGCGTCCATGAGGCACCGCACCCGCCGCTGCACGGTGCGACTGGACAGGTCGAGCTGGCTCGCGATGGCGCCGTCGGTGAGGCCGGCCAGCAGCAGTCCCATCACCCGCGCGTCGATCTCGGAGAGGCCGTTGGACGGGGACGTCACCACGCCGGAGCCGGCCAGGACCAGCGGCACTGAGTCACGCCAGACCCTCTCGAACAGGGCGAGGAGCGCATCGAGCAGGCCGCTGTTGTGGATAAGGAGTGCCCCGATTGCCGACTCCGTGTGCGACATCAGCGGCACGAGCGCGATCCGGCGGTCGACGATGATCATGCGAATCGGCACGGAGGGCGCGACGTACACCTGTTCGCCGGCGGCGATGGCCTCCTCGGCGGCGTCGAGGAAACCGGGCTGCTTGAGCGACGACTGCTCCACCACGACGCGGTAGGCGACACCGCGCTCGACGGCGCGCTCCTCCGACGTGTTCTCGCCGCCGGACACCACGGCCACCTCGGACTTGATGAAGCCCAGGACCTCTTCGCGGGCCGCCGCCTGCAGCTGCAGGAACCGCTGGCCGACCGCCTTGGCCCCGTGGACCACGTCGATGGCCTGTCCGACGGTGCGGTCGGACTCGCGTCGCCGGTAGGTCTCCGCCAGCCCGGCGATCTCGGTCTCCGCGTGCCGCAGGTCGTCCTGCCGGCTGGCCAGCAGTGCCGCCAGCGCGACCGAGGGCGGCGACGCGACGTACCGCTCGGCGCTCTCGCTGGACCTTGCCGCCAAACCGTTGCGCTCGAGCGCGGTCAGCAGGCGCGCGGCGTCGGCCTTGCGCAGCTTCAGTCGCCGCGCGAGCTCCCGGGAGTCGGCCGAGGGGAGTTGCACCAGGGAGCGGTAGACCAGTTCCTCGTCGTCGTTGAGTCCGAGCACGTCCAGCACGATGCCCTCTCCTTCTGCGATGACGGCTCGTCGGGACCTGACGAATACCGGTCATGTCGTGTTCACGACACTCTATCCGGTCCATACCTGTGGCAGATTTACGAGGGCTTCCCCAGTGCCCGACGAGAGTGAGAATTTCCCATGGCCGGTTTGCGTCGTACCCCCGCGGCATCCCTGACCGTCGCCACGCTGGTCGCGGCACTGTGCGCCGCCGTCCCCGCGGTGGCCGGTGCCCCGGCCGGTGCTCCGGCAGTGTCGTCGTCGGCCGACGCGGTGGCCGGTGCCGCGACGCCGGGCGGCTCCGCCGACGAGGGTTCCCCCGCGCCGGGCCAGTACTCGGTCACGCTGATCACGGGCGACGTCGTCGTCCTCACCTATGCCGCCGGCGAGACGCCCAGCGCGCGGGTGGTCAGCGACGACCCTCTCGGCTACGAGGTGCGCACCGAGGGCGACGACGTCTACGTCATCCCGGGCTCCGCGGAGGACGCCCTCGCTGCCGACCGCGTGGACCGGCAGCTGTTCAACGTCAGCGGGCTGGTCGAGCAGGGCTACGACGACGCCTCGGTCGACGCCATCCCCGTCATCGTGTCGTACGACGCCCGGTTGCGCTCGCACCCGACGGCACCCGCGGGCAGCGCCAAGGTGGCGACCCTGCCGTCGATCCACGCCGACGCACTGCACGTGGACAAGCAACGGGCCGACCAGGTGTGGTCCGAGCTGAGCTCGACGCGGCGCACCATCGGCCGGGACGTCGACAAGCTGTGGCTCGACGCCAAGGTGCACGCCACTCTCGACCAGAGCGTGCCGTTCGTCGGAGCGCCTTCGGCCTGGGCGGCCGGTTTCGACGGCACCGGTGCCAAGGTCGCCGTCCTGGACGGCGGCATCGACGCCGCCCACCCCGACTTCGCCGGAACCATCGTCGCGACGGAGAACTTCACGACCGACGCAGACGCCGGTGACGGCACGGGGCACGGCACCCACGTCGCCTCGACCGTGGCCGGCTCCGGGGCCGCCTCGGAGGGCTCCCACACCGGGGTCGCTCCCGGCGCCGAGCTGCTGGTCGGCAAGGTGCTCAGCAACCAGGGGTACGGCGAGATCTCGTGGATTGTGGCCGGCATGGAGTGGGCCACGGACCAGGGCGCCGACGTCGTCAACATGAGCATCGGCCAGTCCGAGCCGACCACCTGCGACGACCCGATGGCCCAGGCCGTCGACAACCTCTCGGCCTCCTCGGACACCCTGTTCGTGATCGCGGCCGGCAATCTCGGCGGACCGTCCGAGACCATCACCAGCCCGGGGTGCGCCGACGCCGCACTGACCGTCGGTGCGATCGACCTGGACTCGTCGACGGCGTACTTCTCCGGCATCGGGCCGGTGCTCGGGACGCACGGGATCAAGCCCGACATCGTGGCCCCCGGCGTCAACATCACCGCCGCCCGGGCCGGTGGTCGCGGCGTGAGCGCCTACCGGGACATGAACGGTACGTCGATGGCCTCACCGCACGTGGCCGGCGCCGCCGCCATCCTGTCCGGTCAGCACCCGGAGTGGGACGGCGAGCAGATCAAGGCCGTGCTGCAGAGCTCGGTGCGTGCCGAGTCCCCGGGCGACATCTACGAGCGCGGCGCCGGAACCCTCGACGTGGCGAACGCCGTCGAGACCACCGTGTCCGGACCGTCCACGGTCGACCTGGGCACGTTCGCCTGGCCGCACACGGCCGACCAGGCGGTCACCGAGGAGATCAGCTACACCAACACGTCCGGGACGCCGCGCACCCTCACGTTCGCGGTCGACGCCCGTGGCGAGACCGGCAAGGCGCTGCCGCCGGGTGCGGTCGAGACCGGGGTCGACGAGCTGACCGTGCCGGCCGGCGCGACCGCCGTACTGCCGTTGCGGTTCGACCCGTCGGCGGGCCTGTCGTACGGCGACTACGGCGCGATCAGCATCCGGCTCCTGGCGACGACCGACGACGGCCGGACCGTGGTCACCCCGATCGGCGCGTATGCCGAGGCCAAGCACATCGACGTGACGTTCCGGGTGCTCAACCGCGACGGGAACGCCGCGGCCAACGGCACATCTCTGGACGTCTTCGACCTGGACAGCATCGTCGCCCAGCGGATGCCCATGCGCGGAGCGGACGTCACCCTGCACCTCAGGGCCGGGCGCTACTCGCTCGCCTCGGCCGTGCTGACCCCGCACGCCGACAGCACCCAGCCGGCCAGCATCGCGATGATGACCCGGCCCGAGCTGACCCTGGTCGATGACCAGACGGTGGTTCTCGACGCCCGGGAGGCGCGTCGCGCCAGTGTGCGCACCGACCTCCCGACCGTCCTGCACAGCGGCAGCCTGTCCTACGCGCGCAGCTCCGACGACTGGGTTCTCACCAACACCCGTCTGTTCGGCGACACCGTCGAGAACGTCTACCTCGAGGAGACGCCCAAGGTGAAGAACGGTGAGTTCGAGGTGGTCGAGACCTGGCGCCTCGCCTCCCCGGAGGGCGCCGACCAGCCGTACCTCTACGACCTGGTGTTCCCGCACGCCCAGCGCGTGAAGGGCAGTCAGCAGCACGTCGTCAAGCGCAAGCAGCTGGCAACCGTCGACGAGGAGTACCACGTGCCCGGTGAAGCCGATGAGTACGTCACCTACCTCGACGCCTTCCGCTCGATCAGCGGCGGGTACGTCCCGGTCGGCGACATCGAGGAGCTGGCGGCACCCGGTCGCCTCACCCACTACCTGACCGCGAACCCGGACGTCCGGCTGCGTCAGACCGTCGTCCACCCCGACGGCACCCGCTGGTTCCACGGCACACCGATGGCCTCCGCCACCGAGGCGCGCACCCGCGGGAGCAGGACCGTCGAGACCTGGTTCGAGACGGGTCTGCGCCCGGGTGTCCCGTCGTCGGCGACGCGCGGTCGCTACGAGACCGCCGCCCGCACCGGCAACGTGATCTGGTCCGACTTCGCGCAGTGGTCCGACAGCCAGGACGGGCACTACTCCTGGGACATGCTGACCGGGCCGGCCACCGGCGTGGAGCTGTTCGCCGACGGGGAGTCGCTCGGCGAGAGCAGCTGGTTCGGCGAGGGTGTCTGGAACGTGCCGGCCGGCGAGCGGGACTACGAGCTCGTCTACGACCTGCGCCACTACCTGCGCAGCTTCTCCACCTGGACGACGCCGCACACGTCGGAGACTCGCTGGACGTTCCGGTCCCGCGACTCCGCCGAACCGCAGACCCTGCCGCTGCTGTTCCCGGACTACGACCTTGACGTCGACCTCACCAACACGGCGTCGGCGGACCGGCGCTACCCGGTGCGCATCGGCTTCGAGCCCAACCCGGGCTACGAGATGGGTCGCCTCACCTCGGCCAAGGCGTGGGTGTCCTACGACGAGGGTGAGACCTGGGAGCGGCTTCCCGTCGTACTTCGGCGGAAGAACCTGACAGCCACCGTCGACAACCTCCCGGCCGCCGGCGGCGCGGTCTCCCTCAAGGTCAAGGCCGTCGACGCGCACGGTGTCGGGGTGACCCAGTCGATCAACCGGCTCTACCGGGTGGAGTGACCCGGCTCCGGGCAGGGCGTGCAGCCCGGCCGTGTGATGTCACACGTCGGTCAGTCGACCCATCGCGCCGGTGAGCATGGAGGGCCAGAAGATGATCGGAACGAGCACGACGATGATGAGGAATAGGAGCAGGCCGAGCCAGGGCCGTCCCTTCACGATGTGGAGGAACCCGCCCCCAACAGCACCGGGAACCACGAAGGTCAAGCTCGCGGGCATCTGCATGGCACACCACGCAACGGTCGCTGCGTAGAAGGCTGCGCCCAGAAGGCGCGTCCACAGCCACTTGCCGACGATCCGCCGCTTAGTGGGTCGGCGAGCCAGCTTCTGGTTGGCCGACACGTCCTTGATCGGGAGGTGGCAGGAGCGGCACATGGACGATGTGGCAGCGACAGACGCCGTACACACCGGACAGGTCAAGGTCTCAGACAACTCGGCTCCCTCCCAAAGAGGCTCGAGCGTTGAGGCTAGGCGTCAAACGCCAGCGTGATCGCCGCTTTCCAATTGCTCGGCTGTGGCGCGACGTACCTGGCCGCGCGCCCGCTACTGAGCCACCGCGCTGGCGTGGTTGAAGAAGTCCATCGGCATCTCGTGGGCGAGCTTCCAGGTGATCGCGATGGGCCGATCGCCTGTGTGGCTGACGTACGTCGCCGGGCCGAGGAAGAGGTACGGCGACGTGCCGAACTCGTCCTTCTGCTCGTGTCGCACGAACAGGAAGACCGTGCTGCTGCCAGAGAGATAGCGCTGACCGGTCGGCGATGAGACCGAGGTCGTGGATTGCGACTCCCAGTGGAAGAGGTCCCGGCTGATCGGGTAGTCGGCGTACATCGTGGTGGGGGAGTAGTCGGCCTCAGACTTCTTCAGCGTTACGAAGAACGAGTCGACGTTGTGGTCCGGTGAGTACCAAACGCCCTCACGGAAACTGTTCGGCTTCCGTGGGAAGTCGAGTGCAGCGAGGATCTCTTCGCGTTGATAGCGGGCGTGCACGCGCAACGGGATCTCCGGCGTCCCCAGCGGCACCGGGACGTGACGAGCAGCTTCGAACGAGAGGCCCACCACTGTCGAGATCTCGGCCCTGGCAGCTGGCTCCGACCGCAGGCCTTCGAGGCCTGCCGCGTAGGAAGCGTGGCCACCACCGTCAGACCACATCGAGTAGTAGAGCATCCGCGCCAGTTTCTGTTCTTGCGGCGAGAGTTCGTCGTACGGCGGAGCGTCAGGAGCAAGCATGGCCCGGTAGGCGCTGACCCGCAGCGGGTCATCGACGTGCGCGAAGGCGCGGACGCGTTTTAGCAGTTGTAGCTCGAGGACCGAGCCGGGGAGCGTGGGCAGCTCGGAGTCCTGCCGCAGCTTGGTCCACGAGTGACTACCACGTCGCAGGATGTCACTCAGCTCGAGCCCGGACTTCTCCAAGAACTCCGGCAGCGTCGCGTCACCGGTGAGCTTCAGCTGAGCCACGATCTGCGCCCAGCGGTTGGCGATCTGCGAGCGCAGGTTCTCCAGAACGATCTCCTGGCTCTGTCGGTCCAGGCGGATCTGACAGCCCGAGGGCAGGAAGGGGAAGTCGTCCTTGACGGCCTTCTCGAGCTGCTTCCCGTGCACGCCGGTGAGGGCTGTGAAGCGCTTGGAGAACTGGAACTCCTTGCGGTGATAGCCCACGAAGTCGAGGACGGTCAGCACGGCTTTGGTGTGCGTGCGGCGAAGGCCGCGGCCCAGCTGCTGCATGAAGATCGTGGAGCTCTCCGTCGGACGGAGGAACAGAACCGTGTCGACGTCGGGGATGTCGAGACCCTCATTGAAGACGTCCACCGTGAAGAGCACGTTCACGCTGCGCTGCCGGAGATCGCGCAGCGCCTGGGCACGATCATCAGAAGCGGTCTCGCCGGTCACGAGGAGTGCCGGGATGCCGGCCTCGTTGAACACCTGGGTCATGTACGTCGCGTGAGCCACGTTGACGCAGAAACCGAGGGCCCGCATCTGACTGACATCCCCGACCTTGGCGCGCACCTGCTTCAGGATGATGCGCGCACGCGCGTCGTTGCCCGTGAAGACGTCGGCGAGTTGCGACTCGTCGTACTTGCCGCGCGACCACGTGATGGCACGCAGGTCGGTGCCGTCAGCGATGCCGAAGTAGTGGAACGGGCACAGCAGGTCTGCGCCGAGGGCATCCCACAGGCGAAGCTCCGCTGCGGTGCGACCGTCGAAGAAGGACCGCACGTCGGTGCCATCCCCACGCTCGGGAGTAGCCGTGAGGCCGAGAAGTTCGCGTGGCGTCAGGTGCTCGAGGATGCGGCGGTATGTCTTGGCCTCTGCGTGGTGAAACTCGTCGATCACCACGACGTCGAAGGCGTCGGCCGGGATGTTTGCGATGCCGTAACTCGTGAACGACTGAACGCTTGCGAACACATGTCTCCAGCGTTCGGGGCGCTGGCCACCGACGTACAGCTCGCCGAAGCTCCCGTCGCTGATCACCTCACGGTAAGTGCGCATCGACTGCTCGAGGATCTCCTTGCGGTGGGCGACGAAGAGCAGCCTCGGTTGACTGCCACCGGCCTGCTCGCACATCTTTCGGTAGTCCAAGGCAGCGATGACGGTCTTGCCGGTACCGGTCGCGGCGACCACAAGATTGCGGTGGCGATCGTGGAGGACCCGCTCGACTTCGATCATGTCGAGCATCTCTTGCTGGTAGGGGTACGGACGGACTTCGAGCCCCGAGATGCTGATCGTTGCTCGTCCAGATGCCCTGACGCCCTTGGCCTCGAGTAGTGCGTCGTCCAGCCGGTCACCATCTGCCGCTGGGTCGTAACGCTCGAACTCCGGGCTGTTCCAGTACGACTCAAACGTGGCGCGAAACTTCTCGATGAGGCTCGGCGTAGCGCGCGCACTAAGGCGGACGTTCCACTCGACTCCTTCGAGCATGGCGGAGGTGGTCAGGTTGGAAGACCCGACGTACGCCGTGTCCAGGCCGGTGTTCCGTCCGAACAGCCAGGCTTTTGCGTGCAGCCGGGTGCGCTTCGCGTCGTACTGAACCTTCACCTCTGCGCCGAAGTCGTTGACGAGTCGGTCGAGTGCCCGGCGTTCGGTGCCACCGATGTACGTCGTGGTCACCACGCGGATCGGTACGCCGGCGTCCCGCGCGGTGGCGAGCTCGTTCTCGATCAGACGAAGCCCGTGCCACATGACGAAAGCGCAGAGCAGGTCGACGTGGTCGGCGGAGTCGAGTTCTGCTCGAAGCTCCGAGGCCAGCGACGGCTCGCCCTTCGCATTAGTGAGGAGTGCTGAGTCGTTCATTGGAGTCTTGGGCCGGTGCTGCAGACGCAGGATCTGCCCAGGGCCAGGTGCTGGCCGCACGGCATGCAGTTGCTGAAGGGGGTTGATCACCGGATCCTCTGGCGCCTCGATCGCGCGCAGCAGCTCGTTGGCTACCGACAGACGAGCGTCGACATCTTTGATGGATTCCAGGCGATGGTGAACCGCGGCCGCGATGTGTTGGGTGAGGACGTGTGAGGAATCGGCGTCGTCAACCTTGCTGACTTCGGTCTCCCTCGTCGGCTCTGAGCCGATCGCTGCGTTCAAGCGTGCGGTGACGATCGCCTCGTGGAGTCCATCGGAGAGCTCTTGGTTGTGCGGCACGCCTCGAAGCTTGCCAGGCTTTGGGATGGGTTGGCCCCGGTTCGTTCGAACGGGACACGCACCAAATTGCCGGCAGGGTGGGTCGAGGTCAGATCTTGGCTGCGATCAACGACTTGACGTGCTGTGTGGCGCCTCGGAGGCGTTCCATGGACTCGATGAACCAAGTCAGGAATGCCTCGCGATTCTCGAACTCGAGCACATCTCCGCCGGCTGCGCGGTGATAGCGGATGCGGCACGCCTTCTTATCGGGGAGCGGCTCGAAGACGAGCGGCTCCCCGAACCTCTCCTCCAGCACATCTTTGTACGGCAGGAACTTGTTGTACTCGGCCATGTTCTGTTCTGCGCTGCTCGATCCGAAGTACAGCTCGATTGCAGGACCGGTCTGACTGAAGAGGACTCCGTACCAAATATTGGATTTCCCGTAGGGGAGCGTGATCCAGGACTGGCGACTGGATGCGCTGCTGGTGGTCCACGACGGGTGCTGTGAGTGAACGCGCTGGAGAAATTCAGCCCAGAAGTCAAGGTAGGCAGCGGCCTTGCCGCTAAGTTTCGATGCCTTTTCCACGTGGACCTGTTTGGTCCAGTCGTTCGGCTTGGCCACCAATTTGAACAGTGGTGCTGGAAGGCTGTTGCCGATTCGAACAGCTCCGATCTCCACTCCAAAAAAGCGGGTGTCTTCATCCGTGTGGTCGTTCAACCAGTCAATCGCGGCTCGATGCTCCTCTCGAAAACTCGGTGCACACCAGACGATGGTTCTAGGGTCGGTTCCGCCTGCGTAGGTCAGAAGCTGGCCAAGGTGACCGTGGTCGGTTTGCTCCAACTGGTTCTCGACGATGACGACCGAATCGGAGGCGAGATCCTTTCGATGAGGTCCAGAGCAAATCCGCCGACCTTGTGTTCCGCTGCGGTCAATTCGAGCTGCATTCCAAGGACATCTGACAGAACGTCAGCGTTCTCCAGCATCCACTGCGTGAAGTCGTGTGCCTCATGGGCCCACACATCTCTCACCTTGATGTGTTCCAGGCGACTCAGGTTCATGCTCACGTCTTCGGCTCCTTGCAGCGGGGTGACGCGCCTGCGGGACACAGGCGGAGGCTGAAACTGGCTCGTTCATACCGTAGGGCAGCGGACGTTGGCACGGGTCGAGGCTGAACGCTGGTGCGTGCCGAGGCACAGCTGCATTGGCTAAGAACCAGCCCGTTGTCTCGAGGGTTGAGTGGCCTCACTGTCGATTCTGCACGCGACTGGTGTTCGACTGCCCGATGATTCTGCGATGTCGCTTCTCGGTGCCTGTCGGACTGGGCAACCCGGCGGCCAGCCTGTGGATTCTCGTGTTCTGGCCCATTGGTGACTGACTCGTCGTAGCCTCCTGGCAACGAAGCACCGTGGGGGTGTGATGGCTGGGGAGTCCGCGCGCGACCAAGCACGCCGGCAGTACGAGAAGGCCGCGCGCCACAGACGAGAGGCCGAGAACTACGAGCGCGGCGCCGATGGCGAGAGCGCCACGGCCGATGTGCTCGAACCCCTGCTGGCAGCGGGCTGGGTCGTGATACACGACGTCGCCTGGCCGGGTCGTCCGCGAGCCAACATCGACCATGTGGCCCTCGGGCCGGGTGGCGTCTTCGCGATCGACAGCAAGAACTGGTCGGGCACGGTCGTCGTACGCGATGACGCCCTCAAGCAGAACGGCCGCAGCCGCGAGAGTGCCGTGACGGGCGCGGCGGACGCTGCGCTGGCGGTCTCTGAGGCCCTGGGCGGCGTCCCCGTCACGGGTGCGCTGTGCTTCGTGCGGGAAGAGTCGGTCGAGGGTTGGGCGGGTGACGTCATGGTCTGCTCCACCGCGAACCTCGTCGACATGTTGGCGTCGCGACCCCCGACACTGCACCCCGATGCCGTCACGAGATTTGCCCGGCAGGCCGCCGTGACGCTTCCTCCGGCGACTGACCCTCGTCGCGCGGTCATCCGCGGCGGAGACCTGACCGGCGTCGTGCTGCCGCCGACCGGCATGGCCCACCGGCCGCGGCGACGATCACGCCGGAGGCGCGCCGCCATGCGGGCACTCATCCTGGTGCCGCTCGCCCTCGCACTCGTGTTCGGTGTTCCGCGTGCTGCACCCTGGCTCGGCGATCAGTTGACGGGTGTCTTCACCAGTGAGCTCGGGAACGGCCAGCACGACGTTGGCGACCGAGTTGCCGTCACAGGCGCCGGCACCAGGCCGGACCTGGCGATCACGGTTCGCTCCGTGGTCGACGTACGACGGGCACAAGGCGGGAAGTTGGCCAAGGGCAAGCGACTGGTCGCCGTACGCGTCACGATCGAGAACACCGGGACGACGCGGTGGCAGCCGGCAGGGGCGATGGAGGTCTCACTCGAGACCTCGACCGGGCTGGTCCAACCCGACCGACGCTTCGCGGACGTCGACAGGAGAGCGGCGTTGCCTGCCAAGCCGCGGTTGAAGGCGGGCAGGTCGCTGAAGGGGAGCGTTGTCTTCGTGGTCCCCCAGGGCGGCACGGCGACGTCGGTCTCGATCATGCTCGACGCCAGGAGTGGCGTCGTCCGCTGGAAGCGCTGAGTTTCACCGGCGCCGTGCGGGGGAGAATGCGACGCATGACCTCACAGCACACCCGCACCACGATCCGCACGATCGCCATCGCAGCCCTCGCACCCGTCGTCGCCGCGTCCATCACGTTGGTCGGCTCGCCGGCCAACGCGGCCTGGACCTCCGGGGCCTCCGTCCACGGCGGCAGGACGCAGGTGTGCAAGGTCCGGGTGACCGGTGGATACCGGATCAAGGTCCGCCTCGACAACAGGCGGGCCACGCACACCCACATCGGCGGGCTCTACCGTTCGCGCAACGGCAACACGGCGCAGGTCAGGGTCAAGGCGGCCCGTGGCCGGGTCTCGGCCACGAAGGCCCTGCTGTGGCGACCGGGCTATCAGCTCTCCGTCGGCATCGGTGAGCTGGATGGCCGCGGCCTCGGCGGTGGCATTTATCCATCGAGCATCGCCCGCTGCTGAGCTCGAGTCGTTGTCTCGACTTTTCGGACTCGTTCCTCGCCCCGCTCGACCACCACAATGTAGTGGCGATGAGTTTCGTCGTACGACATGGTCAAGACTGACATCAAACCGCGACGGAAGGCTCGACCATGTCCCGCAATGTCACCGCCCACATGTTCTATTCGGTCAACGGCGTCAGTGAGGCGCCCGACCAGTTCCAGTTCGACGCCTTCGGCCAGGAGGAGGGCGAGCGCATGGGCGCCGCCCTCGCCCCGGTCTCCGACCTGGTCATCGGCCGCAAGCTCTGGGAGGAGTGGCGCGAGTTCTGGCAGAGCGACGCCGTCGGCGCCGACGACCCGTTCGGCTCGTTCATCAACCCGATCCCCAAGCACGTCATCAGTACGACGCTCGGCGACGACCTCGACTGGAACTCCACCCACGTCTCCGGCGACCCCGTCGACTACGTCAACCAGCTCAAGCAGGGCGAGGGCGGCGACATCTCCGTCGCGGGTGGCGTCGACACCGTGCGGTCGTTGTTCACCGCCGGCGCGATCGACGTACTCACCCTCACCATGCACCCCGCCATCACCGGTGAAGGACGCCGCCTCTTCGACGAGACCGTGCCGCTCACCCGTCTCGAGCTCGTCGACTCCGGTACGTCGTCCCTCGGCAACGTGTTCCTCAGCTATCGCTTGAAGCCTCAGGACTGAACTGTCGGCAGAGACTGGTCACCTCGGTCACCCGGAATGCCGTGAGAGGTGGGCAGTCGCTGACCCAGCATCCGCGCGACCTCGCGCGGTTCGTCCGCCCAGAGCCCAACCCGGTCAGCGGTCATCTCGCCTTGCGACGTGGCGAGGGCGACGGCACCGTGGAGCACGAGCTCCACATTCGTCCTGCTGCTCACGCCCAGGAGCAGCAGCCCGTCCTCGCTGTGCAGGGTCTTGGTGATGCCGGGCAGTTCGTGCTCGGCGGTGCGTGCGACGTCGACGGCCTCGAGGGGTACGACGACCTGGGGCCGCAGGCCGCCGCGCAAGGTCAGGTGAGTGTCCATCACCACGTGTCGTACGCGATAGGCGGCGTACATGTCGAGCGTCCAGAGAAAGCCCCAGATGCCGATGATCAACAGTGGGATCCTCAGCCCCGGCAGCCATCGGTGGACCATCACGTCGACCACGACGACCTCGACGACCTCGACGGCGGAGCCGAAGATCCACAGCCACAGCATCGGCCGACGAGCTGCGCGTAGCGGACTGGCGCGGCTCCCGCAGGGATGTCGGGGCGGCGCGCGATCCACCGTCAGAGTGAGCGACATACAGCGATCTCGAAAAGCAGCGCATCCCAGGCCAGCTTGGGCAATCGGCGTGCGGCGTTCAATCTGACTCCTCGTCCATCAGTCGCGTGAACGTGGTGATCGTGTCGTCCAGGGTGGCCACCAACCCAAACAAATTCAGAGAATGGTATTGCGCCTCTATTCAAATGAGTGTACGTTTGTTAGCAGTTCATCAATCGAAGTGGCCGGCCTCGTGAGGGGTTCGCGGGCGAAGTTTGATGGGTCAGATGCATCACGGTGAGTAATAGCCCCGAGGGGCCTCCGGCGTCGCAGTGAATACACACCTGCGAACGGAAGGCTTGATCGTGATGATGCACCCGATGACCGACAGTCTGAGTTCGGTGTGCGCTGCGATCGACGAACTGGCCGGGTTCGAGCCGCTGTATGTGCCGATGCCGCAGAAGCGTGAGCTGTTGCGGGGCCTGGTGGCTGCGGAGGCCCGGCTGGCTGCGGTGCGGTTGGCGGTGCTGGCCACCGCCGGTGACGTGGCCGACGACGCGGGCGCGAAGGACCCGGCGTCGTGGTTGAGCCATGACCAGAACCTGGACAAGCGGGAGGCTCGCGCCGACCAGGCGTTGGCCAAGCTGCTCGCCGAACGCTGGCACGCGGTCGCCGCAGCGCTGGGCGCCGGCGAGGTCACCCTGGAACAGGCACGTGCGATCGCGAACGCCCTGGACGAGGTCCGTGACGAGCTGTCTGCGGCCCAGCTGGTGGAGGCCGAGCGGACCTTGTTGACGGAGGCGAAGCGACTCGACCCCGCCGGGTTGCGAAAGCTGGGTCGACACCTGGCCGACGTGGTCGACCCGGACTCCGCGGAGGAGCGTGAGGCGAAGCGGTTGGCCGATGAGGAGAAGCACGCCGCGGAGAAGGCGAAGTTCTCCCTGCGGCCTCAAGGTGACGGCACCACCCGGATCAGTGGGCGGCTCCCGGATGCCGTGGCCAAGCGGCTCAAGCGCTACCTGGAGGCGTTCGCCCAGCCCCGCAAGCAGGCCGCGGAGTCCGATGGCCGCCGGGTTCCCTACGCCACGTTGATGGCCCGGGCGATGGGAGACCTGCTGGAGCGCGTCGACCCGGGTCGTTTGCCCGACCACGGCGGCGACGCGACCACGGTGGTCGTGACGATCACCCTGGACCAGCTGCGCACCGAACTCGCCTCAGGCGGCCTCGGCTACGACGCCGACACCCCGATCACCGCGGCCACCGCCCGCCGCCTGGCGTGCAACGCCACCATCATCCCGATGGTCCTCGGCGCCGCCGGGCAGGTCCTCGATGTGGGCCGGGCCTCCCGGCTGCACACCCCGGTCCAACGCAAGGTGATCCGGCTGCGCGACAAGAAGTGTCGGGCGGCCGGGTGCGACGCGTCAGCCGAGTGGTGCGAAGTCCACCACCTCGTTGAGTGGTCTCAGGGCGGCAAGACAACCGTCAAGAACGGCATCCTGCTCTGCTGCCACCATCACCACCGCATCCACGACCCTGCCTACCACCACGAACGACAACCCGACGGCGACATCCGTTTCTCCAAGAAGAAGTGAGAGCACCCCGCATCAGTCGGTCTGGCTGGTGTGGTGGGACTGCCGTCCGACCCGCTCGAAGCCGGGAGACCTGTTGGGTCATGCGCCCGTGCGCCCCAACATGCCGGAACCCGCCGCACCCCCGTCGGCGGGTTCCGTGTTCATGGTCAGGCAGTGCGCCCGGATGGCAGGGCGCTCGAGGTGGTCAGCTGCCCAGACTCCAGGTCCACGAGCCTTCGTCCCAGTTCATCGTGGCCGAGAAGGCCCAACCTCTGACCTGACCGGCCTTCAACTTCTCATTCACCCCGATGCACTCAAATGTCGTGGTCAACGCGGTCAGATCATCGACTGACCCTCCACCGAGCGGATCGCATGAGGTGTAGAAGATCGGGCCCTCCAACACCCCCTCGTCCACACGCTTCTTGGCATCCTTGGTGATCGAGGCCTGCATCTGCTTGATCAACTCAGCGCGCGCTCCGCGTTCCGCCTGATCAGCCTCCTCCAAGGCAGCGGCTTCGGCCTCCTAATGCTCGCGGGCCTCGGCTTCCTTCTGTGCGGCCGCGGCCTCAGCGTCACGCTTGTCAGCAACTGCGGCGGCCCTTTCCTCCGAACGATCATGACTGACCTTGACGGCAATCCCCGTGACGGCGCCCGCCACGAGCAGGAGCGCGACACCAGCGATGGTGAGTGCGCGGCGACTGGGCATGCGACGCGCGTGTAGGTAGCTCTTGCCGCAGTGTGGGCAGAAGTCTCCGACCGTCTGGGACTGCACGCTGCACGTGCGGCAGACCCGGACGGGTGGCGGTTCTTGAGCCTCGTCGACCTGTGCGGGCTGTTGCTCTGCGCCGTGTGGCGCGACGTTGTCGAACATCTCGACCCCCGTGTTGAAAGTTGGTGCAGCTTCGAACGTCACGGACTGTGCACGGGAGCACTGACATTCGGGACGAATCGGTCTAGACCAGCACGCTTCGGTGGAGCTTGTCGGTGGTCTCGTGCATGCTCTTGCTCGTCGGCACCACGACGGTGTCGAACGGGTCCAGAGCATCGCCATTCGTGGTGATGGTTCGTCGGCCGCACGCCTCCGGACGTGGCCGACCGGCAACCGCGTCTCCCGACACGGTGCCCTCCGGAGAAGACCCGGGCCGCGCACGCGGTCAAGGCGGGGCAGCCCAAAAGGCTGCTCCTGACGACGGGAGAGACAGATGGCACGACCACGCGACTACCGCGTCCACGGATCGGCGTACGACGCCTTGGTGGTGGGCCTTGGTGCGCACTACCTCGCGCTGCTCGAGGTGAGCATGCTCGTGGAGGGGGAGGAGATCGACGCCGAACGGGCGACGCTCGAGGCGATCCTGGCCGACCGACGGGCCGGCATCCATCGACCCCTCGTGTGGCAGTCGATCGACCGCGACGTGTGCACGTGCGCGCTGATCCTGCCGCGTGACCGACAGCCCCTGGCCGAGACCACGGGGCACGTCGATCCGCTCACCTATCGCCTCGAGGCGACGATCCTCGTCGAAGACGACGGGCGTCGGGAGGGCGTCTGCCTGCACTGTGCGGCGACGTACCTCGACGACTCCTGGGACCGCCTGCGTCGTTGGCAGCGGGTGCACGTGTGTCCGCCGGATGCGCCCGATGTCGCGCCGACGGTGGGGCCGATCGACTTCGCGGTGCATCAATCCCAGGAGGACTACTTCCGATCGATCACCCGTGGGCAGCGACGTCTCCACCCGCGCAGTGAGGGGTTATCCACAGATTGAAAATGGGGGCTGGCGGCGGCCGAGCCCGAGGGCGTTCACTCGTGGGCATGCACAAGTCCCGAGGCCGAAACGGCCGCCGTCGAAACCGTCCCAGCAAGAACAGCCGGACCGCCCGGGTGCGTGCTCCCTCCGCTCAGCGCGACGAGCTCGAGCCGTACGTCGCCGCGATCGACGCAGCGAACGAGCGCGAGGCCGCGGGTGATGCCGCGGGTGCCATCGACATCATGGTCGACACGCCCTGCGGCCCGGACGGCGAGTTCATGTGGGCACCATGGCGCCTCGACCGACTCATCCAGCTCCACCTCTTCGCCTCGGTGCTGCCCCCGTGGGTCTACGCGCGATGGACGGTCCAGCAGTCCGGCAGCCAGATGACGCGAAGCTCGCTGGAACGAACGGTTCGGGCCGTCGACCTGACCGTCGAAGCGAGGGGAGAGTCGCCGCGGAGCACGCCGATGAGCCTGCGCACGAGGATCGGTGATCGTGACTGGATCGCGCACCAGCTCGCCGTCCATGACCTCGGCGGGCTGGCGGAGTTCCTCGGACGTCGTCCCGCGGTCGCCGAGCGTGCGGGCGACCTCAGTTCCTGGAGCGATGCGCCGATGGGTGGCTACCGCCTGGCCTTCGAGACCGAGCACGAGCTCCGGTGGACCGACCTGAGCAGCGGTTCGGAGGTCACGACGATCAACCTGGGCGCCGCAAGCAGTCGAATGTACGACGGCCACGTGATCGGCCGGATCGTCACGTGTGAGGGCGTGCGGCTGTTCAGCACGCCGCCCGGCGGGGTGCGTGAGGAGGTGGCCGAGGAGGTGGCTGCTCGTCCGGAGGAGTGGCTCGAGGTGATCAAGCGCAGTGGGGATGCGTGGACGATCGGCCTGCTCACGCCGGGGCAGAACGCGCCGATCGTCACCGACATGGCAGAGGAGGTGTGGCGTGACGCGCTGGTCGGGGACGACTACCTGAGACACGCGGAGTACGACGAGGACGGCCGCGAGATCGAGCCGCTTCCCGACGAGCTCGACGCGATGGTGGTGGACCTGATCATGTCCCTGCTCGGCCACGATTCGGAGGGCTGGTTCGTCGATCCGGCGTGTGTGGCCGCTGCTCTGCTCTCGCCGGAGGTGTGGCCGGAGTTCGTGTGTCGATTGGGGCCGGAGCACGCGGCAGCCTTGGTGGCACTGGGCGAGATCCTGGTCGGCCCGGCCGGTGAGGGCTGTCGACTTCTCGGGTCGACGCTGCGGGAGAGTGCCTGAGAGCGCAATGGGTCGAGCTGCCGGGAGCTGGCTCGTGGAGCTGAATGCGCAGGCTGGTCTCCACCCCTCAATGCCGACTGGCCGCCGGCGAGGTGCCGGCGGCCAGTCGAGGTGTCGTGCGGGAGGTCAGATGGTCGGGCCTCCCAGCGGGTCGCCCGAGTGAGCGCCGGTCGCGCCGGTCGCGCCCGTTGCGCCACCCGCCGGGCCGCCGGTCGAC
>NZ_BCRJ01000050.1 GCF_001552535.1 Nocardioides jensenii JCM 1364 = NBRC 14755 | reverse complement strand
CGCCGGGCCGCCGGTCGACGGGCTCGCCGCCGACTGCTGCAGCCTGGCCAGCTGCTGGGCAGCGGCCTCGCGGCCACCGAGCCCGAAGGCCAGCGCCGCTGCCAGAGCACCGCCGATGACAACCGCACCGAAGCCGAGCTCGATGATCGAGTCGGCGATGCCCATGAACTTCAGGCCCATCGCGGCGAACAACACGATGGTGGCGGCCTTGATGATCGTGCCGCCGGTGCCCGAGGCCAGCTTGGCCAGCTGGTTCGCGATCAGTACGCCGGCTGCGATCACCGCGGCGCCGAAGATGACCCGGCCGCCGAGCTCGAGGATGGCGCTGAGGAACTCCGTCACCTGCGGGAACTTCAGCAGCTGGGCGGCCATCACGGCGAAGAACAGCACGATGCCGACCTGGGCGATCTTCGCGATCGCCGGGGTCGCGCTCTTGTCGGCCGGCATCACGTCCATCGCGTGCAGCGAACGATCGACGCCGAAGCCGTCGAGCAGCTCCTTGAGCAGGTCGCCGGCGAAGCGCGCGATCACGACGCCGATGCCGAGCAGCAGGGCCGCGGCGATGATGTTCGGGATCGCGGTGAAGATGGTGTTGAGCATCTGTTCTGCGGGCTCCGAGATCGAGGAGATGCCGAGGACCTGCAAGGCAGCAATGGCGACGACGATCATGATCAGTGCGTAGAGCACGAGGGCCAGCGTCTTGCTGATCGAGGTGTTGCCGGTGACCTCGTCGGCACCCGCCCGGTTGAGCCACTTGTCGAAGGGCAGTGCGCCCAGCGCGGTCTCGACGAGCTGTCGCACCACCTTTGCCAGCAGTGAGCCGACGACGAAGATCAGTGCTGCACCGATCAGGTTCGGGATGAAACCGGTGACGCCGTTGAGCAGGTTCTGGATCGGCGCCAGGGTCTGGGTCAGTCCGAACAGCTGCAACAGAGCCATCAGGCCGAACATCCAGATCAGCAATGAGCCGATCGTGCCCAGTGAGGAACCGATGCTCTCACCGTCGGATCCGGCCTTCTGCAACACAGTGACCTTCTGGGTGGCCTTCACGAAGGCGGCCTGCACCAGCTTCGCGAGCAGCCAGGTGACCAGCAGGATCACCAGGGCTGCGGCGACCTTTCCGGCAAGTCCGGCCCAGTCGACGTCCTCGAAACTTTCCTTGAGTGAATCCATTCCGACATCTCCTCCCAAGTGGAGAATCTCGTACGACGATCGAGGTCGGCGCCGCCCGAGATGACGGGTGCAACGATCGTCTTCCGTTTCGGACGTTACCGCGAAGTACTGCCAGGAGGGGATGGTCGGCGAGTCCTGTCTCACGAACGCGGCGACAGGTGTAAATCGCAAGTGTCCGCGTGAAATGGCGTGAAATTGCGGGATCCGTCGCCGGTTCGGATGAACCGACGACGGATCAGCGGGGCTCAGTCGGCCTTCTTCTCGTCTCCGTGACCGGGCCACCACGCGGCGTGTCCGATCAAGGCGGTCAGCGCGGGCGTGAAGAACATCGCCATCACGAACGCCGCCACGAAGATGCCGAACGACAGGGCGAAGCCCATCGACACGATCAGCGAGTTGCCGCCGAGCATCAGGGAGGCGAACGTGCCGGCCAGGATCACGCCGGCCGCCGCGATCGTCGGGCCGGCATGGCGCACGGCCTCGGCCGCGGCCTCGCGTGGCTCCCGGCCCTCGCGAGCCTCCTCGCGTAGTCGCGCCACCATCAAGATGTTGTAGTCGGTGCCCAGTGCCGTGACGAACAGATAGATGTAGATCGGGAGCATGAAGATCAGCCCCGGCTCACCTTGGATGTGCTGGAACACGATCACCGTCGCACCGAGCGTTGCGCCGAAGCCGAGGCCGACGGCGGCCATCAGGTACCACGGCGCGACCAGGCTGCGCAGCAGCAGCGCCAGGATCAGCATGATCACCAGGGCTGCGACCGGGAACACGACCGAGTAGTCGCGCGCCATGGCCTTCTGCAGGTCCGCGAAGATCGAGGGCGTGCCCCCGACGTACGCCGACGTGCCGTCGGGTGCGGCGTCGTGCACCGCGGTGCGGATCGGGCCCTTGACGTCGTTGAGTGCTGCGTCGGAGACCGGGTCGTGGTCGAGGATCACCTCGACCTTGGCGGTGGTCCTGTCCTGGGAGAACTCCGGTTCGTTCACCCGGGCCACGCCCGTGGCGTCCTTCAGGGCGTCCGCGATGTCTGTTGCGGCCGACTTGTCGAGGGGGCTGCCGTCCTTGGTGGTGACCAGCACCGGCACCGGGTCGGCGGCACCGGCCGCGAAGTGCTCCTGGAAGGTGTTGAGTGCCTCGGTCGACTCGACTCCTTCGGGCAGGCTGGAGTTGAAGTCGAAGCTGGGGTTGAACTGGAGGCCGAAGACCGCCAGCGCTGCGAGGACCAGGCCGGAGGCGGCGGCGAACACACCGGGACGACGTCCGAGGGCGTGCCCGACCCTGCCGAAACGTGCGGAGTCGGGCTCCTTGCGCCAGTTCTTCGACGGCCAGAACAGGGACCGACCGAGCACCGTGACGACCGCCGGCACCAGGGTCAGCGCGGCGACCAGGGTGACTGCGACCGCGATCGCCAGGGCCGGACCGATCGATCGGAAGATGCTGAGAGAGCTCAGCAAGAGGGCGAGGAACGCCACGATCACGGCGCCACCGGCAGAAGCGATCGCCTCACCGGCACGCTCGAGCGCGTGGACAACCGAAGGGCGGGTCTCCTCGCCCTGCCTGAGCCGCTCTCGATAGCGGAACAGGAAGAACAGGATGTAGTCGGTGCCGATGCCGTAGAGCACCACGATCAGGATCACCTGGATCGACGAGTCCGCCTTGAGGTCGAAGGCCTCGTTGGCGGCGCCGATCAGTCCGGTGGCGATCAACGACACCACCGTGACGACCACGATCGGCATCAGGCAGATGATCACGCTGCGGAAGATGATGGCCAGCAGCACCACGATCAGTACGACGGTCGCGATGCCGACGATGGCCATCGTCGACTCGGTCGACTCCTGGGAGTCGAGGCTCTGCGCGGCTGCTCCGGTGGTCTTGACCTCGAGATCGGTGCCTTCGACGAGGGGCTCGATGCTCTCGCGCATGGCCTTGGCGTCGTCCATCGACTGGGTGTCGAACCCGGTGGCGTCGTCGGCCAGACCGACGAACCCGACGGCGATCGGGTCGCCGGCAGCCGGGGGCTTGCCGGTCGGTCCGGCGGTCGCCACCTGCGGAGCGAAGGTCTTCTTGCCGAGCTCTGGTCCGAGCTTCTTGGCGATGGTCGCCACGTCGGCGGCGTCCGCCTTGGTCAGTTCTGCGCCGTCCTTGCGCTCGAAGACGAGAAGTGCGCCGGGTGTGGTTGCGGCCGGGAACGCCTCCTCCTGCAGGTTCGCCGCCTTGATCGACTCGTAGTGGTCGGGCAGGAACTCCGACTGGTCCTGGGTCGAGGTCAGCGCTGGCGCGGTGAGCACCACCACGACTGCGAGCACCACCCAGGTCCCGATGACGTACCAGGGATGACGGGAGACAAGGCGACCGAGGGCTCCGAACATGCTGCGAACGCTATCGGGGCTGCGGGTTCCTGCGTCAAGCAATTTGTTGGGTCTGTCAAAGGTTCCGCGTCCGGGCTGCGTCCGTGCCGCCTCTGTGCTTGTGTCGGTGCCGTGTGGGCCTCCCGGGGGATGGGTCGCAAGGCGGTTGTCCACAGGCGGCCAGGACGGTCTTTCCAAGCGGTGTCCGGTTTGCGTACGGTGCTGTGGTCGCGGTGACTCTCGGGAAGGTGAGCCGATGGACGTACGTCGCTGGGTTGCGGGCGTGGTGTGCCTGCCGCTGTTGCTGGTGTCGGCGTGCACGGACGACGACGCGGGAGCGGACCCTGACCCGAGTCCGTCCTCCGCATCGCAGTCGCCGAGCAACTCCCCGTCAGCAACCCCGACGGTCGAGGACCCGGTCCCGCCGACGCTGCCGGCCGCCGCGCAGGGTTCGGACGACAAGGCCGCGAGGGCTTTCGCGCGGTACTGGATCGCGATGGTCAACTACGCGCAATCCACCGGGGACACGCTGCAGCTGGCTGCGCTGCACGACGATGGGTGTGATGCCTGCACGGCGGGGGTTGCAGCTGTGGACGAAGGCTTCGCAAAGGGCGGATCGATGGTTGGCGGCCGATACACCATCAGGTCTGTTCAATCCGTCGACTCAAACCAGGCGGGTGTGCGTCTTGTCGGTGTCTTGGTACGGGCCACTCGACAGAGGACGTTGAATCGGCGAGGTGAAGTGACTTCGACAGCACGACCCGGCTTGCGGGCATTCCGGCTGTTCCTCAGGAAGGACGGGGCAGGGGAGTGGACGGTCGGTTGGCTGGAGACCAAAACCGGATGAGGCCGGGACGAGGAGTTGCGCTCTGCCTTGGGCTCTGGCTGCTGGGGCAGAGTGTTGCCGTCACTGCTGACACTGCGGGCAGGACATTGCGAACCGAGCCCATCACGAGGATCTCGGACGATCGAACCAATGGCGAAGCAGAGGCGGACGCGTTTGCCTTGGCCAGCGAATCAAGCCACCGGTCGAGTGTCACTGGGGTCAAGGCATCCGCGACACCCGCACAGATGACTCAGTGGATGACACGTACCGGTGCATGTGCGTCCGTCTCAGTCGTCATGGGCGCAGACGTGGCGGAGACCTGCGATCCCAAGGTGCAGCCCGCTGACCAGCCGGTCACCCAAGTGATGGTGTTGCGTGCGCTGCGGCGAGTGACGCTGCCGAAGCCGAAGATCATCATCCAGCCGCCAGGCGGCAAGACCTTGGTGAACTTCGAGACGATCTTCCACACGAACGCCGAGCCGTTCACCCGAGTCGTGCGGCTGCTGGGTCACCGCGTGACGCTGAAGATCACGCCCTCGTCGTACACCTGGACGCACGGTGACGGGACGACACAGACGACCAGTGACCCCGGTGTGGCCTACCGCCAGAGTCTCCCGATGAGTGCCTACGTCGTCCACGAATACACCGATGCTCACGTGACGGTGAGGCCGCAGGTCTCGACGACGTTCTCGGCAAGGTTCCGGGTGGATGCGGGCGCGTGGCGTGACGTGTCCGGCACGGTGACGTCTGAGGGAGCCTCGGTGCCGCTGCGGGTCCTCGAGGGCAGGCCGACCCTGGTCGACGCCGGCTGAGCCGTTCGTCCCGGACAGCGACAGCACTGTCGGTGGCTTTCTCTAGCCTGCGGGAAGGCGGTCAGGGGGACCGTCGCAGTGGGGGTCGAGATGCACAACGAACAGACATCATTGGACGACGAGGTCCAGCGGGCATGGCGGCGATTCACGGCGTACCTCATGGTGCGTCTGAGGGGTGGCGACTACAGCAGGGCGATCGGCGTCGTGTACGTCGACGGCGTGCCTCGCCACGAGTTGCCGCCGGCGATCCAGCTGTCACGAAGCGGCCATGAGTTCATCGCGCTGGGCTCGCAGTGGCTGGCGCCGTCCGATGCCCAGCGGATCGCCGAGCTGCCCGGATATCGCGTCGAGCACGGCAGGCTCAGGGCCACCGACACGAACCATGCGCGCTTGGTGAGCTCGACCGTCCAAGCGTTCCGCGAGATCCTGGGGGTCCCGCACCCGGCCTTTCTCGAGGTGCGCGGAGTCGACCAGGACCGTGTTCGCAGCTTCCGGTCGCCCTACGTCGAGCAGGACCTGGAGTAGCCGCTGGCTCTGCCGTCGTGCTGCGCTGTCGGTGGCGTGCTCTAGCGTCGACGTCGACAGCAAGGGGAGCCCATGTTCAAGCTCGGTGAGTCACTCGTCTGGAGCGCGACAGACCTCGTGACGGCGGCGCAGTGCGAGTTCGCGTTGCTCTCCGGGGTCGATCGTCTGATGGGTCGCGGGCCGCGCCTCGACCCGGTCGAAGACCCGCTGATGAGGCAGATCCTCAGCCTCGGCGAGCACCACGAGGCGCAGGCGCTGCAGGCGTTCGAGCAGGTGCACGGCCCGTACGACGCCACGCGCGGCACCGGCGTACGACGCTTCGAGCGCGCGCACGCCTTCACCCGCGACGGGCTCGAGGACGCCGCGCGGGAGGCGGCCGCGGCGTTGACCGACGGAGCCGACGTGCTCTACCAGCCGGCGTTCTTCGACGGCGAGCTCTTCGGGTACGCCGACTTCCTCTGTGCGACTCGGGAGGGCTGGGTGGTCGCCGACGCGAAGCTGGCCCGCCAGGCGCAACCGCAGGCGTTGCTGCAGCTGGCCGCCTACTCGTCAGCCATCGCCGACGCCGGCGGCAAACTGGCGCCGACGGTGCGGCTGCTGCTCGGTGACGGCACGTCCGTCGACTTCCCCCGACTCGAGCTGGAGGCGGTCTTCCGCGAACGACGGCGCCGCATGCGGGCACTCCTCGGTGAGCATGCTGCATCGACCGAGGCCGTGTCGTGGGGCCGGCCAGGGCTGCTGCACTGCGGCGGTTGCGACGACTGCCAGCGCGCGGCGCACGAGGCGGACGACCTGATCCTGGTCGCCCGGCTGCGCATGGACCAGCGCCGCAAGCTCAACGCGAACGGCGTCGACACCGTCGCCCAGCTGGCCTCCGCCGCGGAGGCTCCCGCCGGGATGGCCGAGTCGACCTTCGCGAAGCTGCGCGCCCAGGCGCGGATCCAGGTGCGCGGCGCCCAGTCCGGCAAGCTGCTCCACGAGGTCGTCTCCGAGAAGGCGCTGCGGGCACTGCCGAGCCCCTCGCCCGGTGACCTGTTCTTCGACTTCGAGGGCGACCCGCTCTACAACGACGGCGACCTCGAGCGCTGGGGTCTCGAATACCTCTGGGGCGTGCTGACCGCGCCCGACCACCCGACTCAGCCGCGCCAGTTCCTGCCGTTGTGGGCCGACGACCACGGCACCGAGAAGGCGCAGCTGATCGCGTTCCTCGATGACGTGACGGCGCGGCTCGTGGCCCATCCCGACCTGCACATCTATCACTACGCGCCCTACGAGGTGACCGCGCTCAAGCGGCTCACCGCGGTCTACGCGACCCACGAGAACGTCATCGACGACCTGCTGCGTCGTGGGGTGTTCATCGACCTCTACGCCGTGGTGCGCGAGTCGGTGCTGATCTCCGACTCGTCGTACAGCATCAAGAAGCTCGAGCCGCTCTATCTCTCGGTGCCGCGCGACGGCGACGTGACCAAGGGGGACGCGTCGATCGCGGAATACCACGACTACCGCCAGCGTCTGCTGCTCGGCGACCTCGCCAACGCCGGCACCGCGAAGCAGAACCTGCTCGACTACAACGAGATCGACTGCATCTCCACGCTCGAGCTGCGCGACTGGCTGATCGGCCTGGTCGACGGTGACGTCGGCAGTCGGCCGGCCATGACGGGGGAGCTCGAGGCACCCGGAGACGAGCCCGCGGTCGACGACGAGCTCGTCGCGCTGACCGAGGCACTGCGTGTCCGTGTCGGCGATGCGCCGCGCCAGGACCGCACCGACGACGAACAGGCCTGGGCGATGCTCGCCTCAGCCCTGGGCTTCCACCGGCGTGAGCGGCTGCCGTCGGCCTGGGAGCACTACATGCGACTCACAGAACCGGTCGGCTCCTGGCGGCACACGCCCGACGTGGTCTGCTTCGACGACCCGCCCGCGATCGTGCAGGACTGGCACAAGGCGCCCCGCAAGCAGACGTTCTCGCGAGTCCTGTCCGCGACCGTCGACCTGCCGGTCGGCAGCGGCATCGGGCTGGGCTCCAAGCCGAAGACGATGTACGCCGACCCGCTCCCGCAAGGCCTGCAGCCACCGGAGAACGGACTCCACGCGGCCGGTTTCGGCGTCACGATCGACTCGCTCGAACCTGAGGGGGAGCGGTGGCGCATCACGTTCAGCGAGCGCCTGGCCAAAGCGATGGACGGCCACCCGCAGCTGCCACTCGCGTTGATCCCCGGCTACGGCATCGACGAGAAGCCGCTGGCCGATGCGATCCGTGAGGTCGCCCAGCTGGCCGAGGCGAAGGGTGAGTTGATTGCCCAGCCCGCCATCGACGTACTGGCCAGGCGACCGCCTCGCCTGAGCGGGAGACTGCTGCCGGTGACCGGCGACAAGGCGAGCGACCTGACTGCCGCGTTGTTGCAGATCGACCGCTCCTACCTGGCCGTCCAGGGTCCTCCCGGCACCGGCAAGACCTACACCGGCTCCGAGGTGATCCGGCGACTCGTGGTCGACCACGGGTGGAAGGTCGGCGTCGTTGCCCAGTCCCACGCCGTCGTCGAGAACTTCCTCTCAGCCCTCGTCAGGCGCGGCCTCGAGCCGGCGCTGGTCGCGAAGAAGGGCGGCACGGCAGACGGTGTGCCCTGGGGCGTCACCGACGACCTGCCCGGCTTCATCGACCGGTCCAACGACGGTTGCGTGGTCGGCGGCACGGCCTGGGCATTCACCGCGGCCAGCTTCCCGCGCGACGAGCTCGACCTGCTCGTCATCGACGAGGCCGGCCAGTTCTCGCTGGCCAACACGGTCGCCGTCTCGGTCGCCGCGCGTCGGATGCTGCTGCTCGGTGACCCGCAACAGCTGCCCCAGGTCAGCAAGGGCACCCACGGTGAGCCCGTCGACCGTTCGGCGCTGGGTTGGCTGATGGACGGCCACGCCTCGTTGCCTGCCGATCTGGGCTACTTCCTCGATGACACCTACCGCATGCACCCTGCCGTCTGCGCGCCCGTCTCCCACCTGTCCTACGACGGACTGCTGCGCTCGGCGCCGCCGGCGTCGAGACGTTCGCTCACCGAGGTGGACCCGGGGCTCGAGGTGGTGACGATCCCGCACTCGGGCAACCGCACGATGAGCATCGAGGAGGCCGCAGTGATCGTCGACCGCGTCGCGTCGATGGTGGGTCGCCTCGAGTGGAGCGACCCCGCCGACCCGACCACTCCACGACTGCTCGGCCAAGCAGACGTGCTGGTGGTTGCGCCCTACAACGCCCAACGCACGCTGATCTCCGATCTGCTCGCCGAGGCCGGGTTCCCCGACGTCCAGGTCGGCACCGTCGACAAGTTCCAGGGCAAGGAGGCGCCGGTCGTGTTCGTGTCGATGACGGCATCGTCGGTCGGTGACGCGCCCCGCGGCATGAGCTTCGTGCTCTCGCGCAACCGCATCAACGTGGCCATCTCGCGCGCCCAGTGGCGCGCGGTGCTGGTGCGGTCGGACGCCTTGACGGCCTACCTGCCGCGCAGCACACACGGGGTGGTCGAGCTCGGTGCGTTCGCGCGGTTGTGTGAGTCAGGCACTGCGACACGAATCACGTTGGCATCCGGCTCGAAGTAAGTAAGGCTTGCCTTACCCATCTTCGAGGAGTGCTCATGCGCAACATCCGTGTCGCCGTCGTCGGCGCCGGACCGGCCGGCATCTACGCCGCCGACATCCTGACCAAGGAGCACGAGAACGCCGAGGTCGACGTACTCGACCGCTTGCCGGCGCCGTACGGACTGGTTCGCTACGGCGTTGCGCCTGACCACCCGCGGATCAAGGAGATCATCAGGGCCCTCGGCCGGGTGCTCGCCAACGAACGCATCCGCTTCCTCGGCAACGTGGAGTTCGGCGTCGACCTCAAGCTCGCCGACCTCCACCTCCACTACGACGCGGTCATCGTCGCCACCGGTGCCGCGGCGGACCGCCCCCTCGAGATCCCCGGCATCGACCTGCCGGGCAGCCACGGGGCGGCGGACTTCGTCTCGTGGTACGCCGGACACCCCGACGTGCCACGGGACTGGGCCCTCGAGGCCGAGTCGGTGGCCGTGATCGGCGCCGGCAACGTCGCCCTCGACGTCGCCCGCATGCTGGCCAAGCCGGCCGACGAGCAGCTGACCACCGAGATCGCCGACAACGTCCACCGGGGGCTGAAGGCCAACAAGGCCAAGGACGTCCACGTCTTCGCCCGACGCGGCCCGGCCCAGGCGAGGTTCTCCCCGATGGAGCTGCGCGAGCTCGCGCACTCGCCGAGCGTCGACGTGCTCCTCGACGAGGAGGGCTTCCAGGTCGACGAGGCCAGCCAGAAGACGATCAGCAGCAACAAGGGCGTGCGCCTCGTGGTCGACACCTTGCTGAAGTATCTCGAGGCGAGCCCGACCGGCGCCTCACACCGCATCCACATCCACCTCTGCCAGAATCCGGTCGCGCTGCTCGGCGACGGCAAGGTCGAGGCGATCCGCACCGAACGCACCGAGCTCGACGGTACCGGCCACGCCAGCGGCACCGGCGAGTACGTCGACACGCCGGTGCAGGCGGTCTACCGCGCAGTCGGCTACCTCTCCTCAGACCTGCCCGACCTGCCGTTCGACCACGCCGCCGGTGTCATCCCCAACGAGGCCGGCCGGGTGCTCGGCCTCGACGGCCAGGCAGTGCCGGGCGTCTACGCGACCGGCTGGATCAAGCGCGGCCCGGTGGGTCTGATCGGCCACACCAAGAGCGACGCGGCCGAGACCATCCGCAGCCTCCTTGCCGATCTCGACGGTATTGCTGCACCGGAGCACGATGACCGCGACGCGATCCTCGAGCACCTGACCGACCGGGCGGTCGACTTCACCACCCACGACGACTGGGTGCGCCTCGACGCGCACGAGATCTCTCTGGGCGAGGCCGCCGGCCGCGAGCGGATCAAGGTCGTGCCGCGCGAGGAGATGATCGCCGCCGCACGCGGGGAGTGACTCACACCGCGGCCCGAA
>NZ_BCRJ01000049.1 GCF_001552535.1 Nocardioides jensenii JCM 1364 = NBRC 14755 | reverse complement strand
GGGGCTCGGTGCGGCCCTCGGGCCGCACGCCGCGCTTGTCGGCGAAGAACTCGCGGATCCGGTCCATGTCCGCGCTGACGTCGCCGGTCATGTGGAAGGTCGGGCCGAAGCCCAGGGTGCGGGTGGGGCCGTCGATGAAGCCGAACGAGCACGGCAGCCCGGTCTGTTGGGCCAGACGGTAGAAGCCCGACTTCCAGAACTCGCCCTTCTCGCGGGTGCCCTCGGCGGCCAGCACGATCACGAACGACTCGTCACGGGCGGCATGCGCGGCGAGGTCGGCGACGACCGACGTCGCATTGTCGCGGTCGATCGAGATGCCACCGGTCGCCCTCAGGATCCAGCCCAGCGGGCCCTTGAACAGCTCGCGCTTGATCAGCACCCGCGGCGACACGTCGCCGGACCAGAGCAGCAACAGCATCGCCACCCAGTCCCAGTTGGAGGTGTGCGGTGCGCCGACGAAGATGCCGCTGCGAGGCACCTCGCCGACGATGCGCCAACGGGTCAGCTTCAACAAGGCCTTGGCGAATCGGCTGCGGATCATGGCGTCACCCTAGATCGTCCTCGTCTCCAGGAGTGTGCGGGCGGGTGGAGGGAACCGAAGCAGCGACCGGTCCGTCGTAGTGCCATGCGAACCATGACCTCACTCCTGGCTGCGGCTCTGCTGCTGACCGCGACGAGCGGATGCGACGACAACGTGAGCGCCGGCGCCGGCACCGATCTCGACCCGAAGACCGTGGTGGTCACCGTCGACTGGGTCCCGGCGTCGATCCCTGACAACCCGGTGCAGAGCAAGACCCTGGAGCTCTCGGCCGATGGCGTGGTGACCACACAGGGCAGTGGTGCTCCGGACACAGTGCCGATGGATGCGACGAAGTGGGAGGAGTTCGTGGCGGACCTTCCCGAGGAGCTCGAGGACATCAGCGACGGGTCCGACTGCGTCGGTGCCGGCGGCACCATCCTGGAGGTTGACGGGGCCGGAGAGCTCGACACCAGAATCGTCGCGATGATCTGCGGTGGCGCGTCGGAGGCCGGAGACCAGATCGACGCCCTGGTCTCCGACTTCGCCTGAGCCCGAGGCCCTGATCCTGAGCATGAGCCCGAGGCCCTGATACTGCGCCTCGCTGGGCCAAAGCCCGGCGCGACGCCGGTGGGTCGTGGCAGGCTGCTGAGCATGGTCCGCCTCGTCCCGGAGAGCCCCGTGTTCACCACCACGTCCGAGCAACAGGTGTGGGAGAGGTTGCGCGACACGCTCGACCCCGACGACGTACTGGTCGCCAACCTGCGCATCACCGACGAGCGCAAGGACCACGAGATCGACCTGCTGGTGCTGATGCCCGATGTCGGTGCCCTCGTGCTCGAGGTCAAGGGCAGCAGCGTGTGGCGCGAGGGCGACACCTGGTGGATCACCCGCCGCGGCCGCGCCACCGAGATCCTCCCGGTCGACCAGGCCCGTGAGGCGAAGTTCGCCCTGCGCACCTACGCCGAGCGTGACCCGCGGTGGGGCAGCCGGCAGCGCACCGCGTGGGCCCACGGCGTGGTCACGCCGTACTCCGACTTCCCGCCCGGCACCGAGACACCGGACCTGCCGCACTGGGCGCTGCACGGCAAGTCCGCGATGGCCACGCTGGCCGACCGCGTGCGCACCAACGCCGCCAAGATGCTGCACCACCAACGCCCACCGACCGCCGACGACATCGACGCGATCGTCGACATCCTCAACGGTCGACTGCCCACGTCGTACGACGTCAATGCCGACGCCGAGGACCGCGCGGCCACGGTCGACCGGTTGACCCAGGAACAGGCCTCGATCCTCAACGTGACCCGCCTGCTGCACCGGGTCGAGGTGCGCGGCGGCGCGGGTAGCGGCAAGACCGTGCTGGCGCTGCAGCAGGCCAAGCAGCTGACCCGCGGCAGGGGAGATCTCAAGGCGAAACGGGTGGCGGTGCTCTGCTACTCGCTGGGGCTGGCCGAGCACCTCAAGCGCGAGGTGGCCACCTGGCACCGCAAGGAGCGGCCGGCGTTCGTGGGCACCTTCCACGACTTCGGTCGGCAGTGGGGCGCGCCCGAGGGCGACCGCACCAACAGCGACTTCTGGGAGGTCGACCTGCCCCAGCTGATGGGCGACCTGGCCGAGGGGCTCGACGACAGGGAGAAGTTCGACGCGATCATCGTCGACGAGGCGCAGGACTTCGCCGACTCGTGGTGGCGCCCGGTGCTCACGGCGCTGCGCGACGAGGAGGTCGGCGGGCTCTACGTCTACTCCGACGAGAACCAGCGGATCTTCGCCCGGTTCGGTCGGCCGCCGGTGCAGCTCGTGCCGCTGGTGCTCGACCACAACCTGCGCAACACCAGGCAGATCCACGACTCGTTCGGGCCGCTGGCGCCCTCACGCATGTATGCCAGCGGTGGCGACGGGCCGGACGTCCGCTTCGTCGCGAGCAGTGCGGAGGACGCCGTCGCCACCGCCGACGACGTCGTCGACGAGATGATCGACGCCGGCTGGAAGCCGGCCAACATCATGCTGCTCACCACCGGCAAACGGCACCCGATCCAGGTCGAGCGCACCGACTTCCACGACCAGGACGGCTATTGGAGGTCGTTCTGGGACCCCGACGAGGTGTTCTACGGCCACGTCCTCGGGTGCAAGGGCCTCGAGCGGATGGCCGTGGTGCTCTGCGTCAACGAGCCCGAGGTGCGCGAGCGCGCCCGCGAACGGTTGTACGTCGGGATGTCCCGGGCCACCGACGCGTTGGTGGTCGTGGGAGATCCGAGGGTGATCCGTGAGATCGGCGGCGAGGCGGTGGCGCGTCGGCTCGGGATCTGATGAGCACCGTGCCGGGCTTGGTCCTGGCGAGGTGCGGCGAAGACTGTCGGATCGTCGCCGGGCGTCACCTCTGCGGTGCCGGGGCGTCCGTGAGCAAGGCGGCCTGGCACTGGACGCGTTCACGTCCGGCAGGTTTCGCGACGGGCGCAGAGCGCCCTTCTCAGCCAGCGGCCCGGTCGTTGCTCGGGTCGTCATCGGTGTTGGCGACGGCTTCCTCGTTGGTGGCGCCGGAGAGCACCTGCCCGCGGAACCGGCGGAAGCTGTAGATCAGCAGCCCGAACGCCAGGAGGCCGGAGGCGATCAGGGTGATGCCGGTGCCGAGGCCGCCGAAGAGCCACCACTTCTCGTCGACCGGCCACCACGAGGGCGCCGGCGGTGAGACGATCCAGTAGATGCCGAGCCCGACCAACCAGGTCGCGCCGAGAGCCGAGCCGATGATGCGTGGCCAGGTGCGCACCCCCTCGGCGGCGGCCTGCATGGCCCGGCGCTCGACCGGCTCGAGTCGACGCTCGGCCCATTCGTACTGCTGGGAGAGCACCACCAGGCCGCCGAACATCATCAGCAGTCCGGGGCCGGGCAGGATCAGCGCGGCGATGCCGGCCAGCACGAGGGTCCAGCCCACGAGCTCGAGCAGAATACGTTTGGTTGCCGCGGCTCCCCGGTTCACGAGGTGAAGCCTGTCAGACCGGACAAGCAGACCGGGCAGAGCATCCGGCGCGGCACCTGCCGCAGCGGTGCGGAGGGACGACGACACGTGTCTGCTGAGGACATGTCCGCTCTTCTGACCCGTGCGCGCCGTCGGCAAACCTGTCATCCGGCGGCCACCTCCCGGTCACTCCGATCGGCAAGCCTGCGGCCATGACTGAACTCGGCAGACATCTCGATCGACGTACGCTCCTCCACCTCGGCACCGGGGGAGCTGCCGTGCTTGGCGCTGCGGCCGGCCCGATGGTGTTCGGCGGCGCCGCATTCAGCTCGCGCGCCGGTGCCCCGAGCCTCATCCGTGACCGGATCACGCTCACCTCGGGCGTCCAGTCCGGTGACGTGACGACGCAGTCCGGTGTGGTGTGGGCCCGCGCGTCGCGACCCGGTCGCCTCGTGGCGCGGGTGCGCAGCGGACGGCGTACCCGCCTGGTCCGCGGCCCGTGGGCCACACCCGACACCGACCTCACCGCCAAGCTCGTCCTCGACGGGCTGGCACCGGGCCGCGACCACGACGTCGAGCTCGGCTTCCTGGACACCCACGGGCAGGTCGGTGAGCTGCAGACCGCCCGGTTCAGCACGGCTTCCGTGCAACCGGCCCGCACCAGCTTCGTGTGGACCGGCGACACCTGCGGTCAGGGGTGGGGGATCAACCCCGACCTGGGCGGCCTGCTCGGCTACCGCGCGATGCACGCGACCCGGCCGGACTGCTTCATCCACGCCGGCGACACGATCTACGCCGACGGCCCGCTCGAGGAGGAGGTCGTCGAGCCCGACGGCCAGGTCTGGCGCAACCTGGTGACCGAGGAGGTCAGCAAGGTCGCCGAGACGCTCACCGAGTTCCGCGGGCGGCACCGCTACAACCTGCTCGACGACAACGTGCGGGCGATGTACGCCGACGTGCCGGTGATCGCGCAGTGGGACGACCACGAGACCACCAACAACTGGTGGCCCGGCGAGGTGCTCGAGGACCCGCGCTACACGCAGGAGCGCCGGGTCGACGTCCTGGCCGCACGCGCCCGGCGGGCCTGGCAGGAGAACATGCCCATCGCCGACGGTCGCGCGCACCGCCGGGGCAGCGGGTTCGGTGAGGCGCGGATCTATCGCAAGATCTCGCGGGGGCCGAACCTCGACGTGTTCTGCCTCGACATGCGCACGTTCAAGGGCGAGAACACTCCGGGCCTGGAGAAGGAGAAGACCCGGCTCCTCGGCGAGGAGCAGGTCGACTGGCTGGTCCGGGAGGTGCGTCGGTCGCGGGCCACCTGGAAGGTCATCTCAGCCGACCTGCCGCTCGGGATCGTCGTACCCGACGGCGAGGTGAACCAGGAGAGCCTGGCCAACCGTGACCCCGGGGCGCCGTTGGGCAAGGAGCTCGAGATCGCCGAGGTGCTCTCCGCCTTCAAACGGCACGGCGTCAAGAACATCGTGTGGATCACCGCCGACGTGCACTACTGCGCGGCCCACCACTACGACCCGGCGCGGGCGGGCTTCACCGACTTCGATCCGTTCTGGGAGTTCGTCGCCGGGCCGATCGCGGCCGGCACGTTCGGCCCGAACGAGATGGACGCGACATTCGGCCCGGAGGTGGTCTTCTCCGCGCACGCGGACACGCCCAACGAGTCGCCGCGCAAGGGCCACCAGTTCTTCGGGCACGCCGAGATCGACAGTGACGGGCAGCTGACCGTGAGCCTGCGCGACCTCACCGGCGCGGTGCTGTGGAGCAAGGAGCTCGAGCCGGTCTGACGCCGGCCGCGGGCCTGCCACTGGCGCCAGCGCCGACGGCGGTCATCCCGACACGGCCACCGACTGGCGCGCGATCTCCCACTCCTCGTCGGTGGGTACGACGAGCACGGCCACGTCGGTACCGCCCTCGGTCGAGGGATCGGGCGAGATCGACCTGGCCTGGTCCGAGCGTTCCGCATTGCGCTGCTCGTCGACGCTGATGCCGAGCCGCTCGAGCCCGGACAGCGTCGCGGCCCGCACCGGTGCCGCGTTCTCGCCGACCCCACCGGTGAACACGATCGCGTCGACGGTGCCGAGCACGGCGTAGTAGGCGCCGACGTACTTGCGCAGCCGGTGGCAGTAGACGTCGAACGCCAACGCTGCCGCGGCATCGCCCTCGTCACGGAGCCGGAGCACCTCCCGGAAGTCGTTCTCACCGGCCAGGCCCTTGAGCCCGGACTCGCGGTTGAGGATGCGGTCGATCTCGTCGAGCGACCAGCCGAGCTCGCGGTGCAGGTGCGCGTGCAGGGCGGGGTCCACGTCACCGGATCGGGTGCCCATCACCAGTCCCTCGAGCGGGGTCATCCCCATCGACGTCTCGACGGACTCGCCACCGCGCACCGCGGTGACTGACGCGCCGTTGCCGAGGTGGGCCACGATCAGGTTCAGCTCGGTCAGCGGCCGCTCGAGCAGGTCGGCGGCGGCCTGGGCGACGAACGAGAACGACGTGCCGTGGAAGCCGTAGCGGCGGATGCCGTGCTCGCCGACCCAGTCGCGCGGGACTGCGTAGGTGTAGGCGTGCTCGGGCAGCGTCTGGTGGAACGCGGTGTCGAAGATCGCCACGTGGGGCAGGTCCGGGAACAGTGCCCGGGCGCTGGCGATGCCCTCGAGGTTGGCCGGGTTGTGCAACGGCGCCAACGGGACCAGGTCGCGCACCGCCGCCAGCACGTCGTCGTCGATCAGGACCGGTTGCGAGAACCGCTCGCCACCGTGCACCACGCGGTGCCCCACCGCCACCACGTCGTACGACGACAGCTGCGGACCGTGATCCGTGAAGGCGTCGCGCGCCAACTGGAACGCGGCCTCGTGATCGGCGACCGGGCCCTCGATGCGGGTCTCGCCCTCGGGGCCGTGGTGCACGAGCGTGCCCGTGGACTCGCCGATCCGCTCGACGAGTCCGTGCCCGGGCGTGGCGCCGGTGGCGGCGTCGACCAGGCTGTACTTCAAGGACGAGGAGCCGGCGTTGACGACCAGGACGTGGGGCGTGCTCACGACTGGTCGGCCTGGGACTGGTCGGCCTGGGACTGGTCGGCCCGGGACTGGGCTGCCTGGGACTGGGCCGCCTGCACGACCGTGATCGCCACCGTGTTCACGATGTCGCGCACCGTCGCCCCGCGGGAGAGATCGTTGACCGGCTTGCGCAGCCCCTGCAGCACCGGACCGATCGCGACCGCGTTGGCCGAGCGCTGCACCGCCTTGTAGGTGTTGTTGCCGGTGTTGAGGTCCGGGAAGATGAACACGGTCGCGTCGCCGGCGACCGGGGAGTCGGGCAGCTTGGTCTTCGCGACCGCGTCGTCGATCGCCGCGTCGTACTGGATCGGGCCCTCCACCAGGAGGTCGGGCGCCAGCTCGCGCACCCGCTCCGTGGCCGCGGTGACCTTCTCCACGTCGGTGCCCGACCCGGACGTGCCGGTGGAGTAGGAGAGCATCGCGATCAACGGATCGACACCGAACGCCGTCGCGGTGGCGGCCGAGGAGATCGCGATGTCGGCCAGCTGGTCGGATGTCGGGTCGGGGTTGACCGCACAGTCGCCGTAGACCAGCACCTGGTTGGCCAGGCACATGAAGAACACCGAGCTCACCACCGAGACACCGGGCACCGTCTTCACGACCTCGAGCGCCGGGCGGATGGTGTGCGCCGTGGTGTGCACCGCCCCCGAGACCATCCCGTCGGCCAGGCCCAGCTCGACCATCATGGTGCCGAAGTAGGACACGTCCACGACCTGCTCGCGGGCCTCGTCGAGGTCGATGCCCTTGTGCTTGCGGCGTTCGAAGTACTCCTGCGCGAACTGCTCGCGCAACTTCTCGTCGTACGGCGAGAGCAGGTGCGCCTTGCTCACGTCGACACCGAGCTGGGCGGCCTTCGCGGTGATCGCCAGCGGATCGCCCACCAGGGTCAGCTCGGCGACGCCGCGGCGCAGCAGGATGTCGGCTGCCTTGAGGATGCGGTCCTCCTCGCCCTCGGGCAGGACGATGTGCTTGCCGGCCAGCACCGCGTCGTCGATCAGCTGGTGCTCGAACATCAGCGGGGTGACCGCGTCGGTGCGGGCCACCTCGAGCCGGTCGATGAGCCCCGGCCCGTCGACGTGCTCACCGAAGAGCCGCAGCGCGGTGGCGATCTTGCGCGGGGAGTCCTTGGTGAGCCGGCCGCGGCGGCTGGTCAGCGCGGTCGCGGTGGCGTGGGTGCCGAGGTCGGTGGCGACGATCGGGGTGGTCACGCCGAGGCCGTCGATGAGCCGGGTGATCTCCTCGGGCAGCGGGATGCCGCCGTTGAGGAAGACCGCGGAGATCTGCGGGAAGCTGGCCGAGGTGTGGGCAGCGAGCACGCCGAGCACGGTCTCGCCGCGGTCGCCCGGCGTGATCACCGCGGCGCCCTCGAAGAGCCGGTTCAGCACGTTGGGCAGGGTCATCGCGGCGACCACGAGACCCGAGACCTCGCGGGCCAGCAGCTCCTCGGAGCCGCTGACCAGGCGGCCCTCGCAGGCCGCCATCATCTCCGCGACGCTGGGCGCGTTCAGGAGCGGCTCCTCCGGGATGCCGTACGCCGGCACGCCGGCCAGCTCGGTGATCTCACCGAGCACCCTCTCGTCGGAGACACGGTTGACCACGATCGAGAACAACGTGGCGTGGTTGGCCTTCAGGTCGCTGCGCAGCACCTCGACGATCGTGGTCAGGTCGGCCCGGGTGCGACCGAACCCGTTGGCCACCAACAGCACAGGTGAGCCGAGGTTGGCCGCGATGCGTGCGTTGTAGGAGAACTCGGTCGGGGTGGCGATGTCGGTGTAGTCGCTGCCGATCACCACCACCGCATCACACCGGTCGGCAACCTGGTGGAAGCGCTCGACGATGCGGTCCATCGCCGCGTCGGGGTCGGCATGCACCTCGTCGTAGGTCACCCCCGCGCACTCGTCGTACGTCAGGTCGACGGCCTCGTGGGAGGTGAGCAGGTCGAGCACGTAGTCGCGACCGTCCTCACTCTCAGCGCTGGCCTCGGCCTCCGCGCGGATGATCGGGCGGAAGACACCGACCCGCTCCACGGCCCGGGAGAGCTGCTCGAGAACGCCGAGGGCCACGGTCGACTTGCCGGTGAAACCTTCGGCCGAGGCGACGTACACACTGCTGGTCATGGCGCAAGGCTATGTCGACGCCCGGAGCGCCCGTTCGTCCCGTTCGTCGTACCGCTGGTCGAGCTGTGGGAATCGGGGTGTTACGCCCGAGCCTCAATCGGAGTAGTTTCCGTCACATGACATCAGGCTCGGAGAACGGGACGACGCCTGTCGTCGTACCCGCCAACAAGTTCATGCTCGCAGCAGCGGGGGTACTGCTGTTGATCCCTGTCGTCGCCCTGATGTGGGTCGGCAGCTACGCGAAGGTCGATCCCCGGCTCTGGGGCATCCCGTTCTTCTTCTGGTACCAGTTCGTCTGGGTCTTCCTCTGCTCCGCGATGACCTACTCCGCGCACCGGCTCGTGCTCGCGGCGCGGCACCAGAGTGGGAAGGTGCAGAAGTGAGCGCCCCGACGACGGCGGCGGCGGACCCGATGATCAGTGTGATGGCCGCCGACACCGGCGTGAACGGTGTCGCCCTCGCGGTGCTGATCATCCTGTTCCTCGTGGTGACCGTGCTCGGCTTCAGCGCCGCCCGGTTCCGCAGGGGTGACAACCTGGACTCCCTCGACGAGTGGGGCCTGGGCGGTCGCCGGTTCGGCACCTGGGTCACCTGGTTCCTGCTCGGCGGCGACCTCTACACGGCGTACACGTTCGTGGCGGTGCCGGCGGCGATGTTCGCGACCGGCTCGGTGGCCGGGTTCTTCGCGGTGCCCTACACGATCGTGCTCTACCCGATCATCTTCGTCTTCATGGCCAGGCTCTGGTCGGTCAGCCACCGCCACGGCTACGTGACCAGCGCCGACTTCGTGCGCGGACGCTACGGCTCACGTGAGCTGTCGCTGGCGATCGCGGTGACCGGCTTCCTGGCCACCATGCCCTACATCGCGCTCCAGCTGGTCGGCATCCAGGCCGTGCTCGAGGTGGCCGGCGTCGGCGGCGGCGACAACTGGCTGGCCGCCGACCTGCCGCTGCTGGTCGCGTTCGTGATCCTGGCCGCCTACACCTACACCTCCGGGCTGCGGGCACCGGCGATGATCGCGTTCGTCAAGGACGCGCTGATCTATCTCGTGATCATCGTGGCGATCATCTACCTGCCCACGAAGTTCGGCGGCTGGGAGCACATCTTCGGTGCCGCCGAGGACAAGATGGCCGCCACCAGTGAGACCACCGGCAAGCCGACCGGCTCGTTCGTGCCCGGTGACGGTCAGATGTGGGCCTACGCGACGCTCGGCCTCGGGTCCGCACTGGCGCTGTTCATGTACCCGCACTCGATCACCGCGTCGCTCTCGTCGAGCAGTCGCAACACGATCCGTCGCAACGCGGCCATCCTGCCGGCGTACAGCTTCGTGCTCGGGCTGCTCGCGCTGCTCGGCTGGGTGGCGATCGCGGCCGGCACCAAGCCGGTCGGTCTCGACGGTGAGCCGAACGCCCAGCTGGTGATCCCGCAGCTGTTCGAGGACGCGTTCCCGGCCTGGTTCGCCGGTGTGGCGTTCGCGGCGATCGCGATCGGGGCGCTGGTGCCGGCGGCGATCATGTCGATCGCGGCGGCCAACACGTTCACCCGCAACATCTACAAGGAGTGGATCAACCCGCACGCGACCGACAAGCAGGAGGCCAAGGTCTCCAAGCTGATGTCGTTGCTGGTCAAGGCGTTCGCGCTGATCTTCGTCTTCACGATGGACAAGCAGAACGCGATCAACTTCCAGCTCCTGGGCGGCATCTGGATCCTGCAGACCTTCCCCGCGGTGGTGTTCAGCCTCTACACCCGGTGGTTCCACAAGTGGGCGTTGCTGGCCGGCTGGGCGGTGGGCATGGTCTACGGCACCGTCCAGGCCTACCAGGTGGTCAACCCGGCCACCGGCAAGCACTTCGGCGGATCCCTCGACGTGATGCCGGTGATCGGCGACCTGGGCTACATCGCGCTGACCGCGTTCGTGATCAACATCCTGGTCACCGTCGTGCTCACGCTGCTGCTGCGGGCCGGCAAGGTCGACAACGGCACCGACGAGACCACGGCCTACGACTACCACGCCGACGCCGACGACCCGCGGGTGCGCAAGGACCTGACGGAGAACCCGAAGACGCTGGGTGCCGAAGAGGTCTGAGGCCCGAATCCGGATGACGAATGGTGGGGAGCCGCCTAGGCTCCCCACCATGTCTGGAGACGAGTGGTTCCCCCACAAGCGTGAGGACGGCGAGACGGTGGGCTACGTCGTCGCCGCGGGTGAGCTGTGGCAGGCCCTGGACATCCTGGGTCGGCCGGTCGCCGGCCCGGGGGAGTGGGTCGAGGCCGAAGACGCCCTCGAGGCACGCGGGCTGGCGATGCTCGTGGAACCGCACACCCTGGTGGACGGCGGCCACCAGCGGCGGGTGCGCATCGTCGAGGTGACTCGCGAGTGGGTGACCGTGGTCGACGACGAGCTCGGCGCGGCCCAGGCGATCGGTGGCGACCACGAGACGTTTACGCTTCCGGTACCCGTCGGTGACCGCCTGGTCTGACGCTGTCGTACGCGTCACCCGTGACGAACCGGCGCCTCCTGCGTTGGTCCGGGAGTCCCCACAACAGACCACGAGAGGGCGGACATGGTTCTCGGCCGAGGCCGAATCGGCGCAGCGTTGGCGTGCGTGCTGACCCTGGGTGCACTGGGTCTCGGTGGCTGCGCGGAGGACCCGCCGCAGACCGGCGCACCGATCGACTCCCGGGTCGACGTACCCAAGCCCGGCGGACCGCCGCCCATCCCGAAGAACATGAGCATGACCGAGTCGGGTGCGAAGTACTTCGTCGGCTACTGGATCGACGCCTACAACTACGGCCTGCGGACGGGGAAGACGAAGATCGTCCGCGGCCTGAGCACGCCGGACTGCGTGGCCTGCGCGACGCTGGCCGACGCCATGGAGGCCGCACACGAGGGCAAGGCGAAGGTCACTTCGCTGGGCATCGAGAGTGTGCCGATGGAGGTGCGACTGAACAAGCGCGAGAAGACCGCGCAGGTGAAGTTCTTCGTGATCCGCTACCCGGTGAAGATCAAGCGGGGCAAGGGACAGGTCGAGGAGATCAAGCCGGGAGTGGCGCCGATCAGGTTCACCCTCGTGCGGCACGCGCGCACCTGGCGCGTGCAGTCGCTGAAGCTCGTGCCGGTCAAGGACAAGCGCGACGACCCGAAGGACAAGCGCGAGCAGCAGCGCTGACTCACACCAGGTGGTGCTCGAAGGCGTACGCCGCCGCGGCGGTGCGTGAAGCCACGGCCACCTTGGTGAAGATGTTGCTGAGGTGCCGGGCCACCGTCTTCTCGCTGAGCACGAGCTCGGCAGCGATCTGTGCGTTGCTGCGACCTGCGGCGACCAGGCGCAGCACCTCGACCTCCCGGCCGGTGAGGCCGTCCGGCAGGGCGGCGGGCTCGAGCAGTCGTGCCGTCGACACCGCGGCGTCACGAGCACCGAGCTCGACGAACGTACGCCGAGCGTGGGTGAGCGCGCGGGTGGCGCTCTCGACGTCGCCGAGCTGACGCAGGGCGAGGCCGACCTGCACGTCGACCCGCGCCACCTCGTAGGGACAGTTGATCGCGCCCCACAGGGCGGCGGCCTTGCGCAGGTAGGGCAACGCGCCCGACGCGTCTCCGGCCGCCCGCTCGACCCGGCCGAGGCAGTGGGCCGCCATCGCCTGCAGGCCCTCGCACCCGAAGTCGGCGGCGACCTGCTCGAGCTCGACGGCGAGCGCGCGTGCTTCCTCCGGGTCGGTGCCCAGCAGGATCTCGACGGCGGCCGCGAGCAGCCGTGACCGGTGCACCGGGTCCGGCGTCTCGGCGAGCAGCCTGCGGATCGCCGCGGAGGCAGCTTCGTCCCGGCCGCGGGCCGACCACAGCAACGCCAACCCGGGCTGGGGTTCGAAGCCGCGGTCGGCGGCCCGGTCATAGCTGGCCTCCGCGGCGTCGAGGTCGCCCATGATGCGCAGCACGTCACCGCGCTCGGCCAGCGCCAGTCCGGCGGCTTCGGGGGTGTCCGCCGCCAGGTAGCGCTCGACCGCGGCGTCGTACTCCTCGATCGCGCGGGCGAAGTCGCCGTGCAGTCGCATGATCTGGCCTCGGTGGACGGCGCACTGGCCGGTGAACGTGACGAGCCCCGGCTGCGCCGCACACCAGCGGGTGAGGGCGGCGGTCCAGGCCGACGCCCGGCCGAGGTCCGAGATCTCCTGGCAGCCCTCGACCATCACGCAGTAGACGTTGCCCGCGAAGATCGGACCGACCTCCCCGGAGGCCACCCCGACCATCGCCTCGTCGAAGAGGGCCAGCCCCTCGGGAACCCGGCCGGAGTAGATCGACAGCCGGCCCAGCGAAGCCAGCCCGATCGCGGTGAGGTCCGGGTCACCGTGCCGGCGTCCCTGCTCGACCACCGACGCCGCCAACAGGGCGGCACCGGCCCAGTCGGCGCCGGCGATCCGTTGGTGCATCAGCAGGTAGGCGACGTAGCCGCGCTCGACGGCCTCACCGTCGACCTCCTCGACGAGGCGTTGCGCGCGGGCCGCCCACCCGGCGGCCACCTGGTGCTCCCCGCCGGTGTCGAAGGTCATGCACAGCCGGAACGCGGTGAGCACGGCCGCGCGCGTGTCGTCGGCGCCGACCTGCAGTCCGAACGCCCGTTGCAGCGCTTGTACGGCGACTCCGCGCCGGCCCAGCAGGAACGCTGCCGTGGCGAACTCGGCGAGGTCCTCCGGTGCCAACGCGTCGGGCGCGACCGTGGTCCAGGCCTCGAACGCGGCCGCCCAGTCACCGCGCTCGAAGGTCTCCCGAGCGCGCACCAGATCGTCGACCACGCCCATCGCGCGAACCTCCTGGTGCGAGCATACGGCGGGATCGGGGGCGGGCGCGCCGGTTCGCTCAGGCTGCACGGGCCGGGCGCGGTGCCCTCTGCGGCTGTGCGGCGCGGCGCACGATCTGGCGGGCCAGGAACTCGGCGTCGCGGCCCACCCCGGGAAGCACCATCGAGCTGAACGCGAACTGGAAGGCCAGGCCGCAGAAGAACAGGCCGGGCGCCTTCTCGACGACGCCGCGCATCTCGGTGGGCCAGCCGTCGTCGCCGAGGATCGGCAGGTGGATCCACTCGAGGGTCTGCCGGAAGCCGGTCGCCCAGACCACGTTCGCCACGTCCCTGACCTCGTCGCCGACGACGGGCAGCCCGCCGCGTACGCCGGTCACCCGGTCGGTGGCACGCTCGACCCCGCGGGCGGCCAGGTCGGACCGCTTGACCCGGATCATCGGGCCGCCGTGGAACCTGACCTCGGGCATCACCTTGCGCCCGATCGGCGTACGCCGGGTGAGCACGTGGCGCCACGCGAAGACGATCAGCGGGAACATCATCCGGCCGACGGGCTTCTCGATGCGGATCGGGATCTGGCCGCAGTCCCTCCCGGCCAGCAGGGTGGGGTGGGTCTGCGCGACCTCGTAGGCGATGTCGGTGCCGGAGTGCGACGCGCCCACGACCAGCACCGGGCCGTCGCGCAGCTGGCCCGGGCGGCGGTACTCACTCGAGTGCAGCTGCAGGATCCCCGGGTCGAGCTGGTCGGCGAAGTCGGGAAGTCGCGGCGTACGGCCGAAGGTGCCGGTGGCGACGACGACGTTGTCGCAGGTGAACGTGGCACGTTGCGTGGTGACCGTGTAGCCCCCGCCGGGGTGTGGGTCGAGGCCCGTGACCCGGGTGTCGAAGCGGATCGGCAGGGAGAACTTCGCGGCGTAGGCCTCGAGGTAGTCGGCCACCGCGTCCTTGCCCGGGAACGACCACGGCCTGGCCGGGAAGGGCATTCCAGGCAGGCCGTCGTACTTCGCGGGGGAGTAGAGCCGCAGGGTGTCCCACTGCCGGCGCCACTGGTCCCCGACCCGGCTCGCGGCGTCGAGGATCACGAACTTCCGGCCGGCGGTTTGCAGGTGGTGGCCGGTGGCGAGTCCGGCCTGCCCGGCGCCGATGACGACGGTTTCGATGTGCGTGGTGTGCATGGCTCCTCCAAGTGGTTCGGGAGCTCCACGCTAGGAACGCGAGACCTGCTTGCGCGTCGGGCGGATGACCCATCCGCGCAGCTGCCCGATGGGTGCATCCACCCATCGGGCAGCCGGGTCAGGCCAGTGGGTCGACCTCGTCGTAGCCGCCGACCTTGCCGGCCAGCGACCGCAGGTGGTGGTTGCCGTCGCCGAACATGTGGTCCAGCGCGGTCAGGCGGCTGGTGTAGCTGCCCACGGCGTACTCCGCGGTCATGCCGATGCCGCCGTGCAGCTGGATCGCCTCCTGCCCGATGTGACGTCCGGCCCGGCTGACCTGCAGTGAGGCACGCGCGGACGCCTCGGCGACCTCCTCCGGGGTGCCCTCGGCCAGCACCATCGTCGCCCACGCCACGATGCTGCGGGTCAGCTCGAGCGAGACGTACATGTCGGCGGCGCGGAAGTTCAGCGACTGGAAGGTGTTCAGCGTGACACCGAACTGCTTGCGACTCTTGAGGTAGGCCGTGGTGCTCTCCAGGGCCACCTCCATCGCCCCGATCGCCTCGTTGCCGGCCATGATCCGGGTGCCGTCGAGGACCAGGTCGATGACGGCGCTCTGGTCGCCCGCACCCAGGGCCGTTGCGGGGGTGGCGTCGAAGGTGACGCGCGCGGCCCGGCCCCCGTCATGCGTCGGGTAGCCGGAGCGGGTGGCCGTGGATCCGTCCACCAGGAACAGTCCGGTCCCGCCGTCGGGAAGTGCCGCGCTGACCACGAGCCGATCGGCGCGGGCGCCGTGCAGCACGGGTTCCTTGACGCCGAACAGCACCCAGCCGTCGGAGGCGTGGGTGGCGAGGACGGCCTCGCCGGGCTCGTCGTGGGCGAAGGCGAGCACCATCTCGCCGGCCGACAGTGCGCCGAGCACCTCGGCCCGCTGCTCGTCGGAGCCGGCCATCGCGACCAGTCCGCCGGCCAGCACCACCGAGGTCAGGAACGGCTCGGGCGCCAGCACCCGGCCCAGCTCCTGGGCCACGATCGAGGTCTCGATCGGCCCGGCACCGGTGCCGCCGTCCTCCTCGTCGAACGGGAGCCCGAGCACGCCCATCTCGGCGAGCCGCTTCCACATGGTGTCGTCGAACCCGGGGTCCTCGGCCACGGTGCGGCGGCGGTTCTCGAAGTCACCGTAGGTCGATCCGACCAGGCCGCGGACGGCCTCACGCAGGGCCCGCTGTTCGTCGTCGTAGGTGAAGTCCATGTCAGCTCCTCACAGTCCCAGGATCGTGCGCGAGATGATCTGCCGCTGGATCTCGTTGGATCCGCCGTAGATCGACGCCTTGCGCAGGTTGAGGTAGGCCGGGGTGGCCCGGCGGGTCCAGAAGTCGAGGTCGGTGGCGTCGTCGGGGGCGCCGGAGGCCAGGGAGGCCGGGCCGGCCAGGTCGACGACGAGCTCACTGACCGCCTGCTGCAGCTCGGTGCCCTTCAGCTTCAGCACCGACGACGCCGGGTGCGGCTTGCCGTCGGCCGAGTTGGCCGCCACCCGCAGGGCGGTCAGCTCGAGCGCGAGCAGCTCGTTCTCCAGCTCGACGATGCGGCTGGCCACCAGCGGGTCGGACAGCTGGTCACCAGCCCACTCCTTGGCGTTGGCCAGCACTCGCTTGGTGGCGCCCACCGGGGCCACGCCGACGCGCTCGTTGCCGAGCAGGAACTTGGCGTAGTCCCAGCCGTGGTTGAGCTCCCCGACCAGATTCTCGGCCGGGACGCGTACGTCGGTGAACCACACCTCGTTGACCTCGTGGCCACCGTCGATCAGCTCGATCGGGCGCACCTCGAGACCGGGCGTGGTCATGTCGATCAACAGGAACGAGATGCCGGCCTGCTTCTTGGCATCGGGATCGGTGCGCACCAGGCAGAAGATCCAGTCGCCGTGCTGGCCCAGCGTGGTCCACGTCTTCTGACCGTTCACGATGAAGTCGTCACCGTCGCGCACGGCCGTCGTACGCAGGGAGGCCAGGTCGGAGCCGGCGTCCGGCTCGGAGAAGCCCTGCGACCACCAGATGTCGAGGTTGGCCGTCTTGGGGAGGAACTTCTCCTTCTGCTCCTGGGAGCCGAAGGCGGCGATCACCGGGCCCACCATCGACGCGTTGAACGCGAGCGGCACCGGCACGCAGGCACGCTGCAGCTCCTCGTGCCAGATGTGGCGCTGCAGGTCGCTCCACCCACGCCCACCCCACTCCTGCGGCCAGTGCGGGACGGCGTACCCGCCGGCGTTCAGGATCTGCTGGGACTGGACGAACTGTTCCTTGGTGAGCTCGCGGCGCGCAGCCACGGCGTCGCGGATCTCCTGGGGGATCTTGGTGGTGAAGTAGGTGCGCAGCTCCTGACGGAACGCGGCATCCTCCTCGGACAACTTCAGCTGCATCGGTCACCTCTCGCGTGTGCGTCCCTGACGGGCTCCATCATGTCCGTTGGGTCAAGGCAGCGCGAGGGATTGGGTGACGTCGAGGCGGGGAAGGAAGCGGATGTGAACCTCGACGACCTCGACCTCCGCAACGTCCCTGACGCCGTCGTGCGCGACGCCGGGTCGGGCTGGGACGACGACGCCCGCGCGTGGGTGGTGACGATGGACGGCCAGTCCGGACTGCTGGTCGCGACCGACGGCGGAGCTGTGTGGCGCTTCGCGAGCAGCACCTGGACCATGCCGTGGGCAGCGCTCGACGACGCCGTGTGCCTGGGTGAGTGCGACCTGATGGTGCTGCGCTCCGGCGGTGAGGCCTACCGCTTCGGGTTCGCCGGGCAGGACGAGCGCGCGGGCTTCCTCGTCGTACGCCGGGAGCGGTCGGTCGCACCCCGCGGACTGCCGCTGCCCGAGCGCGGTGGGGCCGGGTCGACACTGACCTTCCTCTTGGTCGCCGGCATCTTCCTCGCACTGGTCGCCGGCCTGGCACTCACCTCGGCGGACTCCGCATGGATCGCGCTGGTGCTCGCGGTGCCCGCGCAGGTGTGCCTGGGGGTCGCGGTCGTCGGTTGGGGCGTCATGCTCGGGACACGCGCAGCCCACGAGCACTGAGGCTGGCAGGCGAAACGGACCGTAGGACAGGCAAGTCGGGCACGCCGAGGGTTGTCCCACGCTCAGCAGTGGAGGCCAGCGGCGCACTTACCTGTTCCACGGTCCGGCGCCTCCCACGTGGGAGGGCGCGGAGCGTGCGGCATGCTGTGGGGGTGACCGTGCTGATCGACCCGCCGAACGTGCCGTGGCGCGGACGCATGTGGTCGCACCTGGCCTCCGACACCTCCTACGACGAGCTCCACGCGTTCGCCAGGGCCCTCGGTGTTCCGGAGCGTGGCTTCGACCGCGACCACTACGACGTACCCGCCGAGCACTACGACGACGCCGTCGCCGCGGGCGCCGTACCCGTGCGCAGCCGGGAGATCGCCACCCGGTTGCGGGCCGCCGGGCTGCGTCGTCCGAAGGCGTCCGCCGACCGCGACTAACCCATCGAGCGGCGGTGCAGCGCGCGCATCTGCTCCTCGAGCTCAGGGGCCGGACCTTGTACGGCGACCCCGGGCACGATGTCGCCGACCGGCAACGGCGTCACCGGCGAGTCAGGGGCACCCCAGCCCGACCGCCACGCGGCCAGCTGGGCCGTCGACACGGCGTAGACGATGCGGCCCAGGCCGACCCAGCCGTGGGCGGCCGCGCACATCGGGCAGTGCTCGCCGGAGGTGTAGACGGTTGAACCGGCGCGGTCCTCGGGGCTCAGGTTCTCCGCGGCCCAGCGGGCCAGCTCGAACTCCGGGTGCCGGGTCTGGTCACCCCCGGAGGTGCGGTTGATGTCCTCCTGGAGGACCTCTTCGTCAGGGCCGACCAGCACCGAACCGAACGGCTCCTCGCCGGCGTCGAGGGCCTGCCCGGCCAGCTCCACGCAGCGGCGCAGGTGGACCAGGTCGGCGGCGCTCAGCTCGGCGGTCATGAGGCGGTGAACCGGATCGGGAATCGCAACGGGCCGGTGTTGCCCGAGACCGGCATCCACTCGCCGGGGCCGTCGGGCACGGCGTCGGGCATGCGAGCGGCCAGCAACGGCAGCGCGACGGCCATGTCGGTGCGCGCCACGAAGTGCCCCAGACAGTGGTGCACACCAGCCCCGAAGCCGAGGTGCGGCGTACGCAGCTGGGTGATGTCGAAGGCAGGGTCGGGCACCGCGCGCGGGTCGGTGCCCAAGGCGTGGGAGAGCATCTGGACGATGCCGCCCTTCGGGATGTGCAGGCCACCGAAGTCGACGTCCTCGATCGCTTCGCGGGTCACCCAGGTGACGGTCGGGTTGACCCGCATCACCTCCTCCACGGCCTGGTTGCCGAGCTCGGGGCGCTCGCCGAGGAGCCGCCACTGGCCCGGGTGGGCGAGCAGGGTCTGCAGGGCCAGGCCGAGCTGGTTGCGAGTGGTCTCCATGCCGGCGAAGGCGAGGAAGACCAGGGACACACTCAGCTCGTGGCGGCTCAGCCTGCCATCGGTCTCCTGGGCCTGCAGCAACGTCGTGACCAGGTCGTCGCGCGGTGTGGCCTGCCGGTCGGCGACCACCGCGTCGAGGTGGTCACGCAGCCCGTCGAGGGCGGCCTCGATGCGAGGCACCTGGTTGGCCACGTCGATGCCGAAGCTGGCGCCGAGGTCGTCGGCCCAGTGCGCGACCCGGGCCCAGTCCTCCTCCGGGAGGCCGAGCAGCGCGCAGATGATGCGAGCGCTGTACGGCTCGGCGAACTCACTGACGAACTCGACCTCGCCACGCGCCGCGAAGCCGTCGATCAGCTCGTTGGCCAGTGCCTGGAAGCGCGGGCGCATCGCGGCGATGGTCTTGTTGCGGAACGCCGGCATCAGCAGGCGTCGCAGCCGCGAGTGGTCCTCGCCCTCGAGGCTGAGCAGGGTCTCCTTCCACCAGTCGGAGAACAGGCCCGAGTGGATGCCGTTCTGCGCCGGCCACTTCGCGTTGCCCTGCTGGAACCGGCGGTCCTTGAGCAGGGCGCCGGCCTCCTCATGACGCAGCACCGCCCAGCCCAGATTCGTCTCGACGAACCAGTCCTGCTCGCGGGCGGCGTGCACCTCGGGGGCGGTGGTGTCGAAGGCCGGGTCGCTCAGGTCGAAGCTCACGAGGCCAGCCTAGGACCCAGGGTCAGGACTCGAGCGAGGCGATCTCGCTGGCCAGGTTCGCCCGGGCCGCGGGCTCCCAGTGGGTGCGGGCGTACGCCGTGTGGAACAGGTGCGGCTTGGCGGCCAGGTCGCGGAGTACGGCGGCCCGGCCCCGGCGGAAGTCGGCCTCGGGCACGGCGTCGTACTCCTGTCGTACGCCGGCCACGTAGTCGGCGTAGCGCGCGGGCGGTGCGGCCAGGATGGCCAGGTCGGCGTCGCAGAGCAGCTCGCCGTTGACGTCGCCGGGCTCGGGACGATGGCGCTCGGTGAGCCGGACCAGCCGGGCCACCTCGGCGACGTCGACGAGCGACCCGGGCAGCTGCAGCCCGGCCAGGTCCAGCCCGGCCAGCTCCTGCTCGGCGAGCGCGGCGGAGCGCGCCTCGTTGTCGCCGGCGTCGTCGTAGACCGCGTCGTGGAACCACGCGGCCAGCACCACCTCGAGGTTGTCGGCGGCGCCCAGGTCGTCGAGGCGGTCGAGCACCTCACCCAGGTGCACGAGGTCGTGGTAGCCGCGGTCGGTGGACCAGGCGGCGACCAGACGCTCGCGCAGGTCGGTGTGCTGGGGCAGCGGCCAGTTCAGTTCCGTGGTCACGGATCCCATCCTGCACCCGCGATCACGTCCGTCGGGCGGTGACCAGGAGGTACTCCCACTGCATCGTCGCGTCGGGGCGGTGGTGCCGTCGACCGAGCTCGGCCAGCGCCTCGTCCAGCTCGGCGACCCGGGCCGGGTCGCCGGCGATCGCGGTGTAGACCGCGATCGTCGGTCCGTAGCGCTCCTTGAAGAAGTCGCGGTACCCCTCGGGGGTCGCGAACGCGTCGACCACGAGCTGATGCCTGCTGACGCGGACGTCGTGCACCCGGTCGCCGAGCAGCTCACGCACATGGGCCTCGTCGCCCCAGCGCGGTGGCGGGGTGGCCCCGGCCGGCGGCGGGGGAGCGAACGGCTTCATGACCGCGAACATCTCGCCGATGAACCCTTCCGGGGTCCACGCGATCAGCCCGATCCGGCCCCGCGGGCGAACCACCCGCACGAGCTCGTCGGCGGCACGTTCGTGGAACGGGGCGAACATGATGCCGACACACGAGATGGCGGCATCGAACTCACCGTCCGCGAAGGGCAGGTCTTCGGCGTCGGCCACCTGCCAGGTCAGCTCGAGCTGCTGGGCTGCCGCCTCGCGGCGCCCGGCCTCGAGCAGCTCGGGCGTGAGGTCGCTGGCAATCACGCGGGCCCCGGTGCGTGCCGCCGGGAGTGACGCGTTTCCGGAGCCGGCGGCGATGTCGAGCACGGTGTCGCGGGCAGTGATCTCCGTGGCAGAGACGAGGGCCTCGCCGAGCTCGGCGATCACGTCGGTGGCCACCGAGGGGTAGTCGCCGAGCGCCCACATGGCGCGGTGCTTGGCCTTCAGGTCGGGCAGGTCGGGCAGGACGGTCATGGCTTCCTCCAGGTTGTCGGGAGTCTTCAGCCTGTGCCCGCGAGGGGCCGCGCGACCAGTCACAGGTCTGAACCACCGGAGGTTCACGATCTGTACTGGTGCGCGGGGGTGATCAGCGGTGTACTGGTCGAGGGGGTTCGAGCACCGGGAGCCCAGATGACGGCGTACGGCCAGTTCTGTCCTGTCGCCAAGGCGATGGAGATCCTCGACGAGCGGTGGACGCTGCTCGTCGTCCGCGAGCTCCTGGCCGGCAGCACGCACTTCAACGAGCTGCGCCGCGGCAACCCGAGGATGTCGCCGGCCCTGCTCACCAAACGGCTGCGCACCCTCGAGCGGGTCGGCGTCGTACGACGAACCGGGGACCCCTCGGGCCGCACGAGCTACCGACTGACCGAGTGCGGTGAGGAGCTGCGCCCGATCGTGGAGTCGCTCGGCGCCTGGGGTGTGCGCTGGATCGGGGAGCTCGGAACCGAGGACCTCGATCCGCACCTGCTGCTGTGGGACATCCGGCGTACGGTGCCGGTCGATGAGTGGCCACGGAGCCGGACCGTGCTCGCCTTCGCGTTCGACGACGTGCCGCAGAAGGTCGCTCACTGGTGGCTCGTGGTGGCCGGGTCGGAGCCGGACGTGTGCGACTACGACCCCGGCTTCGAGGTGACCGCCACGATCCGCACCGGGCTGCGCACCATGACCGAGATCTGGCGGGGCGACCGGAGCTGGGTCGATGCCCTCCGTGCCGGCGAGGTCGAGGTCGTGGGGCCGGACACGGTGCGGCGCGACCTGCCACGATGGCTGGGGCAGATGCCGCTGGCGGCGGTGCCGCGGCCCACTCCGATCGTGTCGCCCTCTGGCCAGGTCGGCTGAGATCTGGGATCCTTCCCCTCGGGAGGGCCGAAACCTCAGAGGTGGAGTCCCGTGAAGAGAGTTCTGTTCCGACGTGCCGGCCTCGGGGCCGCGGTTCTCGCCGTGGCGGTCATCGGGGCTCCGGTGTCCTCCGGCGGCGCACCCGCGCTGGCCGCGCACTCCAGCGACCGTGCGGCCGTTCGCCTTGCCGCGGCTGCTCCGGCAGCCCCTGTTCGTGCCGCCTCCGCGGCCCCCTACTGCGGGCCGACCGTGATCAAGTCGAGCGGGGAGGCATGGGCCTGCACGTTCGTCGAGAACTTCGGCACCAGCCGCCTCGACACCGACAAATGGATCGTGCAGCGCACGGCGACCAGCAACTTCACCACCGGCGTGACCGACGGCGCCCGGGCCTGCTACCTCGACCATCCCTCGGCGGTACGGGTGGCCGGCGGCGCACTGCGGCTCTCGGTGTTCAAGGCCACCAGCGTGTTCACGTGCAACGCGAAGGTGCCCTTCCAGACCCGCTACGCGGCCGGCATGGTCTCGACGCACTGGCGGTTCAGCCAGACCTACGGCCGCTTCGAGGTGCGGGCCCGGATCCCGTCGAGTCGTGAGCCGGGGCTGCAGGAGACCCTGTGGCTCTGGCCGGACGACCCGACGAAGTACGGCGCTCACCCGGACTCGGGGGAGATCGACTTCGCCGAGTTCTACAGCCAGTACCCCGACCACGTGATCCCCCGGATCCACTACAGCTATGACCCGGCCACCGTGAACTGGTTGACCAGCACCAACATCGTGACGTCGTACAACTGCCGGATCGACCAGACGGCGTGGAACACCTATGCGGTGGAGTGGGAGCCCGGTCGGCTGACCATCCTCGTCAACGGAGACGTGTGCCTGGTCGACAACTACCAGGCCGACAACACCACCGTGCCGTTCGCGCCGTTCAACGCGCCGTTCATGGTCGTGCTCACCCAGGCGCTCGGGCACGGCTCGAACGCGCTCACCTCCGACGCCGCGCTACCGGCCACGACGTACGTCGACTACGTGCGGGTCTGGCGCTGACCCCCAGGCGCCGGCACGCGGCCAGCGCCCGGCCGCCCCACCACGTGGTGGGGCGACCGGACACGTGACCGGTCAGCGGATCTTGACCAACGCTCCCGGACCGAAGACCGGGCCGGTCGCGTAGATGGTCCCGTTCCTCGCCACGTCCGCGCCGCCGGGCAGGATCAGCTTGTCCTTGGCGATCTCGCGCAGGTGCGTGTGGTTCCCGTGCTTGATGACCTTGAACAGCCCGCCGACCTCGGAGCCGGGAAGGCCGAGCTCCATGGCCAGCCAGCTCATCTTCGACAGGCTGACCGCGTAGACCGACCTGCTGTCGGCGGTCAGGTCGACCACGGACGTGAGCCCGTCGGCGTACCGCTTGCACTTGCTGTTGTACGGCGCCTCCGGGTCGCAGACCGCGTCCAGCGAGCCGGGCTTGATCCGCCAGATCTGCGAGGTGCCCGGATTGGCCGGGAAGCCGCGCAGCTCACCGACGTACCAGTAGCCGTCGGGGCCGACCGTGACCGAGGTGGGCACGGCCTCGGAGTTGATCGGGGTGCCGGCCGGCGGCAGCCCGGTGGGGTTGCCCTCCATGTCCACGTCGGGGAGACCCTCGGGCACCTCGACCACACGCGGCTTGAACCGGGCGACCGTCTTGACGGTGCCGTCCGGCCAGACCCGGAGCAGGTCGTTGCCGCCGGCGTCGGCGACCAGGACCGTCCCGTCCTTGAGGGCCAGCACGCCGTACGGGTTGGTGTCGGTGGGCACGCCTTCCTGGTCATCGGGGTCGGGGTCCGCGATCTGGTGCGCCTTGATGTCCGCGAACGGCGCCAGCTCTCCGTGGCGGAGCTTGTAGAGCGTGGCGGCGCCCGGCGGCAGCTCCTCCGCGGCTCCGCCGCCACCGGTGAGGAAGTAGAACCTGCCGCGCGACTGCGACGCGTCCGAGGCGAACCCGGCAGCCTCGTCGATCCCGCCGAGCCGGATCACCCGGGCCGGCTTGTGGTGGCGCTCGACGACGAGGCTGAAGCTGCCGTCGTCCTCGGTCACCAGGGTGACCCCCGGCCGGATCGACTCGACGCCACGAGGCCCCGAGAGGTCGACCACGGTGGAGATCGTGTCGTGCCGGTGCCCGCCGCCGGCCTGGGCCGGCATCACGCCGGCAGCGACCAGTGCGGCCACTCCCAGGCCCACCGCCGCAATTCGTCTTCTCGAGTGGAGCATTGAGGCCTCCCAGCCCTTGGTCCTGTGACCCCCGGGACCAGACAAGCAGTGGGACCGCGGGCTGTCATCGGCAAACTTGGGGAACATCGGCGTCCCGCGGGACGAGGCCGTGACTCCCCGCGCCGGAACGGGTGAGAGAATCGGGCCATGTCCGAGATCAAGCCCGTCAAGCGCGCCAAGCACCTGATGGACCCGAACAACCCGCGTCCGTCCGTGCGCAAGGACGCGATGCACGTCTCCCACGTGCAGAAGTGGGTCATGTCGGTGCTGGCCGTGACCACGATCCTGCACCTCGTGGTCGGACTGGTCCTGGCCGCCGCGATGGTCGAGGACGACCGGCTCGACGCCCAGATCGGCCTGCTCGTGATCGCCGGCATCTTCGGCGTCATCTCGGTGGCCGTGGGCCGTGCGATCCACCAGCGGTCGCTGGTCACGCCGTGGCTGCTGCTCGGCCCGATCCCGGCGCTGATCGGCGCCTGGTTCATCCTCGCCTGACCCGTCGCCAGTTCGCGCTGACCCGTCGCCAGTTCGCGGTGACCCGTCGTGAGTTCGTGCGAAGGTCCCGAATTCACGACGGGTCGCGCACGGCGGCGGCGGCCTCCTCGATGATCTCGATCATCGCCGCGCGCGCGTCGGCGGCGTCGCCGGTGCGGATCGCGTTGGCCACTCGCTCGTGCAGCGCGACCGCATCGGCGCGCGGGGTGGCCGGCATCAGGTGATGGTGGGTGCGACCGGCCAGCACCTCGGCGACGACGTCGCCCAGCGCCCGCAGCATCTCGTTGCCCGATGCCTCGAGCAACGTGCGGTGGAAGACGGTGTCGGCCACCAGGTAGGCCTCCAGGTCGCCCGATCGGCGGTGGGCCACCATCTCCATCACCGCTCCGGACAGTACGCCGCACTGTTCCGGCGTGGCGCGTTCGGCGGCCAGGCCGGCGGCCACGGGCTCGAAGCCGGAGCGCAGCTCGCTGAGTGACAGCAGCTGTTCGGTGCGCCCGTCGCCGGCCAGTCGCCAGCGGATCACCCGCGGGTCGAAGACCTGCCAGTGCTCCCGAGGCTGGACGGTCACGCCGACCCGGCGTCGAGCCACGACCAGGCCCATCGACTGGAGCACCCGGACCGCCTCGCGTGAGACCGATCGCGACACGGCGTACTCGGCGTCGACGGAGTCGAGGGTGAGCACGTGCCCGGCGGGGAGCTGACCGGAGACGATCCGGGTGCCGAGGGCGTCGAGCACGGTCGAGTGCAGTCCGCCAGAGTTCGCCGCGTTCATCGCCACCCCAAAGATCAGATTTAATGCGCTCAAGACCTTGATAAGAGCAGATCAATCGTTGCATGCTGTGACGCGGGGCACAACCGGCCCCCGCAATCGGACAGCCCGTGGGGCAGACGAGAGGGTCGAGCAGATGACGTCAGTCGAGAAGCCGTTGCTGGTGGTGATGGGCATCTCCGGCTCCGGGAAGTCGGTCGTCGGTGCGGCACTGGCCCAGCGCCTACGGGTCCCGTTCGTGGACGCCGACGACCTGCACCCGCCGGCCAACATCGCCAAGATGACCGCGGGGCACGCTCTCGACGACCACGACCGGCATCCGTGGCTCGAGACCATCGGTGCATGGCTGACCGACCATGCGGACGGCGGTGTCGTGGCCTGCTCGGCCCTGAAGCGGAAGTACCGCGACCAGCTGCGTCACCACAGCGACCGGGTCGACTTCGTGCACCTCGACGGCACGCGCGAGGTGATCGCGGGACGACAGGCCAGCCGCCCGGGGCACTTCATGCCGGCCTCGCTGCTGACCTCTCAGCTGCAGACCCTGGAACGGCTCAGTCCCGATGAGCACGGCCTCGTCATCGACGTCGACCAGAGCATCGACGCCATCGTCCAGGAGTACGTCGACCAGTCCGGGAGCCTCCGATGAACCTGATCCTTCCCCTCGCCTCCGACGACATCATCGAGCCGGTCGCCGGGACGGGGCAGCTGCTGTTCGCCACCGGACTGGGCATCGCGGTGATCATCGTGCTGATCGCCTGGGCCAAGCTGCACCCGTTCCTCTCCCTCACCTTCGGCGGTCTCACGGTCGGCCTCGTGGCCGGCGTACCCCTGGCCACCGGCATCGAGACGTTCACCAAGGGCTTCGGTGACACGACGGCCTCGGTCGGCACGCTGATCGCGCTCGGCGCGATCTTCGGCAAGCTGCTCGCCGACTCCGGGGGTGCCGACCAGATCGTCGACACCATCATCGGCGGCGCCTCCCAGCGCATGCTGCCGTGGGCGATGGCCGGTGTCGGCGCGATCATCGGGCTGCCGATGTTCTTCGAGATCGGCCTCGTGCTGTTGATGCCGGTGATCTATCTCGTCGCCCGTCGGGCCCAGCTCTCCCTCATCGCCGTGGGGATCCCCGCCCTGGCCGGCCTGTCCGTGATGCACGGCCTGGTGCCGCCGCACCCCGGGCCGCTGACCGCGATCGGCAACCTCGACGCCGACCTCGGCATCACCCTCGCCTTCGGTGTCGCCATCGCGATCCCGACCGTCGTCCTGGCCGGGCCGGTCTTCGCCAAGGTCGCCGACCGTTGGGTCGGCGACGTCGCCGTGCCCGAGGGGCGCCTCGACGAGACAGAGGGCGAAGGGGCCGGGATCACCGACCATCGCCCGAGCTTCGGCCTGACCATCTTCTCGGTGCTTCTGCCGGTGGTGCTGATGATGGCGCGGGCCCTGGCCGAGATCATCATCAACGACGAGGGCAACACCGTCCAGAAGGTGCTCGATGCACTCGGTACGCCGATCGTGGCGCTGCTGATCGCGGTGATCGTCGGCATGTTCACCCTGGGTCGGGCGGCGGGCATGAGCCGCGAGCAGATCTCGAAGTCGGTGGAGAGCTCGTTGCCCGGCATTGCCGGCATCGTGCTGATCGTGGCCGCCGGCGGTGGCTTCAAGAACTCGCTGGTCGAGACCGGTGTCGGCACCGAGCTGGCCCGTTGGGCCGCGGACAGCGGCGTCTCGGTGCTCCTGCTGGCCTGGTTCGTGGCCGTGCTGATCCGGCTGGCCACCGGGTCGGCGACCGTCGCCACGGTCACCGCCTCGGGCCTGCTGGTCCAGCTCACCGACGACCTCTCGCGCCCCGAGGTGTCGCTGATGGTGCTCGCGATCGGTGCCGGCTCGGTGTTCTTCTCCCACGTCAACGACGCCGGCTTCTGGCTGGTGAAGGAGTACTTCGGGATGTCGGTCAAGCAGACCATCAAGTCGTGGTCGGTGATGGAGACCGTGCTCTCGGTGACCGGGTTGGCCTTCGTGCTGGTCGTCGGCGCGTTCGTCTGAGCAGCGGGACGGAACCGTCCCGGAGCCCTTATCGTCGGATCATCATGATGCAAACACCTCCTGCTGAGCTGATGAGGGCTGTCGCCCACCGGGTCCGCCTCGCGGGCGTCGTACCGTCCCTGGTGCTCGCCCTCGCGCTGGCGCTCTCGGCCTGTGGATCCGACTCCGACGGCGACGAGACCGACACCCGTGGCGAGGACTCGTCGCAGACACCGACGACGGATCCCTCCGGCACCGGTACGCCGTCCTCGAGCGGCCCCTCAGGCTCCACGGATCCAGGCTCGACGGATCCAGGCTCGACGGATCCAGGCTCGACGGATCCGGGCTCGGTCGACTTCGACGAGGTGGCGATCCTGCACGCAACCGGCGCGGGCGGTGAGTCGAGCACGACGCCCGTGGTGCTCGACTCACCGGCTGCGGTCGCCGACTTCGTGGCGCCCTTCACCCGGGGTGACCTCGGCCAGCAGGTCCGGGCGACGGTCACGACCACGAAGGTCCCCGCGGACAGGACGCTGGTCGGATCGGTGATCTCGATCGGCTGCGACGTGCCTCCCGGCGTCAACGTCACCGCCGTGGACGGGGTCACCATCACCGCCCAGAAGGTGGCCTCGCCGCTGCCCGAGTGCTTCGCCCCCGTGACCACCGTGGCCCTGGTCCTGGTCGACTCCTCGGCGCTGCGCTGAGGCGTTCCTCGGGGGCCGAGACGGCGATACGGCAGAATGAGTGCCGATGAGTCCTGACTACACGATGCCCGAAGAGAACCGTTTTGAGAGCGATCCCGAGGAAGTCCTGCCCGACGACCCCGGTCTTCCGGTCGGTTGGGAGGCCGGAGTTCCCGACCCCTCGGACGAGGCCGACGTCGCTCGGTTGACCGAGTTGCTGCGGGCCCACGAGGACGCCGGCCGTGGCTGGGCGGGTGCCTCGGAGGACGACGTACTCGTCGAGATCGCCGGCCTGCGGATGCGCGAGAACCTGGTCATTCGCGACAAGTCCGGCACGATCCGGGCGTGGGCCAGCGTGCACGACCGCTCGGTCAACCGGATGCTCTACGTCCACATCCTCGATCGCTCACTCTCGGCCGTCGCCGCGCAGCGCTGCTCCGAGGTGCTCCTCACCTGGGCCGAAGGCCAGGCCCGCGAGGTCGGCGCGGCCCGGGGCCTCGAGACCCAGCAGATCGACACCGGTGCCTTCGCCGACGACGAGCGCCAGCACAAGCTCCTCGAGGAGGCGAACTTCAACCGGGTCCGCACCTGGTGGCAGATGACCCGCCCGGTCACCCCCGACGAGGCCGACCTGGTCCCGGACCCGGAGCGCTGGGAGCGCAAGGGCGTCGTGTTCCGGCAGGTACGCCGCGAGGGTGGCGGCATGCCCGACGTCGACGACCTGCGCGCCGTCCACGACATCCTCGAGAGCGCCTTCACCGACCACTTCAACTCCTCCGAGGAGACCTTCGCGGAGTTCGTGCACCGGCTGCGCGAGGATCCCGGGCACCGCTGGGACCACTGGTGGCTGGCCGAGATCGTCGACGGCGAAGCCGAGCCGGAACCGGCCGGAGCCCTGGTCGGCACGGTCTCGGAGAGCTCGAACGGACCCGACGGCTCCTACGTGTCCTACCTCGGTGTGCTGGAGTCCGCACGCGGTCGTGGCGTGGCCAAGGGACTGTTGAAGACGATCATCGCCGACGCAGCTGCGCGTCATCGCGACCGCGTCGGCCTCGAGGTCGACGCGGACTCCTCGACCGGTGCCGACCAGCTCTACGTCGGCATGGGCTGGAAGACCAAGTACGTCACCGAGTCCTGGCACAAGGACGTTCCCGTCACGGAGTGAGGACCGGGGGTCACACGTGGTCGGCGACCGCTGAGCGTGTCATGCCCGGGTGCTAGCGTCCCGGGCATGGCTGCTCCCGCGTTCGACCAGCTCCGTGCCCGGGCCCGTGCCCGGCTCGGTCCCCGCCTGCGCACCCTGACCGCGCGGGGTGACACGCCGACGTGCCTGGTCTGCGGGTCGAAGAGGCACGTCGAGCGGACCGTCGCCTACACGCGTGAGCCCGAGAAGACGTGCGTCGTCCGCGTCTGCCAGCACTGCGGCTTCGTGCACATGCCCGGCCACATCGAGAGCCGCTACGCGGCCAAGACCGACATCGAGCAGCTGCCCGGCGGGCACGGACGGCTCGGCGACCTCGAGGTCCCCGGACGCGAGTTCCACATGATCAAGATGGGCGTGGACATCCTCGGCGGCAAGGGCCACGAGGCGCTGATCTTCGGCGCCGGACGCAGCATGGACAACCACCACGTCGCCAAGCTCCCCGAGGTCAGCCGGGTCGCGATCAGCGACATCATGAAGGTGCGCGACGACGCCGAGTTCATCGACGCCAACGACCCGCCGAAGCGGAAGTTCTCCGTGGTCGTGGCCAGCGAGGTGATCGAGCACTTCCGTGACCCGCACGCCGACTTCGCCAGGCTGCTCGGGCTGGTGCGGCGCGACGGGCTGCTGATCTGCGGCACCAACATCCACGACGGCGGCAGGCTGGCAGCTGACCGCTACATCTTCTATCCCGACCACACCTCCTACTACTCGCCGCAGGCGCTGCGGTTGATCGCCGACCGGGCCGGGGTGCACCTCGACTTCCGTTCGCCGCTGGTGGGCCAGGCGATGCGCAAGCGCTACGTGATCATGAGCCGCTCGGCGCGGACGATGACCAGGGTGGCCGACTATTTCGGCCGCGAGGTCTATGCGCCGTCCGAGTTGGCGCGGCCGCCGCAGCCCATTCCGCAGCGCAGCCACCAGTCGTGGCGCTAGTCCTGGTCGAGTGAGCTGGGGTCGGCGGGTACGTCGACCGAGTGCTGCTCGAGCAGCTTGCGCGGGATGACCTCGAGCGCGCGCTCGTTTGTGGCTGCGAGCACGACGGGCGCGGCCGCCCCGGCCTCGTAGGACTGGAGCCATCGCGGTGCGACCACGCACCAGCGGTCACCGGGCGCCAGCCCGGGGAACTGCCACTCCGGACGGGGTGTGGTGAGGTCGTTGCCGACCGCGAGCTGGTGCTCGAGGAACTCCGCGGTCATCACCGCGCACACGGCGTGCAGGCCGACGTCTTCGGGGCCGCACGAGCAGGTGCCGTCGCGGTAGAACCCAGTCACCGGGTCGGTGCCGCACGGCTCGAGCTCGCCGCCGTTGACGTTGCGCTCGGAGGACATGTCTCGAGTCTCCCACGGGTGCCTGTGGAGAACCCCGAGCTGTGTGTTCGCGTCGCGCCAGACTGGGGTCCCTTCGTCGAACGGTCACACCGGGAGGTCCTCATGACGATCAGCGTCGGGTTCGTCGTACGCCCCGCCGCGCTGCGGGACCCGGGCGACGCGATGGCGAGCGCGGCCGTCAGGTCGAGGCGGTGGAGCCCCAGCGCGGCCTGCGCGGGATCGCATCGGCACTGCCGGGGTCGGCCAGTGCGGCGGGTGACCTGGTCGGGGACTCGGGGCTGTTCGGCCGCGACCCGACGTTCCTCGACGGCATGCGGCACCTCTCCACCGCCGAGAGCTCGACGTGGGGCACCTCGGGCGGGCACGGGCACAGCTCCTGCTTCGACGATGGCTCGACCAGCCAGCACAACCTGGCCGGCGTGGCCTCGGGCCATCCCGAGGTGGTGGTCGACGACCGCGGCCCACCGTCCCTGCCCGACCTGACACGCGGGGGCGCCCGGCGGCTCGATGACCTCGACAGACGTCTCGAGGACCTGCTCGAGAAGCATCTGCCGGAGCGGCTGTGACCGGGGCCGGTCAGGCCCGCCCTGACCGGGATCAGTCAGCCAGGTGCTCGATCACCGTCGACTGATAGCCGGGGGCCTCCATCAGGAACGAGTCGTGTCCGTGGGGCGCGTGCACCTCCCGGAACCGCGCCGCGATGCCGGCGCGCTCGAGCTCCTGCACGATGCGACGTGAGTGCGACGTGTCGAAGCGCCAGTCGGAGTCGAAGGAGATGACCAGGAAGGAGGTGTCGACCGAGGGCGTCGGGTCGGGTGCGCTCGCGGGGCCGGCCGGGTCGGGGAACGGGTCGAAGTAGTCCATCAGTCGGCTCAGGTAGAGATAGGAGGTGGCGTCGAAGCGCTCCAGGAATGAGCGGCCCTGGTGGTCGAGGTAGGACTCGACCGAGAAGTCGACACCGAGGCCGGGCGTTGAGGTCCCCTGCTGGTGGGCCCGGCCGAACTTCGTCTCGAGGGCACCCTCCGAGACGTAGGTGATGTGGGCCATCATGCGGGCCACCGCCAGCCCGTGACGAGGGCCGCCGCCCTGGTCGTAGCGACCGTCGAGGAAGGCGGGGTCGTCGAGCACGGCGCGGCGGGCGACCGAGGAGAACGCGATGTTCTGGGCGCTGAGCCTGCTGCTGGCCGCGATCACCACCGCCCGGTCGACCTCGTGGGGTGCGTCGAGCGCCCACTGGAGCGCCTGCATGCCCCCGAGGGATCCGCCGATCGCAGTGTGCAGGCGGCTCACGCCGAGGTGTCGGATGAGGCGTCGGTGGACCGCGACCAGGTCGGCCACGCTGAGGAGTGGGAAGTCGATGCCGTACCGCTCACCGGTCTCCGGGTCGATCGAGCGTGGCCCGGTGGTGCCGGCACATCCGCCGAGGAGGTTTGCGCAGATGACGAAGAATCGGTCGGTGTCGACCGGCCGGCCCGGGCCGACCATCGTGGACCACCAGTCGACCGCCTGCGCGTCGCCAGTCAACGCGTGGCAGACGAAGACGGCGTTGGACGCCTTGTCGTCGAGCGTGCCCCAGGTCTCGTAGGAGACCTCGACCTCACGCAGCAGCTCGCCGCTGGACAGCACCAGCGGGTCCTCCTGGGTGAACAGGAGGACCTGCTGGGAACCGACGCGTGGGGGCATGGAGCCTCTGGGATCAGTCGCTGGGTTCGGTCGTGGTTCGTTCGCGCCGGGAGTCAGGAACTCTTGGTCAGCGCCTGGTCCAGGTCGGCGATGATGTCGTCGATGTGCTCGATGCCGATCGACAGGCGCACGGCCTCCTCGGGCACACCGGCAGCCTCGAGCTCTTCGGGGGTGAGCTGGGAGTGCGTCGTGGTGGCGTTGTGGATCGCCAGCGACTTGGTGTCACCGATGTTGGCCAGGTGGCTGAACAGCTCGAGGGACTCGATGAAGTTCTTGCCACCCTCACGACCCGACTTCAGGCCGAAGCTGACCAGGCCGCCGTAGCCGCGACCGGTGAACGTCCGGTCGGCGACCTCCTTGTAGGGGGAGTCGGGCAGGCCGGGGTAGCTCACCCACGAGACGGCGTCGTGGCCCGAGAGGTGCTCGGCGACCTTCAGCGCGTTCTCACTGTGCCGCTCCATGCGCAGGGCCAGCGTCTCGAGGCCCTGGATGAACAGGAACGAGTTCAACGGCGCGATCGCGGCGCCGGTGTTGCGCAGCAGCACGGTGCGGGCCCGGATGATGTAGGCCAGATTGCCGACCGCCTCGGTCCAGACCACGCCGTGGTAGGCGGCGTCGGGGCCGGTCAGCCCGGGGAACCGGTCGGCATGGGCGGCCCAGTCGAAGTTGCCGGAGTCGACGATGACGCCGCCGATGGAGGTGCCGTGGCCGCCGATGTACTTGGTGGCGGCATGCACGATGACGTCGGCGCCGAGGTCGAACGGGCGCACCAGCATCGGGGTCGGTGCGGTGTTGTCGACGATCAGCGGCAGGCCCTGCTCGTGGGCGGCGTCGGCCCAGGCACGCAGGTCGACGACGTTGATCTTGGGGTTGCCGACGGTCTCGGCGAAGACCAGCTTGGTCTTCTCGTCGACCGCTGCGGCCAGCTCCTCCGGCTTCTCCGGGTCGACGAACCGCACCTCGATGCCGAACTGCGGGAGTGTGTGGGCGAACAGTGCGTAGGTGCCGCCGTACAACGTGGAGAGCGCGACGATGTTGTCGCCGGCGTAGGTGAGGTTCAGGACGGCGTACGTCGTCGCGGCCGAACCGCTGGCCGTTGCCAGGGCACCGACACCGCCCTCGAGCTGGGTGATCCGCTCCTCGAAGACCGACTGGGTCGGGTTCATGATGCGGGTGTAGATGTTGCCCGGCTCGGCCAGCGAGAACAGGTTGGCCGCGTGCTCGGTGTCGTTGAAGACGTAGGACGTGGTCTGGTAGATCGGCACGGCCCGCGCGTTGGTGGCGGAGTCGGGCTCCTCCTGCCCGGCGTGGACGGCGATGGTCTCGGGGCGTTGGCTCACGGGGTGTTCCTCTCGGGGTGGGGCACACCCGGGCGGGTGTGGTGGGAACTCAAGAGATAACTGTAGGAAGCAACTCGACTTACGCAAGCGCGTCGGCCAGCAGGTGAGACTGCGGTGACTGTTCGGGTGTGTCGACGCGCCAAAGGATGTCACGTTGAACTTAAGTGAAGAAAATTAGTAGACTAACTTTCAGTTGAGCCGATGGGGCTCGACCACGGGTGTCGCAGACCCCGTCCGAACCGGGTGCATCCACGAGGGGTAGACATGCGTGTCTCCGTGATCGGAACCGGGTATCTCGGTGCAGTCCACGCGGCCGGAATGGCCGAGCTGGGCTTCGACGTGATCGGCGTCGACGTCGATGAGGGCAGGGTCGCCACGCTCCAGGAGGGCCGCGCGCCCTTCTACGAGCCCGACCTCGAGCCGCTGCTGCGCAAGCACGTCGGCGAGAGCGGCCGGCTCCGCTTCTCCACCGACTTCGCCGACGTGCGCGAGGCCGACGCGCACTTCCTGTGCATCGGCACGCCGCAGCGCAGCGGTTCGACCGCCGCCGACCTCAGCCACCTCGAGGCCGCCGTCGAGACCCTCGGCACGCTGCTGGCCGGGCGCACCACGGTGGTCGTCGGCAAGTCGACCGTGCCGGTGGGCACCGCCGACGTGCTGCAGGCCAGGCTCACCGAGCTCGCCGGCCCCGGCGTCGAGCTCGCCTGGAATCCCGAGTTCCTGCGCGAGGGCTACGCCGTCGAGGACACCCTGCGACCGGACCGCCTCGTCTTCGGGGTGCGTACGACGAACGCGGAGGCCACGTTGCGACGTGTCTACGCCGAGACGATCACGTCGGGCACTCCGGTCATCGTGACCGGCTACGCCACGGCCGAGCTGGTCAAGACCAGTGCCAACGCGTTCCTGGCCACCAAGATCTCCTTCATCAACGCGGTCTCCGACCTGTGTGACGTCACCGGTGCCGACGTCACGACCCTGGCCGACGCGATCGGGCTCGACGCTCGGATCGGACGGCGGTTCCTCAATGCCGGTCTCGGCTTCGGCGGTGGTTGCCTGCCCAAGGACGTGCGGGCCTTCCGCACCCGCGCCGAGGAGCTCGGCGCCGGAGCGTCCTTCCGGTTCCTCGACGAGGTCGACCAGATCAACCTGCGCCGGCGCGACAAGGTGGTCGGCCTGGCCCACGAGGTGGTCGGCGGCGACGTTCGCGGTCGTCGGATCGCCGTGCTCGGCGCGTCGTTCAAGCCGCACTCGGACGACGTACGCGACTCGCCGGCCCTCGACGTGGCCACGTCGCTGGCGCTGGTCGGCGCCGACGTCCACGTCTACGACCCGGTGGCCAACGACGTGGCCCGCGCGGCCGCGCCGCAGCTCTCCTTCGACCCCAGTGCCGTCGAGGCCTGCCGTGGCGCAGACGTCGTCCTGCACCTGACCGAGTGGCCCGAGTTCCGCGCGGTCGACCCGGCCGCGCTGGCCGAGGTGGTCCGGGGGCTGAACGTCATCGACGCCCGCAACTGTCTCGACCGGGGTCGCTGGCGCGAGGCCGGCTGGAACTACCGCGGACTCGGTGTCGCGTGACGGGGGCGGTGACGAGTCCCTCGACGCTTCCGCTTCCTCCGTCGCGGCCCCGGCCTCAGGCTCGGCCAGGGACCTCGTCGCGGGCGCGGGTCCGGACCTCGGTCTCCGTGGTGATGCCGGTGCTCAACGAGGAGCGCTACCTCGAGGAGTCCGTGCGCCGGGTGCTCGACCAGGCCTACGACGGCGAGGTCGAGCTCGTGCTCGCGGTCGGGCCCAGCAAGGACCGCACCGCGGAGATCGCGCACCGGTTGGCGGCCACGGATCCGCAGGTCAGCGTCGTGGGAAACCCGACCGGCTTCACGCCCCACGCGTTGAATGCGGCAATCGCCGAGACCAGCCACCCGTTCGTCGTACGCGTCGATGCGCACGGCTTCCTGCCCGACGGCTACCTCGAGGACGTGGTCGACCTGCTGGAGTCCACCGGTGCGGCCAACGTCGGCGGCATGATGCGGGTCGAGGGCGACACGTCGTTCGGCCACGCCGTCGCCGCGGCGATGTCCTCGCCGCTGGGCATCGGTGGGTCGAAGTTCCACGTCGGTGGCGAACCCGGCCCGGCCCGCACCGTCTACCTCGGCTCGTTCCGGCGCGACGCGCTGGTCAAGGTCGGCGGCTTCGACGAGCACTTCCTGCGCGCGCAGGACTGGGAGCTCAACTACCGGCTGCGGCAGGCCGGCGAGACGGTCTGGTTCACCCCCGACCTGGCCGTGGTCTACCGTCCGCGCCGCGACTTCAACGCCCTGCGCCGGCAGTTCTTCGGCTCCGGTCAGTGGCGTCGCCAGATCGTCGACGAGCACCCGGACACCGCGTCGTTCCGCTACCTGGCCGCGCCGATCGTCACGGGTCTGATCGCTCTCGGATCCTTGCTGGGACTGGTCGGTCTCGTGCTCGGTCTGGTCTCCGGAACGGTCGGGCCCGGGCCCGGTGCCGGATGGTTGGGTGCCGGATGGTTGGTTCCCTGGCTGCTCGCGGGCTTCCTGGCGCCGCTCGGCTACGCCTTCGGCGTGCTCGGGGCGACGTACGAGATGGGGCGCCGCCGCAGGCTGGCCTGGCGGGCGCGGGTGCTGCTTCCGTTCGTGGTGGCGACCATGCACCTCTCGTGGGGCAGCGGCTTCCTCCGTTCCATCCCTCGCTCCTCCCGCCGCTGATCCCGATACTCCCTGACGTTTCGGTCCTGATCTCGGGATACTCCCTGACGTTTCGGTCCTTCTCCACCGTGGGGGGGGCGAAACGTCAGGGACTATCGATCCGGGGCGTTGGCGATGGCGCCGAGCCGGCTGACGAACTCGCCGGAGCGGCGGGCCCAGTCGAGGTGGTCGGCGGCGTGGCGATGGCCCAGCGTGCCCATCCGCAGGCGGGCGACGGGATCCGCCTGCAGTGCCAGTACGACGTCCGCGACGGCTGAGGCCACCTCCGAGGCGGCGCACGACCCGTCCGACGACGCGGCTGCCGGCCCGCGTGATCCGGCGCGCGAGCGACCGACCGCCGGGGCGCCGAAGGGTACGACGACTCCCGACCCGACCGACGTGACCAGGTGCTCGGCCCGGGGGAGTGGCGTGGTGATCACCGGGACCCCGTGCGCCATGTATTCGACGACCTTGGTCGGCTGCGAGTGCCGGTAGTTCGGCTCGTCGTGCAGCAGGGAGAGCCCGGCCAGGGCACCGTCGACGTGCTTCATCGCCTCGTCGTGGGGCAGGAACCCCAGCCAGTCGACCTGGGAGGAGGGGGCGGTCAGGGCCGCAGTGGCCGCCTGGTCGGCGTGTCCGATGGCCTGCACCGCAATGCCGGAGGGCGCGAGCAACCGCGAGAGCTCGACCAGCTCGTGCACCCCGCGGGCCCGGGAGAGATGCCCGACGTAGACCACCCGCGGGTCGTCCGGAGGCGGGGGCGAGGCCGGCACGCGTGTGGTGTTCGGCACGACGGGATGCCGCTTGCGGAAGCGTGACTGGTAGGCGTCCTCGGCGAGCAGGAGGTGGTGCCGGCGCTCGGCGCGACGCTCGATCCGGCGTACCGCCCAGGCCGCGGGCCGACCGAGCCCGGCGGGCAGCCACGGCTTCAGCGAGATCGCCGCGGCGGTGTCCTCGTGCACGTCCCACACGACGTGCGGGTGGTGGAAGCTGCCGACCGCGAGCAGCAGCTCCGGGTCGTGGAGCAGCACCACGTCGTGGTCGTCGCCCCGTCGGTCGAGCAGGGCGCGCGCCGCCCTCATCGAGGCGAGGCGGGCGGTGCCCACGGCGCGCGGGACGTCGATCGACCTCAGCTGTTCGGTCGACGGAGGAATCGGCAGGCCGTAGCCGGAGAACGGCGCCGCGTAGGTCACCTGCCAGCCGGCCTCGAGCAGGGAGGCGATCTGGCGGTGCCGGATCCGGGCGTCCTCCGGGTGGTGGACCACGGTGACCACCAGGGCGTGTGCGGGCAGGGTCATCCCGCAACCGCCTGCTCCGACGCACGGGCCGCGGTCCGCGGGCCGGCACTCGGACGGCGAGGTGTACGCCGAGCAACCGGCCGGCCGGTCGCCTCGGCATAGGCCTCGAGCACCTCGTCGACCGCACCGTCGAGGCGGAGCTCACCGCCGTCGACCCAGAGCACCCGGTCGCACATGGAGCGGATCGTCGACATCGAGTGGCTGACCAGCAGCACCGTGCCGGCCTCCGAGCGGATCTGGTCGACGCGGTCCCGGCTGCGCCGGCGGAACTCCGCGTCGCCCGTCGAGAGCGCCTCGTCGATCATCAGGATGTCCGGGCGGGCCGCCGACGAGATCGCGAAGCGCAGACGTGCTCCCATGCCCGAGGAGTAGGCCCGCATCGGCAGCTGCATGAAGTCGCCGATGCCGGCGAAGTCGACGACCTCGTCGAAGCGATCCTCAACCTGGGTTGGCGTCTGGCCGAGGGCGAGCCCGCCGAGCACGATGTTGCGCTCACCGGTCAGGTCGCGCATCAGGGCGGCGTTGACCCCGAGCAGCGAGGCCGTGCCGTCGGCGTACACCGCGCCCGACTCGGTCGGCAGCACCCCGGCGATCGCGCGCAGCAGCGTGCTCTTGCCTGAGCCGTTGTGGCCGATCACGCCGATCGACTCACCGTGGTGGGCGACGAAGGAGATGCCGCGGACCGCGCGGACCTTGTCGACCGCTCCGACGTGTCGACCGATCGTGTGCCAGGTCTTCTGCTGCCGTGCGGTCAGCCGGCGTCCGCCGTACGTGCGGTAGGTGACGTGCACGTCGTCGACGATGAGGGAGGGACGATCAGCCACGGCCGTACCTCTCTTCGGCGTGCCAGAAGAAGATGAAGCCCAGCACGAGGGTGAGCAGTGCCCACCCGAATGCCCAGCCCCACAGAGCAGGCGTGAGTGCGACCTCGGAGAGCAGCGTGCCGCGCACGAGCTCGAGATAGACCGCGACCGGCTGGTGGGAGAGTACGGCGGCCGCGGTGCCGCTGCCGACGTAGTGGTCGATGGAGAAGAAGACCCCGGAGACGTACATGAGGGCGCGCAGCACGAACGGGATCAGCTGCTTCACGTCGCGCCACTGCGAGACCAGCCGCGCGCAGACCAGGGCGACTCCGGTGCCGAAGATCCACTGCAGCCCGACGGCGAGGGGGAGCAGCAGCCAGGTCCACGCGAACGGCTCGCCGGTCAGTGGCACGAGCACCAGCAGCACGACCAGTGCGGGGACCAGCGTGACCAGCTCGGCGAGCACCGACGCGATCGGCAGCAGCGCCCGTGGGAACTGCAGGGAGGTGATCAGGCCCTGGTTGCCGACGATCGCGTTCGATCCTGTGGTGATGCTGGCCGAGCTGAAGTGGAACATGAAGACGCCCACCACCAGGAAGCCGATGAAGTTCTCCACGCCGCGGCTGGTGTCGAGCAGCACCCCGAAGACCAGCAGGTAGACCAGCGCCCACAGCACCGGGTTGAGCAGCGCCCAGACCTGGCCGAGGTAGTTGCCCTGGTTGCGCGCGTAGGCCTTCGAGCCGGCCAGCGACACCGCGAAGTGCCGTCGCTGCCACATCGTGGCCAGGTAGCGCCGCAGAGGAGGGCGTACGCCGACCTGCCGGAGGCCGTGCTCGGCGGCGAGCGTGGCCAATGGACTGGGTGTCGTGGTCACAACCGGTTCACCTCGGGGCCTGTGGTCACCCCACGGGTGTCGAAGAACAGTCGCGCGTCGGCGGCCAGCGCGGCCACGTCGTACTCGTCGTGGGCCTGCACCAGGATCACCAGGTCGGCGAAGGCGATCGCGGTGGCCAGGTCGTCGGCGCGGGTGACCGGCACGCCGGCGTCCCACTCCTCGACGCGCGGGTCGTGGTAGACCACGCGGGCGCCGAGGGTGTCGAGCGCCTTGGCCAGCGGCACCGCCGGGGACTCCCGCTGGTCGGCGATGTTGGGCTTGTAGGTCACACCGAGCAGCAGCACGGTGGAGCCGTGGATCGCCTTGGCGTGGTCGTTGAGCAGGTTCTGCGCGCGGTGGGCGACGTACGACGGCATGGTGGCGTTGATCTCCTCGGCCAGCTCCACGAACCGGAACGGGTAGCCGAGCTTGGCGCGCACGTTGTGGGAGAGGTAGTTCGGGTCGATCGGGATGCAGTGCCCGCCGACGCCCGGGCCGGGGTGGAAGGCCTGGAACCCGAACGGCTTGGTGGACGCGGCGCGGATGACGTCCCACAGGTCGATCTTCAGCTCATGGCAGAAGCGGGCCATCTCGTTGACCAGCGCGATGTTGATGTGCCGGTAGGTGTTCTCCAGCAGTTTGGCGGTCTCGGCCTCGCGGGTGCCGGCGGTCTCGACGATCGTGTGCACGAACTTGCCGTAGAAAGCCGCGGCTCGCGCGGTGCACGACGGGGTGTGGCCGCCGACGACCTTGGGCGTGTTGACCAGGCCGTACGTCGGGTTGCCCGGGTCGATCCGCTCGGGGGAGAAGGCCAGCGCGAAGTCCTCGCCGGCGATCAGGCCGGAGGCCTCCTCGAGGATCGGGCGGACCAGCTCGTCGGTGGTGCCGGGGTAGGTGGTCGACTCCAGCACCACGAGCCGGCCGGGCACAAGGTGCTCGGCGACGGCCCGGACGGCGGACGTGACCGCGCCGAGATCGGGGCCGCCGTCGGGGCTGAGCGGGGTGGGCACGCAGATGACCGTGACGTCGGCGTCGGCGAGTACGGCCGGGTCGTCGGTGGCCTGGAACCCGGTGGACACCATGGCCGCGACGTCGTCGTCGCTCAGGTCGTCGACGTGGGAGACGCCGGCGTTGAGGCCGTCGACGGCGGCGCGGTCCAGGTCGAATCCGGTGACGCGCAGGCCCGCGGCGGTGGCGGCATGCGCCAGCGGCAGCCCGACGTAGCCGAGGCCGACGACGACGAGGTCGAGGTCAGTGGTCCGGGTCATGAGGTGACTCCTTCGATCAGGCTGGTGCGACCGGCCGGGGTCGGGCCGGTGCGGATCTCGTCGTAGACGCGGGCGCAGGTCTGGGCGGCCCGCTCCCAGGTGCGGTTGGCGAGCACGTCGGCGCGGCCGTTCGCGCCGAGCCGTCGTCGTACGTCGGGGGCGGCGGCCAGCTCCGCGAGTACGCCGGCCAGGGCGCGGGCGTCACCCGCGGGGACCAGGCGGCCGTTGTGGCTGTCGCGGACCAGTTCGCGCAGCGGCGGCAGGTCGCTGACCACCACCGCGCGACCCAGGGCCATCGCCTCGACCGGCTTGATCGGAGGCACCAGCCGGGTCACCGGGAGGTCGAGGCGGGGCGTGGCGTGGAGGTCGATGCGCTGGTGCTGCTCGACGGCCCGGTCGGGACTCACTCGCCCGGTGAACTCGGCGTCGATGCCGGCGGCGCGGGCCCGGGCCTCGAGGGCCGGGCGGGCCGGGCCGTCGCCGACGACCAGCAGCTGTGCGGTGCCGGGGCTCAGCAGTGCGATCGCGTCGATCAGGACGTCGAGGCCCTCGTAGTCGTTGAGGGTGCCGACCGCGCCGACGGTGACGGGCCCACCGTGCTCGGTGGTCGAGTAGCGAGGTCTCGATACACCGCCTCGTGCCTCGGCGGCACTCGACCCCCGAGCCTCTTGGCGACCCGGCGCAAGGAACTGGTCGCCGACGGAGTTGGGCACGACGTGCACCTTTGATGCCGCGATGCCGCGGGCCACGATCGCCTCGCGCATCACCTCGCTGATCGTGATCACCGCGTCGGCCGCGCGCATGCAGCGTGTCTCGACGGCCCTGGTCAGGCGCTGTCGCTCGTTCGGCAGAGCGTCGGCGCCACGCCGTGAACGCTCGGTCTCCTCCAGGAAGCCGCGCACCTCGTAGACCACGGGCAGGCCGAGACGGACGCGCAGGGCCAGGGCGACCTGGGCGTTGAGGTGGTTGCTGTGAGCGTGCAGCACGTCGGGTCGGATCCGCTCCACGAGCCGGGCGGTGCGCTCGACGTCCTTGGCCAGCGCACGGTCCGCGCGCAGCGGCACGGTGGCGAGGACGCGGTGGTAGGGCACGTCATCGACGTGCTCCACCGCCTGGACGGCCAGGTGGCCGCGGGTCACCGGGTAGCCGATCCGGGTGGCGGCGTGCGCGTCGGTGCCCGCGGCACGCTGGGCGCTGAGCAGGCCGTGGGTGCGGGTCGTGTAGCCGGCGACGTCGTTGGGCAGCGAGTTGGTGACCAGGTGCAGCACGGTCAGGCGGCGGCCCGACCCCGGGGGTGCGTCC
>NZ_BCRJ01000048.1 GCF_001552535.1 Nocardioides jensenii JCM 1364 = NBRC 14755 | reverse complement strand
AGCTCGCGCAGGCGGGCGCCGGCTCGGCCGGCCAGGCGGGCCTGTTCATGGGCGCGGCTCAGGTCGCCGGCGGCGTACGCCGACAGGGCCCTCGCGTACGGCGACGGTGTCCTCGCGTGCGGCGACTGTGCCGCGGCGTACGCCGGCCCGGGCCTGGTGGAGGTGGCCAGGCGAGAGAGCGGGCCGGCGACGCCGGGCAGGACACGTGCCCCGATCGAGGCAGTGTGCCCTCGCCCGCGGGCCAGGTGCCTCCGGACCACCGAGGCGGCGATCGGGAGGGTGCGGGCGGTGAGGAGCAGTCGGGCCGACGTGCGTGACGCGGTCATGGCTGCTCCTCTCGTGTGCGTGGCCGTGGTGCGGCCGTCCGGGACGCGCCGGGCGCCCTTCGATTACTAAGTACAGTAACTTACTAGATATAGTCACGATGCAGTGAATCGGTCCGTGTCGCCCGCGACCCACCCGGACCGGGTATGTCCCCGAAACCCAGAAGAGGCCCCCATGACCACGAAGCTCACCCATGTGGCCGGAGCCCGCCCCAACTTCCCGAAGGCGGCTCCGGTGATCGCGGCCGCCGGCGAGCTCGGCCTCGAGCAGACGCTGGTGCACACCGGCCAGCACTACGACGAGGCGATGTCGGAGGTGTTCTTCCGCCAGCTCGGCCTGCCCACCCCGGACGTCGACCTCGGCGTCGGCTCGGGCAGCCACGCCACCCAGACCGCCCGCACCATGACCGGCCTCGAGGAGCTGTTCCTGGCCCAGCGGCCCGACGTCGTGGTCGTCTACGGCGACGTGAACTCGACCGTCGCCGCGGCCCTGGTCGCCGCGAAGCTGCAGATCCCGATCGCCCACGTCGAGGCCGGCCTGCGCTCCTTCGACCGCACCATGCCCGAGGAGGTCAACCGCCTGGTCACCGACCGACTCTCCGACCTGCTCTTCGCGACCAGCCCCGACGCGGTCGCCCACCTCGGCAACGAGGGTGTGGTCGCCGACCGGATCCACCTGGTCGGCAACCCGATGATCGACACCCTGCTGGCCAACCTCGACCGGTTCGACGTCGCCGCCGCCCGCGCGCGGCACGGCCTCGAGGGTGACTACGCCGTCGCCACCCTGCACCGCCCGGCGAACGTCGACGACCCGGCCGACGCCTCGGCGCTGGTCAAGGCGCTGCACGCGGTGGCCGACCAGGTCGACCTGGTGCTGCCCCTGCACCCGCGCGGGCGGGCGGCCTTCGAGGCGGTCGGCCTCTTCGACCACCCGCGCGTGGTCGTGCTCGACCCGCAGGGGTACGTCGAGTTCCTCGGCCTGGTCCGCGGCGCCCGGGCGGTGGTCACCGACTCCGGCGGCGTGCAGGAGGAGACCACGATCCTCGGCATCCCGTGCCTGACGCTGCGGCCCAACACCGAGCGCCCGGTGACGATCACCCACGGCACCAACCAGCTGGTCACCCGCGAGGACGTCCCGTTCGTGCTCGCCGACGTGCTGGCGGCGCCCACTGCGACCACGCACAAGGTGCCGCCGCTGTGGGACGGCAAGGCGGGTGCCCGCATCGCCGCCGTGCTCCAGGAGTTCCTGTGAGGTTGCTCCGCGGACGACTGCACCGCCCCCGGCTGCCGGCGTACGCCCTGCCCGAGGTGGTCCCGGCCCGCACGACCGTTGCGGCGGTGATCCTCGATCCGTTCTCCGAGCTGGCCCTCCGCTACGAGTGGCACCAGGTGAAGGTGACGCCGACCGACTGGCAGGCGGTCCTCACGGAGCAGCGCCCCGACCTGCTCTTCGTCGAGTCCGCGTGGAACGGCAACGACGGTGCCTGGCGGCTGCACATGACCCGCGACCACCAGCCGTCGCCGGAGCTGCGCGCGCTGGTGGCGTGGTGCCGCGACGAGGGCATCCCGACCGTGTTCTGGAACAAGGAGGACCCGCCCAACTACGACGTCTTCCTCGAGACCGCCCGGCTCTTCGACCAGGTCTTCACCGTCGACGCCGACCGGATCCCGGTCTACCAGCGCGACCTCGGCCACGAGCGGATCGACCTGCTGCCCTTCTCCGCCCAGCCGCGGCTGCACAACCCGGTACGCCGCGGCAGGGGCCGGGTGCTGCCGATCGCGTTCGCCGGCACCTGGTTCGCCGAGAAGCACCCGGAGCGCCGCGAGCAGATGGAGCAGCTGCTGCGCCCGGCGCTCGACCGCGGACTCCACATCTGGTCGCGCATGCAGCGTGGGGACAAGCGCTACCGGTTCCCGGCGCCCTACCGCAGGCACGTCGTGGGCTCGTTGCCCTACCCGAAGATGATCGCGGCCTACTCGGCGTACCAGGTCTTCCTGAACGTGAACTCGGTGACCGGCTCCAAGACGATGTGCAGCCGCCGGCTCTTCGAGCTCTCCGCCGCGCAGACCGCGGTGATCACCACGCCGGCGGCCAGCATCGAGCCGTTCTTCGGCTCCGATCTCGAGGTGGTCCGCGACGCCGACGAGGCGCGCGCCGCGATCGACGTGCTGCTCGGCCAGGACGAGTACCGCGACCGCCAGGCGCTCAAGGCCCACCGTCGGGTGTTCGACGAGCACCTCTGCACGCATCGCGTGGACACCGTGCTGCGTTCCCTCGGTCTCGGTCTTCCGTTGGTCGAGGAGCGAGCGCCATCGAGCGTCTCGAGACCCGGTGGGGTGATCTCGACTGGCCTCGGGACGGCACTGGCGGCCTCGGTCAGTGCGGTCGTCCCGACCATGCGACCCGAGCAGCTCGACCACGTGCTGGCCATGATGGGCAGCCAGAGCCACCGCGACCTCCAGCTGGTGCTGGTCACCCACGGCTTCGAGGCGCCGGCCGACCTGCGTCAGCGCGCGGCACGCGCAGGGCTGGAGAACGTCGTCACCCGGCACGCCGACGCAGTCCTCACCCTCGGCGCCTCCATGAACCTCGGCGTCGACGCGGCCGACGGCGAGCTCGTCGCCAAGGTCGACGACGACAACTTCTACGGCCGGCACTACCTCACCGACCTGGTGCGGGCGCTGGACTACTCCGGCGCCGACGTGACCGGCAAGTGGGCCCACCTCGTGCACCTCGAGTCCAGCGGCGCCACGCTGCTGCGCTTCGAGCACGCCGAGCACCGGTTCACCGACCTGGTGCAGGGCGGCACGCTGCTGACCCGTCGTGAGCTCGCCGCCGACGTGCGTTTCGAGGACCTGCCGCGCCGGGTCGACACCACGTTCCTCGAGAAGGTCAAGGCGCGCGGCCTGACCACCTACTCCGCGGACCGCTTCAACTTCGTGTCCGTGCGCCGGGTCGACCCCGGCAGCCACACCTGGCCGATCACCGAGAAGCAGTTGATGGCGCGCTCGTCGCGGCTCCTGTTCTACGGCAACCCCTACCCGCATGCGGAGGCCTGATGACCACGCTCACTGAACGACTGTCCGCCGAGGCGTCACCCGGAAGGCGCCGGGCCGATCCCTCCGGCAAGGCAGTCAAGGGCAACAGCCGGATCCGCCGCGACATCGAGGGCCTGCGCGCGGTCGCCACCTTCCTCGTCCTGCCCTACCACGCAGGGCTGATGCTCTTCCCCGGCGGCTTCGTCGGCGTGGACGTCTTCTTCGTCATCTCCGGTTTCGTGATCACCGGCCAGCTGATGAAGGAGGTCGACCGCACCGGACGCGTGCGGTTGCTCGGTTTCTACGCGCGCCGGGCCAAGCGCCTGTTGCCCGCGGCCTCGGTCGTGCTCGGCGCGACCGCGGTGATGACCTGGCTGTGGGTGCCGAAGATCCGGTGGGAGACCACCGGCGGCGACATCGTCGCCTCCGCGCTCTACTTCGTGAACTGGCGCCTGGCCGACCGCTCGGTCGACTACCTCGCCGAGGACATCACCCCCTCGGCCGTGCAGCACTACTGGTCGCTCTCGGTCGAGGAGCAGTTCTACTTCGTCTGGCCGATCCTGCTCCTCGGCGCCGTGGTGCTCGCGGCGCGGCTCGGCGTACGGCGCAAGCCGGCGCTGCTGGTCGGCTTGGCCCTGGTCGCCGTACCGTCCTTCGCCTGGGCGGTGCACCAGTCGTTCTTCGCCAGCGAGCGGGCCTACTTCATCACCACCACACGCATGTGGGAGTTCACGATCGGCGCGTTCGTGGCGATCCTGGCCACCCGCCTCGACCGGATCCCGAAGGGCCCGGCCATCGTGCTCGCCTGGGCCGGTCTCGGCATGATCCTGCTGGCCGGGCGCATCTACACCTCCGACATCACCTGGCCCGGCCACTACGCCGTGCTGCCGACCGTGGGCGCGGGGCTGATGATCGCGGCCGGTGTCGCGGCCGGTCCGAGGGGACCGGTGGCGATCCTGGGCAACCGGTTCATGCTGTTCATCGGCTACCTGACCTACTCCCTCTACCTGTGGCACTGGCCGCTGCTGATCGTGGCCCGCGAGCACTTCGGCGGCATCTCGGTGCTGACCGGACTGGTCATCGTCACCGCATCGATCATCCCGGCCTGGTTGACCTTCCACCTCGTCGAGAACCCGCTGCGCAACTCGAAGTTCGTGGGCAACACCAGGGTCTCGCTCTCGCTGGGGGTGAACTGCACCCTGATCGCGGTGGTCGCCGGGCTGATGCTGGTGGCGCTCTTCGGCAGGGCCGCCGGCCCGACGATCGACCCGGCCAACGTCAAGGGCTCGATGGCGCTCTCCGCCAGCTCACCGAAGGACGACCCGGCCGGCGCACCGGTCGACTCGGTGCGGGGCGGGATCACCCCGAACCCGCTCGAGGCGCCCAAGGACGTGCCCGACCTGTACGCCGACGGCTGCCAGGTCGACACGGACGTCGCCGAGGTCGTCTCGTGCGAGTACGGCGCTGACGACGCCGCCACGACGATCGCGGTGGTCGGCGACTCGAAGGCCGCCCAGTGGGTGCCGGCCTTCCAGGTGCTCGCGAGGACCCACGACTGGAAGATCGTGACCTACACGAAGTCCGCCTGCCAGTTCTCCACGGCCACCTCCGTGCTGGACGGCGAGCCCTACGACACCTGCCGTGAATGGGGCGGTGACGTGCTCGACCGGCTCACCGGTGACGAGAAGCCCGACGTGGTCGTGACCGCGGGCCAGCGCGACTCCGCGTTGACGGGTGACGGCGACGACATGTCGGAGGACACCATGCAGGCCGGGCTCGAGGACGCGTGGACCCAGTTGCGCGAGGCCGGCATCGAGGTCGTCGTACTCGCCGACACCCCGCAGACCGGCAGCGACGTCTACGCCTGCGTCTCCGAGCACCAGGACGACCTCACCCAGTGCACCTACGACCGCGACCACGGGGTCGACGGCAGCGGGGTCGAGGTGCAGAAGGCGGCCGCCGACGAGCTCGGTGCGGTCGACATCTCGCCGGGCGCGGCCCGGGGGAGTGGCTCCGCACAGGGGCTCTACTTCCTGGACCTGGTCGACGCGATCTGCCCGACCGACGAGTGTGCGCCGGTGATCGGCAACGTGCTGGTCTACCGCCAGGGCTCGCACCTCACCAAGACCTACATCGAGACGCTCGCCCCGCGGGTGGAGACGGCACTCGCGAAGGCGGGTGTGCGATGAGCCGGGTACGGCGCGTGATCTCGACCGTCCGCTCGCTGGCGCTGGCTGCTCGACCAGCGAGGAACACCTCGACCCGTGAGGAGTGGGCGCTGCCGCCGGAGCGCGGGCCGGCGCGCCCCGACGTACGCGCGGTGGTGCTGGCCGGCCGCCGGCTGAGTGAGGGACTGGCCGCCCAGTGGCGACAGCGCGAGCTCCATGATCTGGTCGGCGCTTCCGTGGGTGAGCAGGCGCTCACGGACGCCGACCTCCTTCTCGTCGAGTACGTCGACGGTGCGGTGCCCGACCACGAGGCCGTCGTGGTCTCCGTAGCCCTGCGTGCGGCGATCCGGGCCGGCGTGCCCGTCGTGGTCTGGGCGACCGCCGGGGGACCGCCCGCACACGTGACCGCGCTGGCCGAGGCAGGCACCCGGGTCTTCGTCGCCGACCCGGCGCA
>NZ_BCRJ01000047.1 GCF_001552535.1 Nocardioides jensenii JCM 1364 = NBRC 14755 | reverse complement strand
CCTCGTCGTGGACGGACCGGTCGACCCCCGGGTCGCCGGCGCCGTGGCGGCCGACGTGGTCAAGGCGGTCCGGCCGCTCGACGGCGTCTCGGTGCACCTGCGCGACCCGGACGCCCCGGTGAGCAAGGTCCTACGTGGTCGAGCCCAGCACCCGGTGCCACTCGACGAGGCCGCCGTGCTGGTCGACGCACCGCGTCACCACGTCGAGGACACCACGACGCTCCTCGAGGCCGGCGCACTCCGCACCCCGGTGGTGACGCTCGACCGGCTGCCCGTGCCCACCGACCTCGAGCCGTACGTCGTCCGCGCCCGCGACGCCCGCGCCCTGCGCAGCGAGATCATCGCCCGACTCGAGCAGACCGAGCTCCGTGACCGCGAAGGTCTGGCGCTGCACCGTGCCGTGCACGCCGGGCACCGCCTCGACCACCGCGTCGACCTGCTGTTGGACGGCATCGCGCCACCGCGGCCGACCGACCGTTCCGTCTCCGCGATCGTGCCCACCAACCGGCCCCACGAGATCGACAACGTGCTGGCCAACGTCGGTCGCCAGTGCCACGACGACGTCGAGCTCGTGCTCGTCCTCCACGGCATCGACCTCGACCGGGCCGACCTCGCGGCCCGTGCGGAGGCGGCCGGCGTACCGCACCTGACCGTGGTGGACGTGCCGCGCACCGCCACGCTCGGCACCTGCATGAACCTCGGACTCGAAGCCTGCGGTGGGGCGTTCGTGGCGAAGATGGACGACGACAACCACTACGGCACGCACTACCTCACCGACCTGCTCGACGCCGGGATCAGCAGCGGCGCAGGCATCGTCGGCAAGTGGGCGCACTACGTGTGGCTGCGCTCCAGCGGCGCGGTCGTGCTGCGCTACCCGGAGACCGAGCACAGCTACGTGCGCCGGATCCAGGGCGGCTCGATGCTCTTCGACGGCGACGTGGTGCGCGGCCTGCGTTTCTCCGACATCCCGCGCGCGGTCGACAGCGACATCCTCGACCGGGCGATCGTCGACGGCGTGAAGATCTGGTCCGCAGACCGGTTCAACTTCGTCTCCGTGCGCGGCCTCGACCGGCACGCGCACACCTGGACCGTCGACGACGCGTCCTTCATGACCGCCCACGGGCGGCTCGAGTTCTATGGCGATCCCCGCCAGCACGTGGAGGTCTGACATGTCCGTGAGCCCGTTGACCCAGGTGAGGGTTCGCGCCAGGCGCGCCCTCCGCACGCGTGGTGCGACTGCCCTCGGCAGGTTGCCGGTCGCCCCGGGCCGGGCCGGCCAGCTCGTGGGCCGGGCCCGCGTCGCC